>DATENA010000039.1:0-20737 GCA_035275285.1 Fibrobacteria bacterium | reverse complement strand
CCCTCAGATGGGCGGCGAACTGCTTCAGTTATTTCTTAACGGACCCTAAGGCGCATCCCTGAGCAGGGCCGCGAGCTTGCCCGCTCCACCCTCGCCGTCGAACGCCGCTTTCGCCAGAGCGTCCACCTTCAGGTTGGACGGGTCGGCGTTCTTGGCTTGCAACAACTGCGCTTGGGCCAGGTTCTTGTCGCCGCGGAACAGGGCCAGCTTGGCTTTGAGCAGGTGGGCCTCGGCCGGGCGGTGCTTGGCCAGCAGCAGGTTGTCCAGGATCTTGTCGCAATTCCCGTACTTGGCCATGGCGAAATCCAATTGGGCTTCTTCCCAGAGGGCCTCCTTGGCCATGGGCCCGCAGGCCATGCGCTTCAGGCGTTCCAGGGATTTCGAGGACGCGGAGTAGAACCCGAGCTTGCGGTGCAGGCGGGCGTCCAGAAGCAGGTTTCCCGGGTTGCCGGGGTTGCGGGTCCCGGCGAAGGCCACCACGCGGCGGGCCTTGGCGGGCTTGGCCGTGGAGATATAGTACTCCACCAACCGCGACATCAGGTCATAGGACTTGGGGAACCGGCTGACGCCTTCCAGCCAGACCGCCTCCGCCCCTTCCCATCTGCGGTCCAGGAACAAGGCTTCGCCCCATTGCAGGTAGATGATCTCTTCGGCCTGGATTTCGTTGCGCCCCGCGGACAGCATGCGGGCGGCCTCGGCATAGCGGTTGGCGCCCATCAGGCACAGGCCCAGCACGCGCGAGAAGCGGGCGTTGGCGGGTTCCGCGTCGTGGGCCAGGTTGGCGTAGACCAAGGCTTCCTTCAACCTTCCGGCCTGGATCAGGCAGCGGGCATAATCGTAGTCCAGCTCGGGGAATCCGAAACCGGAGACGCTCCCGTCCGCTTCGGCTCCCCGGGAGCGGAGCAGGTGTTCCAGATGGTAACGCGCGCGTTGCCCCTGGCCGGCGTCCA
Source organism: Fibrobacteria bacterium (assembly GCA_035275285.1). GTDB lineage: Bacteria > Fibrobacterota > Fibrobacteria > UBA11236 > UBA11236 > Chersky-265. Next base: position 19,787 of record DATENA010000039.1, on the reverse strand, counting down.
GGTACAAGGTGGCCAGGCGGGCGCGGATATCGTCCTGTTCCGGCGAGACGCGCAGGGAATGTTCCAGGAAAGCGGCGCCTTTCAGGGACTGGCCCGCGGAGAGATAGAACTGGCCGAGCAACCCGTTGATATCCTCGTCATCGGGGCTCTGGGCCTTGGCCTCCAGCAGGGCCTTCTCCCCCTGGCTCCATTGCCCGGACATGGAATAGCACGAACCGATCAAAGCCAGCAGGGAGGCGTCATTGGGAAGCACCTGGCGGATCTTTTCGAACTCCCGGGCGGCTCCGTTGAACTCCTGCATCTGATACAGGTAATAGCCCAGGTCCCAGCGGGAATTGAGCATGACCCGGTCTTCGTAACTCATCTTGGTAGCGCCGTTCGGCAGGTATTCGATGACGGCGGGAGTTTCCGCGAAGGCGCCCAGGCAGGCGCCGGAAACGGCCAGGGAGGCCACGGGAAGCAATCTGGATAGGCGGCGGGAGAAAAGCATATAAGCCATTCTAGGTGGAGGCGGCAAAACCTGTCGAGTCAGAAATATAGGGGGAAAGCGGGGACAAGGACTGACCCAGAAATTGCTCAAATACCCGAAAATCAATGAGTTATGCGAACATGAGGATGAGGATTGGGAAATCCTTCTTCCAGAGCCCTCTTTTCTTTGGAACTAGGCCGGAAAACGGGCTGGATTCCCGGGGTCAAACCCCGGATCCGGAAAAGCTAAGTCACTGATTTTAAGGGAAATATACCCGCAGAGGGCAGTCCCCCTACCCCACCCTGGAAAAGGGGTCTAAGGACTAGCCGCGGTTTGCAGGGCCGGCGCATGCCCCATTTTTTCGTTGGCGTTTTTCCACAGATCCGCCAAACGGCTTCCCTGCTTCACCAGGGTGTCCTTCAAGGAGGCCAGGTTTTCCCCGGGATAGGGGCGGGATTCCACCAAGGCGCGATAGTATTCCAGGCCGTCCAGGAGGTTGGCCCGGAACACGGCCAGATACGCGAAACCCTTGGGGTCCCCGGCCGCCAGTTTGTCCACCAGCTTGCCGTAATAGTCCACCGACATCACCAGATCCTTGGAGAACATGTGCGGGCGATCGTTCGGGACCAGGGAGCGGCCGCGGCCGTAGATATGGTTCACCATCTCGCGCAGGGTGTACAGCCTGTCGAAATAGGCGATGTTGGGACCGGGGCATACGGAAACCGGATTCTCGGCCTTGATGATGCCGAGGTTGATGAGGGCGCCGTTGCCGAGCTGATCGCAAATGCAGCTTTTCTGGTACACGGCCTGGATGTTCTGGTCCGGGGTGTCCGGGGGCGGGGCCTTTTCCACGCCCATGGCCTTGAGCTTCATGCCCTGGTATTCCTTGGAGGCCGTGCAGATGGGCTTGTCCGTGAATTCGGTGTTCGATACCAGGAACTTCTTCGGGCAGGGGGAGCCGGGCTTGCCGTCCGTAATCTGCTTCTTGGTCCATTGCTCGGAAGTGGAATTGCGCAGGTTGTTGAAGACCACTCCCAGGGGCGAGACGTCGCTCAGGTAGAGATCCTCTTCCTTGGCGGCCGCCAATTGCTGGCGGGTGGCGCCGTCCAGGGCCGTGGCTTCCGGGACCAGCAGAAAGGGGCTGGCCCAGCCGGTGGCGTCAATGCCGTAATAATCCATCAGGCGCTGCACTTCCGCATGGTTGCCGATGCCGCCCTGGGCGGTTACGGGGATGTCGCGGTTGCGGGCTTCCGCGGGATAGGTGCGGCCTTTTTTCTCGTACCAGGAGGCGATCATGGGTTCGAAGATTTCCGGGAACCTGGCCCGGTTGTCCTTGAACTCCTGCAGGATGGGGCCCATGAGATAGCCGTCCGAAGCGAAGGCGTGGCCCCCGCAATTCAGGCCGGATTCGATGCGGAACTCCCGCACCTCGATGCCTTTCTTGGCGATGAACTTGCCCTGGATCATGCTGGACCGGTAATCGGACACCTTGAGGATGACGCCCTTCCTGGCCGGCCCGTCCTCGGTGCGGTAGAAGTCCGGAAAGCTCTCCATATAGCCGTACAGGGTGGGATTGATGCCCGCGGAGAACACGATGTCCGCGCGGAGGGTGGAGTTGGCGAAGCCGCGCAAGGCGGACTTGGCGTCCGCATGCTCCATGCTCATGGCATGGCCTTCCCGATCGTAGGTGATCCGGTCCAGCTTGGTCATGATATTGCAATCGATCTTGCCGGGCACGATGGCCTGGGTGAGGTCGAGCTCAAGTTGGCGCTTTTCCGGGCCTTCCAGGGTGCCCAGGTAGGTCAGGTACAGCTTCTTGACGGAGGAAGTATCCGGCAGGAGCTCGAAATACTTGATTTTGTCGTTGCCGGCCTCGAAGGGAAGCGCGCGGATTTCCTCGATTTGGCGGGTGACTATCACGTCGATCATATTGAGATATGCGGTAATGCGGCGGGCCCGGGCGTCCGGCTGGCCGGCGCTGACCGGCTCGAAGGGCAGGCCGTACTGGGCGGCATAATGCTTCCGGATCCGTTCGATGAGCAAATCGTCCACCAGGGATAGAACCGAGGAGATGCCGAATTTCGCCACCCGGAGGGCGGTATCGATGGTGAAGCCGGTTCCCATGATGGGGATGTGCAGATAATGATGGGTCTTGTACATGCCTACCTGACGGTTAGTTGCATGAATAGTTTATTAAAAAAACACGTCCCTAGTCTCCTGGGCCCTGTAAAATCTTGTCAGAACGGCCTTTTCGCCCTGATTTCCGCTATGGAAAAGGAGGGTTGCTCTCCAAAAAGAACCTGAATACAAAGAGCCTGTGCACAATCTCTCGGCAAGGGTTCCCTATCCGGGCCAGGGCTCACTCCTCAAGGTGGAATTTCGAGAAGCTCACCTTGGGGAAATTCTTCTCCATCAGGGTCATGCGGTATTCATTCGGGCAGAGGTAGACCAGGTTCCCCCCTTTGTCCAAAGCCAGGTCATGGGTATTCTGGGATTTGAACTCCTGCACGGCCGCGGCGTCCCCGGAAATCCAGCGGGCGACGTGGATGGGCGCCGGCTCCAGGCGGCACCGGGCGTTGTACTCTTCTTCCAGGCGGAATTTGATGACGTCGAACTGGAGCACGCCCACCACTCCCAGCACGGGAATGGGGCTGTTGACGGGGGCGAAAAGCTGGGTGGCCCCTTCTTCGGAAAGCTGCTTGAGACCTTGGCTTAGCTGCTTGCTCTTGAGCGGATCCTCCAGGTACACCCGGGAGAAGTGCTCGGGCGCGAAGTCCGGGATGCCCAGGAACTTCAGGTTTTCCGTTTCCGAGAGGGTATCGCTGATATTGTACAGGCCCGGATCATGGATGCCGATGATGTCCCCGGCATAGGCCTCGTCCACCACCGTCTTGTCATTGGCCAGGAAGGTGGAGGGCGCCGCCAGGCGGACCTGCCGGCCCGTGCGGCAATGCAGCACCTTGGCCCCGCGCACGAACTTGCCGGAGCAGACCCGCATGAAGGCGATGCGGTCCCGGTGCTTGGGATCCGTATTGGCCTGGATCTTGAAGACGAAACCGGTGAAATTGGGCTCCGTGGCCTGGACCATGCGCTGTTCCGCTTCCCGCGCCATGGGCGAAGGAGCGTAGGCGACGAAGCTGTCCAGCAAGTGCTTGACCCCGAAGTTGTTGATGCCCGAGCCGAAATAGACGGGAGACAGCTCCCCGCGCAGGTATTTCCCGTGGTCGAACGGCTCCATGGCCCCGTGCACCAGCTCCGCCTGGTCCCGGAACTCGGCCAGGTAGCGGGGATGGAACCATTCGTCCAGGCGCGGATCGTCCAGGCCGTCCACCTTGCGCATCTCCCCCTCCGGGACTTCCGGGTTGAAGAGGTGGACATTGTCGCCGGCGAAGGAATACACGCCCTGGAAGAACTTGCCGTTGCCGATGGGCATGGTCATGGGCGAGCACTTCAGCCCGAGCACCCGCTCCACCTCGTCCATCAAGGCCACCGGGTCCAGGGCGTCGCGGTCCATTTTGTTGATGAAGACGGTGACCGGACATTTCCGCAGGCTGCACACTTCCATGAGCTTGATGGTCTGGGGCTCCACGCCTTTGGCCGCATCCAGCAATACCAGCACGGAATCCACCGCCGTCAGGGCGCGATAAGTATCTTCGGAGAAGTCCTGGTGGCCCGGCGTGTCCACCAGGTTGATCTGGCAGCCCTGGTAGGGAAAGCTCAGCACCGAAGAGGAGACGGAAATGCCGCGCTGCTGCTCGATCTTCATCCAATCCGAGGTGGTGAACTTCTTGTTGGCCTTGGCGCGCACGTGGCCCGCCTCGCGGATGACCTTGCCGTACCACAGGAACTTCTCGGTAATGGTGGTTTTGCCCGCGTCGGGATGGCTGACAATGGCGAAAGTGCGGCGCTTAAGGATTTCCTCGGTCATGGCGTTCCGGAATTATCGGGTGGAACGGGTAAAAGTAGCAACCCGAGGATGGATCGCGGCGGCGCCGTCTTTTTTAAATTAGAGGGAACGGGGTTCCGGGACATGCGGTTGCGGCATGGGCGCGGATTCCGGAAAGGGGACCAGAATGGTCGTTGCGGGCAAGGAACAACAAGGACAATCGGGGGCGCCCGCGGGCGGGAACGTGCCGGCGTGGGTGGCCAAAGTGCCCAGGCCCAGCCCCGAATTCCCGCGCACCTTCATCGCCGCCGATGCGGACCTTTCCAAATGGCCCGGCATCAAACCTTACCTGGAGGAACTGGGCCGGCGCCCCCTCCCGGACCGCGCGGCCCTGCTGGGCTGGATCCGCGACTATGCCGAGCTGGGCGATGCGGTCCATGAAGAAGGGGCTCGCCTGTACATCGGCATGACCTGCTTCACCCAGGACGAGGAGAAGCAGAAAGCCTACCTGGATTTCGTGGAGACGGTGGAACCGGCCATGGCGCCCGTGATCGATGAACTGAACAAGAAGGCCATCGCGCACCCGGAAGCGGCCGGCTTGCCGGCCGCCGAATACGGGAAATGGCTGGAAGCGCTGATCGTCAGCGTCGAGTTGTTCACCGATTCCAACATCCCCTTGCACACCGAGATCTCCAAGCTGGCCCAGACCTACCAGAAGATCTGCGGCGACATGACCGTGGACTGGAACGGCGAGACCAAGACCCTGAGCCAGCTCTCCCCCTTCTTGCAGGCCAACGATCGCTCCGTGCGCGAAAAGGCCTGGATGAAGATGGCCGAGCGCCGCATCCAGGACAAGCAGCGGCTGGACGATCTGTTCGACGAACTGTTCGTGTTGCGCAACCAGGTGGCCCGGAACCTGGGATTGCGGGACTTCGTGGCCTACAGCTTCAAGGCCAACCACCGCACGGATTACTCCCCGGAGGATTGCTTCCAATTCCACGCCAGCGTGGAGAAGGCCGTGGTGCCCACGTTCCGCCGCGCCCTGGATTACCGCAAGGAAAAGCTGGGCCTGAACGCCCTGCGGCCCTGGGACCTGGGCTGCGACCCCCTGGGCCGGCCGCCCCTGAAGCCCTTCCAGGAGGCCTCCCGCCTGGTGGAAGGGGTCGGGAAGATCTTCGCGCGCATGGATCCGGAACTGTCGGGATTCTTCCGCACCATGACGGACAAGGGCCTGATGGACTTGGAGAACCGCATCGGCAAGGCGCCGGGCGGGTACCAGTGCAGCCTGAACGAGGTGCGTCTCCCCTTCATCTTCATGAACGCCGTGGGCATGAACGAGGACGTATTCACCCTGCTGCACGAGAGCGGGCACGCCTTCCATCTCTTCTACACCCGCGCCATGGCCCTGGGCTTCAACCGCAGCGCGCCCATGGAGTTCAGCGAGGTGGCCTCCATGGCCATGGAGCGCCTGGGCTCCCGCTACCTGGACGAGTTCTACGCGCCGGAGGACCGCAAGCGCGCCATCCAGATCGAGGACGAGGAAGTATTCCGGCTGCTGCCCTGGGTCGCCACCGTGGACGCCTTCCAGCATTGGCTGTACACGCATCCGGGCCATACCCAGGCGGAGCGGAAGGCCGCCTGGCTGGGATTGGATCGGCGCTTCGGATCCGATCTCGACTGGTCCGGGCTGGAAGAGTTCCGGGCGAATTCCTGGCATCGCCAATTGCACATCTTCGAGGTCCCCTTCTATTACATCGAATACGGCATCGCCCAGCTGGGGGCGTTGCAGGTCTGGCTGAAATCCCTGCGGGACGAGAAATCGGCCCTGGCGGACTATAAGCGCGGCCTGAGCCTGGGGGGGACGCGCGGGCTGCGCGAGCTCTTCGAGGGCGGCGGGCTCAAGTTCGACATGCGCGAAGAAGCCATCCGGCCCCTGGTGGAAAAGGTCCGGGAGGAATGGGAAGCCGCCGTCGGGAAGGACGGCGCCCATGGCTGAGCCCGGAACCGGCGGATGGGAATCCGGCCGCGAGGCGGCCTTGGCCCGCTACGAGGCCGACAAGGCGAAGCACCTGGCGGACCTGATCCGCCTGACGAAGATCCCCAGCGTGAGCTTCGACGGGTTCGACCCCAGGGAAGTGGAGCGGTCCGCGGAATGCGCCAAAGGCATCCTGGAAGCGGCCGGTTTCGAGCACGTGGAGATCATGCGCGTGCCCGGCACGCATCCGTACGTCTACGGGGATTGGCTCAAGCGCCCCGGCGCCCCCACCGTGCTCCTGTACGCGCATCACGACGTGCAGCCGCCCTTGCGGGAAGAGCTGTGGAAGACCCCGCCCTTCGAAGCCGTGGAGAAGGACGGCCGCCTGTTCGCGCGCGGCATCGCCGACGACAAGGCCGGCGTGATCATCCACGCGGCCAGCGTGGCCGCCTGGCTGCGGACCTCCGGCAGCCTGCCCGTGAACGTGAAGGTCATCATCGAAGGCGAAGAGGAAATCGGGTCCACGCATCTGGGCGCCTTCCTGGAGAAATACCGGGACCGCCTGCGCGCCGATTGCGTAGTCCTCACGGATTGCAGCAACTTCGACACCGGGCTTCCCAGCCTCACCACCACCTTGCGCGGCCTCATCAGCATGGACGTGACCGTGACGGCCCTGGACCATCCCCTGCATTCCGGCATGTGGGGCGGCCCCGTCCCCGATCCCGTCCAGGGCCTGGCCAAGATCCTCGCCAAGCTCTCCGACGAGTCCGGACGCGTGGCGGTGCCGGGCATCTGGGACGACGTGGTGCCCCCCAGCGCGGCGGAGATGGAGGACATGCGCAAGCTGGGCATGCAGGACGGCGTGTTCCGCGAACAGGCCGGCATCGGGCCCGGCGTGGAATTGTTCGCCAAGGGATCCGGCCTTCTGGCCAAGATGTGGCGCGAGCCGTCCATCGCGGTGAACTCCATCCAGGCCGGCGGAAAGAAGATCGCCGGCAACGTGATCATGGATTCCGCCTGGGCCCGGGTGGGGCTGCGCCTGGTGCCGGACATGCAGCATGCCAAGGCCATGCGCCTGCTGACCGATTTCATCCGGGCCAATTGCCCTTGGGGCCTCAAGGTGGAAGTGGTCCCGGAACAGGGGACCAATCCCTGGATGACCAAGCCGGATCACCCCGTCTTCGCCGTGGCCAAGAAATCCCTGGGGCGCGGCTACGGCCGCGAGGCCGTGCTGATCGGCTGCGGCGGCACCATCCCCTTCGTGGACAGCTTCACGCGCGTGCTCGGGGACATCCCCGCCCTGTTGGTGGGCATCGAGGATCCGTACACCAACGCCCATTCCGAAAACGAATCCCTGGGACTGGCCGATTTCCACAGTTCCGTGCGCAGCCAGATCCATTTCTTCGCGGACCTGGCGGCGGCCTCCGAGGCCGACCCCGGTTTCTGGGCGGGCAAGAAGAAGAAGACGCCCGCGGTTTGAGCCCGGTGTTCGATCTGGCCATCGCCGGCGGAGGCGTGATGGGGCTGGCCTGCGCCCTGGAGGAAGCCCGCCGCGGCCGCAAAGTCGGCCTGTTCGATCCGGCGGGCACGGAAGCCCAGGCCTCCCATGCGGCCGCGGGCATCCTGGTCACGCGCGACGCCCACGTCTTCTCGTCCCCTTTCCGGGAATTCTACGTCCGTTCCATCCGGCAATACCCGCAATGGCTGGCCGGCCTGGCGGCCGATTCCGGCCGGGAAGTCCCCCTGCGCCGGGTGGGCGACTGGCTGGTGTTCGACCTGGACGACCTTGCGGCGCGGGACCGCTTGGAGACGAAAACCCGCCAATTGGAACGCGAGCGCTCGCTGGACTTCACCGTCACGGACAGGTTACCCGATTTCCTGCGGGACGCCTGCCCGCTGGGGAACGTGAAGGCGCTGCATTTCCCCGGCGAGGCCTACGTCCAGAACCGGGACCTGCTGGCGGCCTTGCGGGCGGCTTGCGAAAAGGCCGGCGTGGCGTTCCGGACGGGCGGCACGGTGCGGCCCTGGGAAGCCGCCCAAGGCCTGACCGCCCTGACTTTCGCGGAAGATCGCTGGGAGGCCCGCCAGGTCCTGCTGGCGGCGGGAGCCTGGAGCGCGCGCCTGCTGCAAGAGATGGACATCGTCGCCCCCATGGTTCCCGTCAAAGGCCAGATGCTGCGGATCCCCAGGTTCCACGCTTCGGAAAGCATGGTCCATTTCAACGACAACATGTACCTGGTGCCGCGCGGCGACAGCCTGGTGGTGGGGGCCACCACCGAGCCCGGGACGTGGAACGAAGGCTTCGACGGCGTGGGCGAGGCCTATGTGGAAACGCAATTCCGCCGCCTGCTGCCGGGCATCTCCCGCCGGCCCCTGGAAAGCTGGTCCGGATTGCGCCCGCGCACGCGGGACCGTCTCCCCTGGATGGGCTGGCTGGACCAGGACAAGGGTTGGGCCCTATGCACGGGCCATTACAAGTGCGGCATCAGCATGGCTCCCTTGGCCGCGCAATGCCTGTCGAAACTGCTTCACGGGGAGAAGACGCCTTTCGACCTGGCTCCGTTCAATCCGTGGAGGAAGCAGGGACTCGTTAGGCTGAAAGCGTAGGCGCGGGAAGATTTATGGGGACAGTTGGGAGCCGACTTGACGCCGTAGTGCTTCTGGCAGCGCCAAGTCGAGAGTCGGGGGTCGGGAGTTAAGAAAAGAGGGGGGCATGCAGGCATGCTCAATCCGTGACTTCGAGGTTTCTTCTCTTTTCTTAACTCCCGACCCCCGACTCCGAGGGGCGAAGCGGTAGGCTCGGAAATAATGCCCGGTCTCCCGACGGGATCATCCTAACGGAGCGTTTTGCTTCAAATTCACTTGCGCGTTCTCAAAGAGGCCCTTTTTCCTCAAGGCCTACTCAAAAGAACAACTCATAATTCGCCCCGACCATAAGATGCCTCCGATCCCCGTACTGGATCAGTTTCTCCCTCAGGCGGAAGGTCTGTTGCGGCCCGAGCACGTATTCCACGTTGGCCGCCACGCCCACGCTCACGTCGTTCTTCTCGTTGGTTTCCGGGTACTGGCCCACGGTTCCGGACAGGTCCAGCTTCACGCTATTGTCCAGGATGGGTTGCAGGAAGCCCATGGTCACGTTGTGGGTGGGCAATTGGATGCCGTTGTCGGAAAAGGTATACGCTAGCCGCGGGAGGAATTCGATATAGCGCATCTTGTATTGCAGCATGGCGTTCACGATATTTGTGCGGGTGGCGGGAAAGGACGGCAGCACGTCCCCGGGATATCGGGACTCCAGGGAGTATTCGCTCTGGGTGAAGCTGTAGAGCAGGGTGGCGTGCAGCTTGGCGCTGGGCAATTGGAACTGGTGGTAGCTGCCCGTATTGAAATTGAGGAAGCTGGAGGTGAACTGGTGGGCGTAGCTTCCGTCGGGGGCGATGTTGGAACGTCCTCCGCCTACCCAGAAGCTGGGATTGTAGGGTCCCGGGGTGAAGCGGAGCTCTACCTTGAGATTGCGCTGGGTCTGGGAGTAGATGCCCAGGTCCTGGCTGTAGTTCCCCAGTTCCATGCCCACGGAGACGCGGTTGTCCAGCACCAGCAGCTTCTGCATCAAGGTGAAGCCGTCGCCGGGATTGCCGCCCAGGAAAGGGTTGCCCTCGCTGTGGTATTCCAGGCCCAGGTGCGAATAAGTCAGTTCCGTCTCCGAAACCACGCCGGAGAAGGGGATCGAAGAAACGAACCCGGCTTCGTAGGCGCTGTTGGCGTCCGCGAATCCCAGCAGGTCCGCATCCGTGGAATTGTTGCTGAGCAGGAATTGCCAGCCCCGGGTGGTGGCGTTGAAGATGAAGATGTCATCGAAGCTCTGCGGATTGAACGCCACGTCGAAACTGTCCGGAGCGAAGGCGCCCAGGGATTTGTCCCGGGTATACAGGCTCATGGCGGCGTTGCCGAAGATCTGGATTTTGCCGTCCCACAGGCCGATGCGCAGGTCCATGCCGGGCACCAGGTTCTCCGCGGGGCGCGTGCCGTGCAGCAGGGTGTTGATGCGCAGATGCTCGTCGGAGCCTTCATCGTCCGAAGCCTTGACCACGCTGAAACCCAGGTCGAATTCAGGGCCGCCGCCGAAGCCCAGGCGGGCCGCCGTCAGGGTCTGGGCATAGGTCCCCGGCACGGTGTCGATGCGCGTTCCGTTCCCGGTATCGTATTTCACGATATAGGCGGGCACCTCGCGGCGGCTTTCCCCGCGCACCACGCGGAGCGAGGCCCATTGGGTTTCGGACGTGGTCAGGCTCAGCACGCCTTCCCCGCCGCGCACGCGGGTGCCGTTCAGGGAGAGGGAATTGTACAAGGGATACACGTCCCCGGCTTTCAGGGAGACCCAGGGTCCGTACTTCACGTTCGCGGTGACCCGATGGGCGGGTTGGCGGAACCGATCCTCGTCAGTGCGCAAGAGCACCTTCCCGTAGGCCTCGATTTGCTTGTACTTGACGTTGTAGGCCGCTTCCGTGGCGCCTTCCAATTGTTCGGAAACCGGCGTTTCCGCATCCCCCGCCACCAGCGCGGAATCCGAACCGGCTTGCAGCTTCAACTCGCTTTGGGAGAGGACGCGTCCCTTGGCCTCTCCGTCCTTCCAGTCGATCTTGGCCACCACCCGCCCGAACTGGCGATAACCGCCTCCCCGCACCTTGCGCACGGGCTCGGGCAGGCGGATGAAAAAGCGGGCCTCCTGCTTTTGGACGATCTCCGTGCGTTCGTTGAAGAGCAGCAAGGTCAGTTGATGCACCCCCGTTTTCAACCCGGTGAGCTTGGCGGTCAGGAGGCCTTCGCTCACGGACAGGGGACCGGAGTCCGGATAGCCGTCCACCAGCAGGAGCATGCTGGCCGGAGGCGTACCGGGCAAGGACGACAACACGCGCAACTCGGGTTCGTAAAAGACGTCCCCATCGATGGGGATGATGAATCCGCCCGGGGTGGGCTCGGGAGCCGGTACCTCCGCGGGAACCGAGTCGACCTGGCTCTCGCCGGACGGGGCCGCCTGGACTTGCGCCGATCCCATTCCGGCCGGGGCCGGCGTGGAGGTGTCCAGGGTATCACCCCCCTGAATGGCCGCATCCGTTTGCGCCCGGACGCCTCCCAGGCAGACGGCCAGCAACAAGGCCAGGCATAAGGGCATTCCCGACCGCCCGTCAAAAGTTGGTTTCATATTCCACTTCCAAGGTCGTGAAGTCTTCCGTCTGGGGATTCACGAAATCCACTTCCAGGGTGTTCTGACGGAAACCCACCTGCTCCAGTTCGGAATCCGTGGCATCGGAAACCTTGATGCCGTTCAAGTCGGACACCGCCTTCTGGCCGCTACGCACCACGGCGGTCAGATCCTTGGGCCGGTTATGGACCGAAAGCTCCCCGTCCTGCACCAGGAAGATGCCCACCCCTTTTTCATCGGACTTGCAGGAGAACCGCCCCGCCGCTCCCGTGGCCTGGGTCAAGGCGTTCTCGCATTGCACGGCCTCGCTCTTCTTCTTCAACCCGAATACCACTTCGCCCGCTTCCATGTGCACGCGGCGCATGCGCTTGTCCTTGGCCTTCACCCGCTTGAGGGTGAACGCCGTCTTGGGCCGTATCTCCATGAACGCCTGGTCCGGCAGCAGCCGCAACACGGCCTTGCCGTCGTTCCCGGCCTCGATCCTGGCCCCCGGAGGCACCAACGTCGAAGCCTGCAAATCCTTCTGCGCGGAATCCCCCGCGCTGATCCGCAACATCCCCTTCGCATACTTCACCACCCCCAAAGCCGGCGGCGCGGCCTGCAGAGACGCCGGAAAGACGGAGGCCAATCCCATCGCCAAGGCGAACGCCACCGCAAAAGGGAAACGAGGAAGGGAACCGAAGGAGACTCTGGTGGCAAAACCAAGCGACCGGACCCGTCCCGCCGCGTCAAACTTCCCACCGGAGCCCGATAACATTCGTTCCGCCCATTGCCAAAGGCGTATGGGCAGATGTCCATGGGGGCGGAAACGATCGAGGGGCTTGGGAGCCGAGGCGCCCATCCTGTAGGCTTGTCCGAGCACGCGCCCGGTGCGCGATTGCGGAAGACGCATGCGTGCGAGTTGCGGAAGGATGGGCGCCTCGGCTCCCAACCCCATATTAAGATCCGCCCCCATGGACATCGGTCTATCCGTCATTGGAACCTCAAGCGCGTAACGGAGTGCCGGCTCTGATGGAACTCGCGCGCCAGGCGTTCCAGCTCTTCCAGCGAATAGGGATGCCCGTTGAGGCGGATTTGGCCCTTGGCGGGAACCTTCCCCGCCCGGGAGAGATCGAAGATTTCGAAATTGTCGCCCAGGATGATTTTCAGCGCCGCCATGACCCGCTTGGTATAGTCGTCTCCGTATTTGACCTGGTCTTCCAGGGTTTTGAAATCGTTGAGTTCCGAAGCAGGGACCGAAGAGCTTCCTTCCAGGCGCTCATCCACCTTGAAATAGAGGGGATCCGAATAGAGGTAGTCCGAGGTGGGCCCGCGCAAGATGGCCCGCGCGCGCCAGACATAGGTCATGCCGGGTTCCAATTGCGGCAGGCCGGGAGGATAGGGCGTGGGCGAATCCTTGAAGATGCCGAACTTGGCGAACTCGAGGCCGTCGAGGGCATCCTTGGGATTGGTGCCGGCGCGCATTTCGTACAGGAAGATTTCGATCCTGGGCTGGTCCGCGGGATAATCGAATTCCGCCGCATTGAACAGTTCGGAAGCCACCTTGAAAATCGGCGTGATGGTGTACAGCGGCACGGGCGTGGGATTGGTGATTCTCGTCCCGGGATACAAGGCCTGGATCATCTTCACGTACCGCAGGCGCCCGATGTTCCCGCCCAGGGAATCCACCCGCACGGTGGCCGTCTGCTGCGCGGCCACGGGCACGTTTTCGCAGGTCAGGCTGAACCGGAAGATCAAGTCCATTTCCGGCGCCACGTGCGTTTCCAGGATCAGATCGTACAAGGGGCTCTTGGTGAACGTGATGCCGCCGGCCTGCCAGGCGAATTCGAAAACGTCATTGGATCGCAGGGTGACTCCGATTTTGGCCGGGTCCAGCGGCCCGCTCACCCGGTCGAACGCCACGATCGGATTGCCGTTATGGTGGCCGCGCGAGGTATCCGCCAGGATTTGCAAGTGCAGGCGGAGGCTGCCGGAAAAAGGCTTGCCCGCCAAGTCCGGCGACATGGTCAGGTAGAACAAGGTGGGCGCATTCTCCGGATGATCGGTGTCGAACCAGCTCGGATCGAAATTCGTGACCGTATATTGCAGGCCCGGGGTGGTGACGGTGAGATTGCTCGCAGGGTTGGCGTTCACTTCCGGGCAGGCGTCGAATTGCGAACGGGCGGACGCGCTTCCCATCGCAAGGAAAAGGGCGAGCGCTGGGGCGATGCCGGCGAAGCGCGGCGGGAAAAACCGGGATGAACCCAAAGTCATGCCTCCTTATCCCCCAGGCGAACCATTCCCAGGCAAAAATGCTTTTTCTCCGCGCCGGTTCACGTGTTCCCGATCACACGAATCGGATCGGGCCTGGACGGGAGACGGACATGGAAAGAGGCCAAAAGGTAACTAAAAAGGCTCGAAAAAATCGGTCGCGCCCGCGGCCACGATCAGAGGGTACGTGATAAAGCTGACCGGGATGGCGAGCCGTGGGAAGGATGCGGACGGCCCTTCCCCCAGGGGAACGCGCTTGGGGACGGCCGGCCCCCGGAAGTGGAACCAGAATCCGGACCGCAGATTCTGCGCGGCCTCCACCCTTCCGTTATGGCAGTAGAGATGGTACAGGAGCTGGGCCATGCTGCGGCTGTGCAGGTCATGGGGAAAGCCGTCTTCCAGGATGCGCTCGGCCAGGCGCCAGCAGCGCGCCGCCCAAGCGGCGTCCCAACTGAACCCCAGCTCCCGCATTTCCCATCCCGTGGCCGCATAGGTGCTCAGCCCCGTCAGCACCCGGCCGTACAATTCGAATACGTATGGATCGTTGATCCCCGCCGAAAAGGCGTTCCGCAGGCAGGTCTCGGCGAATACGAAATACCCCAGGTGGTACTGGATGTCCCCCAACTCCAGCCAGGCCTGGCCATTGCGCGGGGCGCCCTCCAATCCCCGGCTGTAATATTTCCGGGCTTCCTCCCATTGTCCTTGTTCCTTGAGGAACTTGCCATAGGCGATCTGGATCTCGAACAGGGAATCCTGCCAGGAGGATTTGTCGCGCAGGAAGACCGCCCAATCCTCGTCGGACATGAGCATGCGGAGCAGATACCCCTTGGCCGCGTTCGCCCACTTGTTCTTCGGGTCTCCTCGGAGAACCTCGTCGACCAGGCCATGCGCCTGGGCGAAATCCTTGCGGCCGAGATACAGGGAATACAGGTTCCGCCAGGCCACTTCCTCGCAATCGGATCCCGCCTTGAGGACGCCCCGCCATTCCTTTTCCGCATCGGCGGGGAAACCGGCCAGGTACACCAGCAAGGCGCGGTCTACCCGCAGGCCGGAACGCAAGCGGGGCGGAGCCTGGCGGGTAAGGGCCGCGATCTCCTCCCCCGCCTCCTGCACATGCCCGTCCACCAGGTTGCGCAGGGCCTTGAGCAGGCCCCGCTCCTGGGCGGTCAGGGTTTTCAATTGCCAGGTGGACTCCTTGAGCATTCCCTGGGCCGCGGAGGACGAAGCCTCCAGGAACGGCCGCACGGCCACGGGCCCCAGGGTATCGGGATAGGCAAGGTAGAGAGGCAACTCGCGGGATTCCCCGGCTTTGGTCTCCCCGGGGGCGCGCAGCTCCAGGTAATGGCATCCGCCAGCGGCCGCGTACGCCCAAGCGCCCAAGAGCGCCAACACAGCCGATTTCATCCCCACAAGGTAAAAGCAATGGGCCGGTGGGCAAAGTGCCCGTAGCGGGCAAAGTGACCAAAGCCGCCCAAACGCCGGGAGGCCCCGGGTTCCAGTGGCGGGTCCGATTTTGTACCTTTGCCGCCATGGTGCTCACGGGCCGGGAAATAATGAAGCAAATGGAGTTGGGCTGCATCCACATCGCGCCTTTTACGCCCGCCAACCTCGGCCCCAATTCCTACGACGTCTCCCTGAATCCCAAGCTGTTGGTCTATGAACTGCCGGCGGGCGCACCCTTGGACATGAAAAAGGAAAACCCCACCCGGACCCTGATCATCCCGGAAGAAGGCCTGGTGCTGCAACCCGGCACCCTCTACCTGGGCTGCAGCAATGAAACCGCGACGAGCAATCGCTTCGTGCCCATGTTCGAAGGCCGCAGCTCCATCGGCCGTCTCGGCATCAATACCCATATCACCGCCGGGTTCGGCGACGTGGGCTGGGGCTATTTGCCCGATGCCTCTGGAAAGCTGGTCTGCCAGTTCCCCACCTGGACCTTGGAAATCGAGGTCGTCCACTCCATCCGGGTCTACCCCAACGTCCGCATCGGGCAGGTCTACTTCATGAGGCCCGAAGGGGAAATCACCTATTACAAAGGCAAGTACACCCAGCAGCGGGAACCCCAGGCGAGCCGACTTTTCCAAGACTTCAAGCCCACCCCCTGATTTCCATCAACCCCAGTCTCATCCCCTCCTTAATAATCGTATCCAGGGGAACCCGCCCAGGGGGAAAGCCTCCACCGAACCCCTTCTTCGAGCCACTGGGTGGCTCGAAGAAGGGAACGACGTGACGCATAGAACCTGGGATAGACCGGGCGTCATGTCGTCTGGCATGCCATTAGCTTTGATTGGAGACGAGCCCCTTCTAGGGATGGGGTTTTAAGCCATCAGGGTTTGGGTATGACCTACTTGAACCAGGAAATTGAGCTGGAAAGAAGGAATGAGGCATAATTGGGTGGATTTCGAGGTTAACAATTTCGAATCGGCTGATTACGCAAATGGGTTGGATGAAGGCCATAAAGTGCCAAAAACATCCAAATGTAAATATTTGGTGTTATTTGCCATTGATTGTCATTCATAAACTCGCCAAACTTTTTTTCTAATTTCCCCTAGTCATTTTTTTAAGACTCGGGCTTTTTAGAAGTTCGAACCACCTCTTTTGGAGAAAGACAAGACGATATGACCCCAGCCGAAGTCATCAAACTTGCCAAGGACAACAAGGTCGAATACGTGGATCTGTTGTTCGGGGATATGTTCGGTCAGTTGCAGCATTTCACCTTTCCGGTGAGCCGCCTTGACGATGAAATGTTCAAGGTCGGCATGGCCTTCGACGGCTCCTCCATCCGTGGATGGAAAGGCATCGAAGCTTCGGACATGATCATGAAACCGGACCCAGCGTCCGCCTATCTTGATCCTTTCGTCGCGGCCCCCACTTTGGGCATGTACTGCGAAATCATCGAACCCCGCACGGGACTGCCCTACAACCGCGACCCCCGCTCCATCGCCAAGAAAGCCCTGGAATACCTCAAGACCACGGGAATCGGCGATCTGGCTTTCATGGGTCCGGAACCCGAGTTCTTCATCTTCGACGGCATCCGTTACACCAGCGATCCCCGCCAGGGCATGTACGTCATCGACACCAACGAAGGCCCCTGGACCAGCGGCTTCGAGGGCGCCAAGGGCAACAAGGTCCCCTTCAAGGGCGGCTATGCTCCCGCGGCCCCGCAGGATTCCCTCTTCGACATCCGCAATGAGATAGTCACCAACTTGGCCAAGATGGGCCTGACCCCGGAAATCCACCATCACGAAGTGGCCACGGGCCAATGCGAGATCGGCGTGAAATTCGGCACGGTGATTTCCGCCGGCGATCAGGTGCACAAGCTGAAGTACGCCGTCAAGAACACCGCCGCCAAGCACGGCAAGACGGCCACCTTCATGCCCAAGCCCATGTGGGGCGACAACGGTTCCGGCATGCACGTGCACACCTCGCTCTGGAAGGAAGGCAAGAACCTTTTCGCCGGCGACGGATACGCGCACATGTCCAAGACCGCGCTCTACGCCATCGGCGGCATCATCAAGCACGGAAAGTCGATCCAGGTCTTCTCCAACTCGAGCATCAACAGCTACCGCCGCCTGGTGCCGGGCTACGAGGCGCCCGTGAACCTGGCCTATTCGGCGACCAATCGCTCCTGCTCCATCCGCATCCCGCACGTGAACGGGGAAAAGGCCCGCCGGTTCGAGTTCCGCTGCCCGGACAGCTCCGGTTCGGCTTACCTGACCTTCGCGGCCATGCTGATGGCGATGATCGACGGCATCAAGAACCAGATCGACCCCGGTTCCCCCGCCACCAAGAACATCTACGAGCTGCCTCCGGAAGAACTGGCCTCCATCCCGTCGACGTCCAAGAACCTCGAAGAAGCCCACGAAGCCTTCGAGAAGGACAAGGAATGGGCCCTGGCCGGGGACGTGTTCGACGCCGACATGATCGACGCGTACATGAGCTACAAGAAGTCCGCCGAAATCGAGCCGATGAAGCTCCGCCCGAACCCGTACGAGTTCGAGCTGTATTACAACGGATAGTGGCTTCGTCGCTATGGAGTTCGCTTTGCGAACTCCACGCTCCTCGCTTTGCAAGGGCTCCCTGAAAGGGGAGCCCTTTTTCGTTCCCGGCCGGCGGCCGGTAGGTTCCATTAAAAAGGCCCCTGGAGACGGGGGTCCTTTTTTTGTTGCTATTTTAGGACCGACATGGGGCCTCTTTCTCCCTCCGAAAAAAAATCCCTCATCGGCAGGAACTCGGCCGGGCTCCCCGCCCAGGTGGTTTCCGAGCATGTCCGGCGCCTGGACTCCGATTATTTCAACGAATTCTCCCCGGAGGAAATCGAAAGCCATCTCCGCAAGATAGCCGCCCTGACCCGCGCGCAGCCGTTTTCCTTCGAGTTCACCCCCTTGGGCAACGGGACGAACTGGGGGTTCACGGTCATCGGCGAGGACCTGCCGGGCTTTTTCGCCATCCTGTCCGGCCTGTTGGCCAGCTACGATTTCGATATCCGTCTCGGCAAGGTGTTCAGCTATGGCGTGGACCGCGGGGACGAAAGCCCGGAAGGAGAGGCGGGCCATAAGCCGGTACGGAACGACGAGACCGTTCCGGTGCGGGGAAAGATCATCGACTACCTGGTCTTGGGGCATCCCCGACCGGAGCTCGTAACGCAGGATTTCCAAACCACCCTGCTCGCGGACCTGGAGGGCCTGATCGCCTTGCTGCGGGAACGCCGCACCCGCGAACTGCGCATCGACCTGTACCGGCGCATCGGCGCCTACTTGAGCCGCAAAAGCGACAGCGCCCGGGACAACCTGGAGGCGGAAGCGCGCCTGCCCCTGGAAATCCAATCCGACTCCGATGATCGCCATGCCATCCTGACCGTGCGCGGCGCCGATCGCAAGGCGCTGCTTTTCTCCCTGAGCAATGCGCTGGCCTTGCAGGGCGTTTCCATCCAGAAACTGCTCACGCGGTCGGAAGGGCGCAGCTTCGAGGATCGGATCTTCATCACGGATACGCTGGGAAAGCCCATCGCCAATCCCCACACCCTGGACCGGCTGAAGGTCGCCATCATCCTGATGGAACGCTTCATGTCCACGCTGCCGCAGGCCTCGGACTACCCGGCCGCGGTGCAGACCTTCAACGAGTTCATCGACGCCCTCATGGACACGTCCGGCGGCAACCCGGATCTGCCCGCGTACGAGGATTTCACCTTTCTCTCCTCCCTGGCCCGGATCCTGGGAGCGGGCCCGTACCTATGGGAGGAAATGACCAAGTTTCCCCTGGGCGAGGTCACGGCCTTGCTGCGCGGGCTCGAAGCGGAAAAGCGGCCCGCGACCCATAAGGACCTGGAGAACCTGCTCCGGGAAGCCCTGGATGCCGAATCCGGGCATGCGGGCAAGATCGCCGCCCTCAACCGCTTCAAGGACTTCCAACTGTTCCGCCTGGAAACGGCCCATCTCATCTACCACCAGAAAACCCTGCGGGAGTTCTCCGCCGAGATCAGCAACGTGGCGGAGGTGACCCTGACCGCCGCCATGGGCCTGGCTTACGGCAAGCTCGTGCGCGAACATGGCGAGCCGGATGCGGGCGGGGAGCATTGCCCCTATGGGCTGTTCGCCCAGGGGAAACTGGGGGGGCGGGAGCTCGGATATGCCTCGGACCTGGAGGTCCAGCTTATCTATGCGGCCGCGGGCGAGACCCGCGGAGGGGGCGAATCGATCAGCCATGATGAGTTCTTTTCCCGGCTGGTGGAGGAGATGCGCGCCGCCATCGTCGCGCGCAGCGAGGGGATTTTCGAGCTCGATCTGCGCCTGCGCCCCCATGGCGACAGCGGCCCGTTGGCCTCCCAGCTCGAAAGGTGGATCGAATATTACGGCGAAGGCGGCGGCGCCCTGGACTATGAGCGCCAGGCGCTGCTGAAACTGCGCCCCATCGCGGGCAGCCAGGAATTCGCCGAGAAGGTGATGAGCGCGCGCGATTCCCTGGTGTTCGGGGCCGCTCCCGTGGCCATCGATCATACCCTCACCTT
>DATENA010000038.1:0-30926 GCA_035275285.1 Fibrobacteria bacterium | reverse complement strand
TATGGTCGAGACTGCGGACCTTCGGGGAAGAGAATGCGGGGGTGAGAGGGGTGTGCCGGGGTGTGGCTTTATATCTGTATACTTAGAAGTGACTATTTTTATTGTGAGCGCCGGGAAGGGTTACGCACCAACCGGTTAGGGGAGCCAGCATGATTACACCCTTGGACATCAAAAAGCATGAGTTCGGCACTCGCTTCAAGGGGTATGACCCCGATGAAGTGCGGGCTTTGCTCGATTCCATTGCCAAGGATTTCGAAGAGCTGACCCGCCAGAACATCCAGCTTTCCGAGCGGCTGAAAATCGCCGAGGAGCGCCTCAACCATTACCGGCTTATCGAAAAAACCCTCCAGGATGCCGTAATCACCATCCAGAATACCCTCGAAGAGAAGCGGAAAGTGGCCCAACAGGAGGCCGAGGCCATCATCACCGACGCCCGCCAGAAGGCCGTGGACGAAATGCAAAGTTCCCGTGAGAGCGTGGCCGGGCTGCGGGCCGAGATCTACGTCCTCGAGAATCAGAAGATGCAATTCTTCTCCCGCTTCCGCAACCTGCTCCGCAGCCAGGCCCAGATCCTGGAGGCCATGATGGAAGCTGAAGAGAAGGAAATGCCTCCTCGTCCCGCCGATGCTCCCGCGCCTCAAAAAGCTCCCGCCTCCGATCCCGCCGAGACCCGCTGGGCCCGCAAGGGCTGAGGGCTTTGCCGGAAGCTTCCGGCAATTGGTATCTTTCTGCAATCCGATTGCAATTCGGTCGTTGAAGGAAGGTTGCTTTAATGTCTCAGTTAGCGTTCAAGGGGTCCAGAATCATCAAGGCCTTGGGGATCATCACCCTCATCGGCGTGCTCATCGCCGTGGGCCGCATCGTTCTGAGGGTGTTCAATGAAAAGGACGCCGAGCCGGACGACGGCCAACACGGCGTCTGATTCCTCTCCCGCCTCCTGCCGCGCCGGCCTTTTCCCGCTTCGCCTGACGTAACTTCCAAGGTACGTTCCGCGTCCCCGTGGGCGCCTCCGGGCGCAACCACTGCCTTCCCTGCCTTCTTTTCCCCTTTCCCGGGGCCCCGCGGGATCTTAATTTAAGCGGATGGCCTGGTTCCGTCCGCCGCTCGATCCCAAATGGGAACCCTTGCTGGGGGAGTGGCGCGCGCGCCAGTCGGAGATGGCGGCGCGCGTGGTGGAAGAGCCCCTGCGTCCCTTGCCGCGGGTGATCGCCGGGGCCGATGCGGCCCTTTCCCCGGACAAGGAGTGGGTTTTGGCCGCGGTGGTGATCTGGGACCGCGAGGCCCGCGAGACGGTGGAGATCGCCCATGGCGCGGCCAGGGTCGAGTATCCGTATATCCCCGGTTACCTGGGATTCCGCGAAAGCCCCGCCCTCATCGACGCCTTCGCGAAAATCCGCTCCCCGTTCCAGGCGGTGCTGTTCGATGGCATGGGCAAGGCGCATCCGCGCCGTTGCGGCATCGCGGTGCAGATGGGCGTGACCCTGGGCGTGCCCGCGGTGGGGGTGGGGAAAAGCCGCCTGTACGGAACGCATGCGGAGCCGGCCCCGGAGGCCGGAAGCAGCGAGCCGCTCTGGGACCGGAAGGAGCGGATCGGCACGGTGCTCAGGAGCAAAAGCAAGGTGAAGCCCTTGTACATCAGCGTGGGGAACAAGGCGGACCTGGATACGGCCGTGGAGCTGGTGCGCGCCTGCGACGGCGGCTACCGGCTGCCGGAGCCCACCCGCCTGGCGGATCGGGAGGCCGCGCGATTCAAGCTGGAGTGGGGCGCGCCGCAACCCGGGTAACGGATGGGATACCCCGGGACCGGACTCCCCTGCTACCTGGAAAGCGCCACGCGGATCTGGGACAGGTGGTGATCCCCGTGCCAGGCGTACAGGGCCACGGCTTCGTAGAGCGGCACGTCGCGGTTCATTTGGGGATGGTGGAAGGTGCGGCGGAATTCCGGCTCTCCCATGGTCTTCAGGGTCTGCACCCATTTCGAGTGGATCGCGCTGATGAGGTCCGTCGCCGGGCGCATGTCTCCGGTGCGGGCGTCGGGAAGTTCCGACCAGCGGTCCTCCAGGTAGGGTTTGATGGTGGGATTGTCCTCGGTGAGGGCGAACTTGAAGCGCGTGTAATTGTTCACGTTGGCGTCCACGATGTGGTTGGTCACTTGATGGACGGTCCAGGAACCGGGGCGGTATCCGCGCTCCCAGTCGGCGCGGGTGAGGTTGGATACCAGGGAGAGCAGTTTGCGAGGGAGGCAATCGATGGCGTTGATGGCGAGATTGACGGCCGCGGTCGAGTACTCATCGGGGCGGGAAAAGCGGCCGATGGGATATCTCTGGATTTCGGGTACGATCGTATCCATAGGGTCCCTCGTGAAATGTTCGAGCGTGCGCTTGAAAGGAAGTACGAAAATCGCTTCCGGAAAGCCCGGCGGCTTCGGCGAAGCCATGGATAAGTGTGCTCATTTGTGAACGGAAATAACAGGGGAAAAAGGGGCCTGGGTGAAAAATCCGCTCTCGTTTTCGGAACCGGCGGGAATTCCTCCCGCCGAAGTCCCGGGCGGCGAGTGGATTCCAGCATCGGGAAGGGGGTCCATGCCGATTCCATTCGCATTTTCCTTGTTCCTGGCCGCCATTCGATTTTCATTTCTTTTCGTCCGGAAGCATTACGAACTCGTGGAAGTTATCCGGTGTGATTACCTTGAACTCGCTGCCAGGGTAGGCTTCGAGAAAGGGCTTCGGATTCTTGGTTTTGGCCTTTGGGTTCCATTTGAACTCGTAGGCGTGCAGCTTTCCGTCGTATTCTTCGATATAGTCGATTTCTTTTTGGGTATGGGTGCGCCAGAAGTAGGGGTTCACCCTTTTCTGGTGGTATTCCAGGGTTTTCATCCGTTCCACCATGCAGAAATTCTCCCAAAGGGCTCCCGTATCCGCGCGCAGGGAAATGGGGATGAAATTCTGGATGAGGGTGTTACGGATGCCCAGGTCGTAGAAATAGATTTTACGGCTGCGCTTGATTTCGTTGCGCATATTGCGGCTCAGGGAATGGAGCCGGAATATCACGAACGCCTTCTCCAGCAGGTCGATGTAGCGCTCCACGGTTTCCGGATCGCTATTGATGAGCTGGCCTACTTCGGTGTAGGTGACTTCATTCCCTACTTGCAAGGCCAGGGCGCGCAAGAGCTTTTCGACCAAGGCCGGCTTGCGGATTTGTTGGTAGGCCAGGATGTCCTTGTAGAGCGACCCGTCGCTCAGGTTTCCCAGGATCTTCTGCTCCATTCCCGGACCGGTGACCACCTGCGGGTAATAGCCGTATTGCATGCGGATGGGGAGGAATTTCTTTTCCTCCGGGAATCCGGAATATGCCGCCATCTCTTCGAAGGAGAGCGGGAACATGGAAAAATTCCAAGCCCGGCCCGTCATGGATTCGTAGAGGCCGCTGGCCAGTTCCAAGGCCGAAGAACCGGTGACCAGGATTTGGATCTCGGGGTATTTGTCCACCAGCATCTTGACTACGAGCCCAATACTCTCGATCCGTTGTGCCTCGTCGATGACGATGGTGGTCGCGCCCTCTAATGCATGCTTCAGGTTTTCCGGATCGAGGACGGCAAGTTGCTCACGGGTGGCCGTCATTTCGCCATTGAACCATTTCACGTCGGTTCGGGAGGGGGGGAAGAGTTTTTCCATCAAGGTGGTTTTGCCCACTTGGCGGGGACCCAGAACCACGAGGGCGCGCCTTTTGTCAGGGGTGAAATAGCCTAAATAGAGCTGAATTAAGCTTTCTATCCGGCGAGGAATCATGGGCAAATTCTAACAAAAAACAGGATAATCGGGTATTTTGGTAAAATTAAAAGAAAATAATCCCAAAATAATTCCGAAAATTTGGAAATAAAACGTGTAAATAGAAAAAAATCCAAGGGTATAATCGTCTTATTTTATTAAAATACACGATTAAGCTGGAATTAGGCTAAAAGAAGGGTATTTAGCTCATCCATAAGAGGTCCAACCCTCAGAAACAATTGCCAAGCCTTGCCCAGTCCGCTCTTTTTTCCGAAGGGATTGAACTTGAAGTCGTCCCGGCCCATGTGGATGGAATACATGCGCTGGATGTGTTGATGCAGACTTGGTTGCCGTTAAAAAATGGTGCACCCTGAGGGATTCGAACCCCCAACCCTTGGCTTCGAAGGCCAGTACTCTATCCGGTTGAGCTAAGGGTGCCTTATTCCGCGATCAACTCCAAGACGAAGAACCCCATCTTCGCCTCCGGGTTCCGGGCCTTCACCTGGGAGAGCGCATACGTATATCGCCCCGGCGCCAGGATCGGTTCTCCCACGTAATCCACCGGTTGGCAGAACCAATCCTTCCCGCCGGAAGTGGCTTTGATGAAGGCGTAGCGATACGCGCTGTCCACCACCATATAGGCCGAGTACCCCCCCGCCCCGATGAATTCGAACCGGGCCGAGTCCGATGGAAAGCGGACCCGCACGTCCGTCAGCGGGGAACCGGACAGGTTATGCAGCCGGATGCGCACCTTGTCGTCCGTCTCCATCCGGGCTGGCCGGGCTCCCGACGCCCGCTCTTGCGCCGCACTCGTATCCGCCGCCCGCGCCGGGCCTTCCATGTTGATCCGTCCCGCCAGCCCTTTCGGGATCTTGCCCGTGGACGGGAATCCGTGTTCGTATTTCTGGGTGCGCAGCAATTTGCCTTTCTCGTCGTAGAAGAAGCGTTCCCCATGCAGGGCCCCATCCTGGAAATGGGACACTTCTTTCAGGGTCCCGTTCTCCCACCAGTCCTTCCATTCTCCGGTGCGGTGGCCGTCCGCGAACACGCCGTCGGCCATGGGCCTGCCGTTGGGGTGCCACTTCTGCATGGTCGCCGGCTTGCCGTCCTTGTAGAGGAGCAGGGCGCGCTTGCCGCCTTGGGGCCAATAGGTCCAGGACTCCCCGTCCGGGCGGCCCTTGAGGAAATGCCGGCGCTCGATCAAATGGCCCAGGCTGTCGTAGGCGAGGCGTTCGCCGGTCCCGGAATCGAAATGCGCCCGTTCCTTCAGGCGGCCGGCCTCGTCCCAGGCATAGGCGCTATCCTGATCGAGGCCGCCGCGGAAATGCATCACCGAGGCCCGCTTGCCCTCCGCGTAGAACGCCTCCCAGGTCCCGTCCTTGCGGCCTTGCGCATCGAAGGATCCCTTCTCGACCACGGTGCCGTCCGCATCCTTCTTCACGAAGGGACCGCTGGGAACGCCGCGCCGGCAGCCGTATTCCTCTTTGACGGTCTTGTTGGCGTGATAGGAGGTGAAGCGGCCTTCCGGGTTGGCCTCGAAGCAGGAGTTCTCGCTGACCGGTTCCCCTTTGGCGGTCCAATCCTTCCAGGTCCCGGTTTCCTTGCCGGCGGCATAGGTTCCCTGGGACTTGAGCGCGCCGTTCTCCCAGAACGAATTCCAGGGGCCGTCCTTCGCATCGTCCAGGAAGCGGCCTTTGGAGGACAAGGTGAACTGGTTGTAATAGCTTTCCCAGTCGCCTTCTTTCTTGCCGTCCCGGTATGCGCCCACCGCGCGCTTCTGCCCATTGTGCCAGAATTCCCGGTAGCGGCCGTGCAGCCTGCCCCTGCGGTACCGGGCGTCCGATTCCAGATGCGCGTTGAAATAGAACTTCCGTTCGCGGACCAGGTTGTCCCGGGTGGCGCCGCCGAACAGGCCATAGGTCCGGATGACCTTGGGTTTGCCGTTGGGATAGGTGGATTCGATGCGTTCCTTGCCGCATCCCGCCAGCAGGACGGAAAGGGATGCGGACACCAGGAGCAGGGGGAGCGGGGACGCGGGAATTTCCATGGGAGTGGACAATAATATGCTTTTTTCGGGCCCTCCAATCATCCCGGGAAATGCGGAATCGTGCCGGACGCCTGCCCGCACGGGGTTTTGACCCGTTGCGGGACCCCGGAAATACGGAATCATACCCGCTTTCGAAGTCAACAGAAACCCAAAGGCGTTCGATCCTCCCCCTTTCGATTTCGCCTACTTTCCAAAGCCTATGATGCATCTGCAAACCCAATTGAAGTCCGGGGAAACCGAGGTCCCGGAGAACGGAAACGCCCCTTTGGGAAGCGATGGCCTGTCCATGGTCCATGGCGAACCCTCTTTCGCCCTCGGCAACCGGGACGTGGAACTGTTCCTGACGCGCCGCGGCGGACACATGGGTCCGGTGCGTTTCCGCCTGGGCAAACGCTGGGTGCAGCCCTATGCCCTGGCCCCCTGGCAGCCGCAGGAACCGGGCGCGGACATGCCCCCCATCCTGCGCGTGCTGCGCGGCGATTATTTCTGCCTGCCGTTCGGATCGAGCAAAGGCATCAAGGACGTGCACGGCGAGACCGCGAACGAATCCTGGGAGCTGATCGAGCGGGGCACCGGCCGGCTGGCCCTGGAG
This sequence comes from Fibrobacteria bacterium, assembly GCA_035275285.1. Classification (GTDB taxonomy): domain Bacteria; phylum Fibrobacterota; class Fibrobacteria; order UBA11236; family UBA11236; genus Chersky-265. Next base: position 24,520 of record DATENA010000038.1, on the reverse strand, counting down.
ATGAAGGTGAAGGCGCCGGATTGCAAGGTGACCAAGACCCTCAGCATCGAGGAAGGCCAGCGCGCCGTCTACCAGGAACACCGCATCGAAGGCCTGCAGGGCCGCTTCAATTTCGGCCACCACGCCATCTTGCGCTTCCCGGAGAAGGGCGGCCCCTACCACGTGAACACCAGCCCCTTCCATTACGGGGGCGTCAAGCCGGATCCGTTCTCGGACCCGCTGGCGCGGGAGTACGGCGCGCTCAAGACGGGCGGGCGTTTCACCAGTCTGGGCAAGGTGCCCCTGGCCCACGGCGGGCATACGTCGTTGCAGGAGTATCCGGCGCGCCGGGGGTTCGATGACCTGATCATGGTCGCGAGCCGGCCCGGGGACTTCGCCTGGACCGCGGCCACGCTGGACGGATACCTCTGGATTTCCCTGAAGGACCCGCGCACTTTGCCGAACACGTTGTTCTGGATTTCCAACGGCGGCCGGCACGGGGCGCCCTGGAACGGCCGGCATCTGGGCCGCTTGGGATTGGAAGAGGTGTGCGGGCATTATTCGGACGGGCTGGAGGTCTCCCGGAAGAATCTCCTCAAGGCCCAGGGCGTGACCACCAGCCTGGCCTTCAAGGCCAAAGAGGCCAAGTCGATCCGGGCCATCCACCTGGTCCATCCCGTGGCCGCCGGTTTCGGCCGCGTGGAGTCCGTAGAGCGCGGCGGGAGCGGCACGCATATCCTGGTGGCCGGCTCTTCCGGCAAAACCACGCGCGTGCCCGTGGACTGGGGATTCTTGCACGGCTGAGCGGGTCCCGGGCGGATCGGGAGCGGGCCTTGGGTCATCTTGCGGTATTTCGGGCCCGATTCCCGCCCGGACGCGTCGGACATGGGGGCCTTCAAAAACCTGAAGAAATGAGGGGAAACCCAGGGTGGGAATCCGGGAAATACAGGGGTCATCGAAGTCAAGAAATCTCTTTGGGGTTTTTACCCTGCGATTCCCGTCCCGGATTACTTTTAGCTTCCGGCCGGTGTACCGGTAATTCTGATATCTGCATCACGGGGTTTTAGATGACTGAAGCAGTGGCGGTTCCCAAGACGAGCAAGAGACCGGACGTCAAGGCGGCGATCGAAGCCGGAGAAGGCGTCCTCCGCCTGGCCCCCTGCTGGGTGCCGCGCTCCTTCCTGATGCCGGGCAAGCGCCTCAAGCTGCACCCGGACGATTATTACGCCCTGGGCGCGCACCGCGGCGGCATCGACGAGCGCTGGTTCGCCTCCACCACGGAAGCCGGCAACGACAACCGCGCCCATGACGAGGGCCTCAGCTACGTGGTCGGCAACGGCGAACGCTTCACCCTGCTGGAAGCGGTGATGGCCGAAGGCCCCACCCTCATCGGCCGGAAGATGTGGGACAAGTACAAGCGCTGGCCCGTGTACTCCAAGTTCTTCGACAACATGGGCCCCATCCCCCACCACATGCACCACAACGAGGACCAGGCCGCCAAGGTGGGGCAGGAGGGGAAACCGGAATGTTACTACTTCCCGCCCCAGCTCAACGCCATCGGCAACAACTTCCCGCACACCTATTTCGGCCTGGAGCCGGGCGTCACCAAGGAAGACGTGCGCCGCTGCCTGGAGAATTGGAACAAGGGCGACAACGGCATCCTGGACCTTTCCAAGGCCTACCGCCTCAAGCCCGGCACGGGCTGGCACGTGCCCGCCTGCGTCCTGCACGCCCCCGGATCCCTGCTGACCTATGAACCCCAGTGGGGCAGCGACGTGTTCGCCATGTACCAGAGCATGGTGGAAGGCCGCCGCGTGGAATGGGACCTGTTCGTCAAGGACACCCCGGACGAATTCAAGCAGGACCTGGACTACCTGGTGGACCAGCTGGACTGGGAAGGCAACGTGGATCCGAACTTCCGCGACCACCATTTCCTGGAGCCCATCAACGTGGCGGAAACGTGGACCGAAGGCTATCAGGACAAATGGGTGGTCTACGGCCGCTTCGGCGGGCCCAACAAGGGCTCCGTGCGCGGCGACCGGGACCTGTTCACCGCCAAGGAGCTGACCCTCGATCCCGGCGTCAAGGTCACCCTCAAGGACGGCGGCGCCTACGGCCTCATCACCATGCAGGGCGTCGGCCGCGTCAACAAGCACCGCCTGGAATCCCCCAGCATGATCCGCTTCGGCGCCATGACCGAGGACGAGGTGTTCGTCTCCCACGAGGCGGCCACCCAAGGCGTGACCTTCGAGAACACCGGCACGGAACCCCTGGTGACCCTGCGCTATTTCGGCCCGGATTGCAGCCCGGATTCGCCGCACACCGGCGCTTTCAAGAACCTCCGGAAATAAGAACCTCCGGAAGCAAGAGCATCAGGAACCAACCTCAACCCAAGCTGCGGGAGTCGATCATGGCGAATGCATACCCGAAATTACACAACGCGGCCTGGCCCGGGCTCGTCGGCAAGGGCGGCAAAGAGCCCGGGGCCGATCCGGTCATTCCCCAGGACAGGATGCTGGAGTTGACGGCCAACGCTTCGGTGAACGGCGTCAAGTTCGACGGCATCGATCTGTTCCTTTCCCTTCCCCACCAGGACCTCGAGTCCACGGATGAAGACCTCAGGAAATTGGCCGACAAGGTCGGTTCCAAGGGCCTTGTGATCGGTTCGCTGGTCGCGCCCATTTGGGGCGGCGGCGGCTCCTTCGGCACCGAAGAAGATCGGAAGAACTATCTGACCGCGCTCAGGAAGTCCTGCGCCATCGGCAAGAAGCTGAAGGACATCGGCATCCGCAAGTACGGCATCATCCGCATCGACACCGCCAACAGCCCGGCCAATTTCGCCAAGGATCCCGCGGGCAATCAGAAGCGGAACATCGAGACCATCAAGGAAGCCGCCCGGATCGCCGAAGGCTACGGCGAGCAGTTGGCCATCGAGGGCGAGATCTGCTGGGGCGGCATGCACGGCTGGAAATCCCTGCTGGAGCTCCTGGAGGGCGTCGGCAATCCCAAGACGGTCGGCATCCAGGCGGACATGGCCCATACCCTCCTGTTCATGCTGGGCTACAACGCCGAGGAGGATGCCTTGGTGCCCAAGGGGTTCGACTGGGAGAAGGACGCGTTCGACAAGGGCTACAAGGTCCTCACCGACAAGCTCCGGCCCTGGGTCAAGGACTTCCACGTCGCCCAGAACGACGCCACCGCCTTCGGCTCCGGTTCCCATGACAAGACCGGGCGCCATTGCCGCGTGGACGATCCGAACGGAAAGCTGGACATCCCCTATCATGCCGGCTTCTGGCTGCGGGATCGCAACGGCCGGCACATCGACATCAAGCATATGTGCTGGGACGGCTGCATGTTCCCGAACGCGGTGATGGAGCAGCAGCAAACCTGGGACAATGTCCTGGCCGCGATGGTCGCGGTCCGGGAGAAACACGGCTGGAACTGAGGGGACTGCGGCATGGCCAGGAAAAAACTCAACGTCGGCATGGTCGGGTACGGCTTCATGGGCCGCACCCATTCCAACGCTTTCCGCAAGGTGGGCAACTTCTTCAACAACGAGCACGTGCCCGTCCTCAAGGCCATCGCGGGCCGCAATGAGGCCAACGTGAAGGCCTTTGCCGAGCAGTGGGGCTACGAGTCCATCGAGACCGATTGGCGCAAGCTGATCGACCGCAAGGACATCGACGTGATCGACATCTGCACGCCCAACGACAGCCACATGGAGATCGCCATCGCGGCGGCCCAGGCCGGCAAGATGGTGATGTGCGAGAAGCCCCTGGCGCGCAACGCCGAAGAGGGCGAGAAGATGGTCGCCGCCGTGGAAGGCGCCAAGGTGCTGAACACGGTCTGGTACAACTACCGCCGCGTGCCGGCCGTGACCATGGCCAAGCAGCTCATCGACGAAGGCCGCCTCGGCCGCATCTTCCACTACCGGGCCAACTTCCTGCAGGATTGGACCATTTCCGCGGACCTGCCCCAGGGCGGCGCCGGCCTCTGGCGCCTGGACGCGGCGGCCGCGGGCTCCGGCGTCACGGGGGATCTGCTGGCGCATTGCATCGACACGGCCATCTGGCTCAACGGATCGATCAGGGACGTCACGGGCATGACCGAGACCTTCATCAAGGAGCGCAAGCACAACTTGACCGGCAAGGTGGAGAAGGTGGGCATCGACGATGCCTGCGCCTTCCTGGCCCATTTCCGGAACGGGTCCCTGGGGCTGTTCGAATCCACCCGCTATGCCCGCGGCCACAAGGCCCTGTATACCTTCGAGATCAACGGCGAACACGCCTCCATCAAATGGGATCTGCACGACCTACACCGCCTGGACTGGTTCGACCATCGCGACGAGAGCAAGGTGCGCGGTTGGAAGTCCATCCACATCACCGACGGCGATCAGCCTTACATGAAGAACTGGTGGGTCCCGGGACTCCAGATCGGCTATGAGCACACCTTCGTGCACCAGGTGGCGGATTTCCTGGCCAACGTGGCCCAGAACAAGTCCACCGGCCCCACCTTCCGCGAGGCGCTGGAAACCACCCGCATCTGCGATGCGGTGCTGGATTCCGCCAAGACGGGCAAGTGGACCGAGGTCAAGCACCAGGGCTGATCTTGAATCGCCCCTGACCGGGTGGTGAAAAAGTCCGCGCCCCGGCGCGGCGGTTTTGAAAAACCGGAATGCCCAGGTCTCCACCGAATCTGGCTTTCCGGGGGGGAGCGCTGCTGCAGCGGCCTCCCCGTTTTTTTTCCCTTCCAATATCCGACGGCCGACGCCTTTTATCCGGTTCCGTACGGTTTGTGCGTAAAATCGCGATGATTTCTTGGGGCTGTTTTCCGGGTGAAATATTTGTCGTCTATTATTCTCCGAATGCGCGAATAAAATATTCCGGCCTTGCAAGGGAACGCATGCAGCATCCAGGTTGCTTTTGCATGCCTGCGGCCTTTTTGCAAAAGGAGAAACAGATGAAGATTTTCAAAACAGGGTTATGCGGGAAAGCATCCCGGAGTATTTTTGGAAATGGTCGTCTGGCCGCCGGCGTTTGCCTTTTCCTGATCGCCCCGTCCCTTTCCCATGCCACCATCGATGACGTGACGCTGGATCCCCCGAGCGGAACCTTCACCCACGCCGTCTACGTGAAATTCACCTGCGCCACCGTTGGCGCGACCATCCATTACACGACCAACGGGATTGAACCCACGGGAGGATCGCCCGCCATCGCATCCGGCGACTCCATCCTCGTCGATGAAAGCCGGACGCTCCTGGCATCGGCATACCTCTCGGGCGACTGGGGTGAAGTGACCGGCGAAGACTACGTGATTCTCGGCAAGGTCGTGGCGGGTTCCGATCATAGCTTCGCTCTCTTCCGGAACGGAACTTTGTGGGGTTGGGGAAAGAACGACTATGGGCAGACGGGAGTAGGAACCGGCCCGGATGTGAAGGACCCGGTCCTTATCACCGCCATTTCCGATGTGGTCGATATCGCTGCGGGGACTTCTCACTCCATCGCCGCGAAATCGGACGGCACCGTGTGGGCATGGGGATCCAATTCATACCACCAGTTGGGGAACGGCATTCTTTCCGATAGCGATGTCCCGGTCCAGGTATCCGCGTTGAGCGGCATCGTCAAAGTCGCGGCGGGATGGGATTTCGGTTTGGCCCTGAAGAACGACAGCACCGTTTGGGGCTGGGGCTATAATGCTTGGGGCGCTTTGGGAAGTCCAGGCGGTTCCTCGCCTTCCGCCCCGGTCCTGGCCGATTCCCTCGTCGAAATCATCGACATTTCCGCGGGCATCGCGCATTCCGTGGCCTTGAAAAAAGATGGCACGGTCTGGACAGCCGGTTATAACGGCTCCGGGCAATTGGGCGACGGCACGAATACGTATTCTCCCGTTCACATCCAAGTGACGGCGCTTTCGGGGATAACGGCGGTTTCTTCCGGAGCATCGCACGTTTTGGCGCTTAAAAGCGACAGTACGGTGTGGGCATGGGGCGACAATACTTATGGACAGCTTGGCGACGGTTCCGTGGCATCGAGCAATCTTCCCGTGCAAGCCGGACTTTTGACGGGAATCGTGGCGATTGCCGCCGGTAAGAATCATTCCATGGCGATAAAGTCCGATGGATCCGTTTGGGCATGGGGTTCGGATTACTATGGCCAATTGGGCGATGGCGGAAACGCGGACCAGGCCGATCCGGTCCAGATCGGCACGCTTCCGCCGGGCGCCGTGCCGGCCGCCGGCGATCATGCGCTTTTGACAGGACTCGATGGATCCGTGTGGGGTTGGGGCCTGAATGCCGATGGGCAATTGGGCGATGGAACCAAGCTCGATAAGAATCTTCCCCATGCGCTGGAAACCTTGGAATTCGCGCAGCGCGCAGGCACGCCGGGGATGAACCGGGCGGGTGGATATTATGCGGATCCCCAAGACGTCGCCGTTTCGTGCCCCACTCCGGGTACCACGGTCCATTATACCCTGGATGGTTCAACCCCCACTACGGGAAGCCCCACCGTCGCTTGCAACGGGACCATTACGATGGAAGGCGGCGTCGCCAAGCTGACGCTGAGAGCGTTCCGGGATTATTTCCTTCCCAGCTTTTCCGCGGCGGCCGTTTACGAAATCGGAGAACGGGTTGCGACCGGGGAAAATCACGCGTTCGCTTCGACATACGATGGGAGGCTGTGGTCCTGGGGCAGGAATCAACACTCGCAATTGGGAAGCGGGGTGATGGGAGATCGGTTTTTCCCCTATCCGATAAAAGGGGTGGATTTCCCTCTGGATGTCGCCGCGGGCGATTTCCATTCCGTGATTGCGGCGGAGGATAGCACGGTATGGGCCTGGGGGCGCAATAATTACGGGCAACTCGGCGACGGTACGAATACGGACAACCCGGACATCGTCCAAGCGACCGGGTTGAGCGGCGTTTCCAGGGTGGCCGCCGGAGACGGATTCAGCTTGGCGCTCAAGGCCGATGGAGACGTCTGGGCCTGGGGCAGCAATGGCTCTGGACAGCTCGGCAACGGTGCGACAACGGATGAAAACGCTCCCGTTCCATCCGGAATGGAGAACGCGATTGCGATTGCCGCGGGGAAAGGCTTTTCCTTGGCCATCAAAAACGACGGCACGGTGTGGGGTTGGGGGGAAAACACCTACGGGCAACTGGGCGATTTCGATAGCCATCCCGACCCCGTTCAGGTACCGGGGCTGCGGCATGTCATTTCCGTCAAAGCCGGGCAGGATCATTCGGTGGCCCTCAAATCGGACGGAACGGTATGGTGTTGGGGCTCGAATTCGAACGGCCAATACGGAGACGGCCATAGCGCGACATCTGACGGGGTTCCCGTCCAAGTGCAGGAGTTGTCCAACGTGGTGGGCATTGCCGCCGGATCCAACTTTACGGTAGCCGTCAAGGGGGACGGAACCGTTTGGGCCTTCGGCCAGAACTCCCACGGTCAACTCGGGGACGGCACCACCGCGGATCGCCATTCTCCCGTCCAGGTGGATGGCCTTACGGATATCGTTTCGGTGTCCGCCAACGGGGATTTCACCGTTGCCATCAAAGGGGACGGCACCCTGTGGGGTTGGGGCTTGAACGCATACGGGCAGTTGGGCGCAGGGAGCAACGTCGATAGCTCCGTCCCCGCCTTGGCGGTCCGATTGGATTTCCGGCCCGCCGCGGCCACGCCTTCGGTCAGCGAAGAGGGCGGGGAATACGGGAGCGCCAGGAATATCATCGTCCATTGCGCCACGGCAGGGGCTACCATCCGGTACACGACCGACGGTTCCGAACCCTCGACGGGCAGCCCAAGCATCGCGGACGGTTCCGGAATCGGCCTTACGGATCCCTTTACCATCTTGAAAGTCAAAGCTTTCAAATCGGGCTTGGATCCTAGCTTGACCAAGGTAGGCTATTACACGATAGCGGGCTCCGTCACCTGCGGAGCCACCCATAGCATGGCAATCGGGAAGTATGGAGACCTATGGACCTGGGGAAGCGATGCGTACGGCCAACTCGGGATCGGGCCGAACATGGATCGCTGGTATCCCGGAAATGCCGGCGAGGGTTCGGTCTTTCTGGACGTCGCGTCCGGAGATTTGCATGGCCTGGCCGTGGGGAACGATAGTTCCGTATGGACCTGGGGAAGGAATAATCATGGCCAATTGGGGGATGGGACCACCACGGACGTCCCCTTCCCCGTCCAGGCCGCCGGGCTTGACGGTGTTCGCCGCGTTGCGGGAGGGAACGGGTTCAGCCTGGCTTTGAAGCAGGACGGGAGCGTTTGGAGTTGGGGGCGAAACGAGAACGGACAGCTCGGAGACGGGACCACCGATGATCGTGATTCCCCCGCGGAAGCGGGAATGGAAAAGGCGATTTCAATCCACACCGGGAACGATTTCGCATTCGCATTGCTCGCGGACGGCACCGTCTGGGGGTGGGGCAACAACACGTATCAGCAAATGGGTTTCTCATCGACAAATAGCCCGGACCCGGTCCAGATCGGCAGCCTGTATGACATCGTATCCGTGGACGCTGGATTCGGCCACGGAATCGCCTTGAAGTCCGATGGAACGGTATGGTGTTGGGGGAATAATACGGATGGCTTGTTCGGGAACGGGACCCTTGGCATCAACTCCGCGTCCGCCGTCCAGGTTTCCGGAATCACGGATGCGATTGCCATCGCCGCCGGCGAATTTTTCAACCTGGCGGTGAAAGCCGATGGGACCGTGTGGGCGTTCGGGCAGAACGGCCATGGCCAGCTTGGCGACGGCTCGACCACCTCGGAATCCACGCCCGTGCAGGTTTCCGGTTTGACCGGGATAGTTTCCGTCAAGTCCTACGGGAGCCATGCTCTGGCCGTCGAAAGCGACGGGTCCTTGTGGGGCTGGGGCGCCAATCCGGATGGAAGGGTCGGCGCGGAGATCGATGCTGACATCCTGGTTCCCATGAAGATCGGAGTATTCGATGCCGATCATGATTCCGACCATGACGGGCTCTCGGATATCCTGGAAGCGGAGTTGGGATCGGATCCGGGCCTGAAGGATTCCAACGGCGACGGGATTCTCGACGGGGTGGCCCATAAAACGGGGATCAGCGTGACCAGTGCCGACGTGGATGGGGACGGGATCGGAAACGCCCAAGAGATTCTCGATGGAACCGATCCTTTCTCCTCGGATTCGGATTCGGATGCCGTCGCGGACGGGTCGGACGCTTTTCCATTGGATCCCACGAGAACTTCCGCCCCTGCTTTCGATCCCTTGGACGTTACGCCGCCGGACATCACCCTGACGCTGCCGGTCGGAGCCGTATTGCTCCCATGAACTCGGATACCCTGCGGACTTGGACGGAAAACAGCATTGCCCGGGCTGCGGGAAAAAAGCCCTCAAAAGGTGAACCATGAAAAACCACTTTACGCTTGGATGCATCCTGGTTTCCATGCTTGTCGCATCCGGATTCGGTCTGGAACGGCAAGCGGATGCCGGCGGAGACGAAATTTCCCGCCGGCGCATCTTCGATGAACCTTTGGTTTCCCTGGGAACGGCGCCCCCGGAAGAAAACCAGGCGCTCTCATCCGCCTTGGGGCGAATGGCAGGACGGGAAAGCAATGATAACATGGAGGCGCTGGAGAAATACCTGGGCGATTTCCCGCACTCTCCTTGGAACGCTTCTCTCTACTGCAATCTCGGCCAAGTCTATTACAAAACCGGTTTTTTCAGCAAAGCGCTTTCCTCTCTGGAGGAAGCCTGGCGCCTTTCCAAAGGAAACACGGACGCGCATGGAAGCGCGCTGGGCGATCGCAGCCTCGGGGAATTGCTGAAAATGAATGCGCGGCTCGGACGTTTCGATCGCCTGAGCCGGTTATTGAAGGAAGCAAAAGGGCGGAATGTCCGGGGGTCCGCGACCGAAAAATGGCAAGGAGCGAAAGAGGCCCTGTGGCTGATGAACCATGAGCCGGAGGTATCGTTCAGATGCGGGCCGCTGGCCTTGAGCCGGATCCTCGCCCTTTCGCGCGAAGGCGATAAGCAGCAGGCAAAAATCCTCGCCTCGAAGTCAACGCGGCAAGGGGTGTCCTTGTGGAATGTGTATAAGCTTTCCGGGGAAGTCGGCCTGAATCTTCGCGTGGCCAAAAGGACCCGAAATACCGCATTGCCCTTGCCTGCGGTTGTGCATTGGAAGGTGGGCCACTATGCGGCCATCCTCGAAAAGGTCCGGGGCCGTTACCATGTCCAGGATCCGACCTTTGGCGGGGATCTATGGATCAGCCAAACCGCTCTCGATGCGGAGGCCAGCGGGTACTTCCTGGTTCCGAACGGGAACCTGTCCGAAGGTTGGGTCCCGGTGACCCGGGAAGAGGCCTCCACCGTATGGGGGAAAGGGATCACGTCTTCCAGCGAACCCGGCCATAACTCCGCCGCCGACAACACGACCGGCGGAAATGGCTGCGATAAGGAAAAAGGAGGGGAAAAAGGAGGGCCAACGCCTCCGCAAAAGGGGATGCCGACCTATCGATTCCATACCATGCTGGCGAGCTTGAATATCATGGATGTTCCCCTGGGATATGCTCCGCCCCGCGGCCCGGCGGTGGACTTCCGGATCACCTACAGCCAACGCGAGGCCTCGCAGCCCATGACCTTCAACTATTCCAACTTGGGGAACAAATGGACGCTGGATTGGATCTCCTACATTACCGATGACCCGATGTCTCCCCTGGAGGATGCGGAACTGTTCGTCCAGGGAGGGGGCAGCAAGCCCTATGTGGATTTCGATACCGTGACCTCCAGTTATGCTCCCCAATTCGAATCCCGGGCGGTCCTGGCGCGGGTCTCTTCGTCGCCCATCCGCTATGAAAGGCGCTTGCCCGATGGATCCAAGGAGATTTTCGACGTTTCGAACGGCGCCACCTCCTTCCCCAGGAAGGTCTTCCTCTCGGAGATTGTCGATCCGCAAGGACAATCCATCACCTTCGCCTTTGATGCCGCGATGCGGCTGACCACGGTCACGGATGCCCTGGGGCAAGTGACCACCTTGGCTTATGAATTGCCGGGAGATACTTTGAAAGTGACCAAGGTGACCGATCCATTCGGACGGTTTGCGACCTTGACCTATAACGGGGACGGGCAGCTCGAATCGATAACGGACGTGGCGGATATGACCTCGGAATTCACCTATGGCGCGAACGATTTCATCCATGCGATGACCACTCCTTATGGCACTACCACCTTCAAAAGCGGAGATGGGCCCAGCGCCACCCGTTGGATCGAGGCGAAGGATCCCCTGGGGCAGAAGGAGCGGCTGGAATTCAGGCATAGCAATGATTACATCCTCGAAGAGGGACCCTATCCGGACGGGATGCTCGCGGCCGACAACCTGTACCATGAAGCGAACAGCATCTATTGGGATAAAAAAGCCATGGCCCAAGCCCCCGGGGACGTCAAAAGCGGGGTGATTTACCAATGGCTGCGAGCCCTGAATCTTACCTCATCGAGCAATATCGTGGCCAGCGTGAAGAAACCCTTGGAAAGGCGCGTCTTCTACAATTACCCCAACCAATATCTTCCCATCTCGATCGCTTCCAACATGGTCGGCAAATGGAACCGTTCGGGCCGTTACATGGATGACAGCAGCAGCCAGGTGCATCAATACGAATATAACGATCTGGGATTGGTTACGAAGTATACCGATCCCCTGGGCAGAATCACGGCATACCGGTATGACAGCAACCAAATCGACCTGGTGTCCGTTCGGCAACAAACCGGCACGGTGGATGACCTTCTGGATACCTTGACCTACAACCCCCTGCATCTTCCTTCGACGATAAAGGATCCGTCCGGTTTGGCGACCGTATTCACGTACAATCCGAATGGCCAGCTATTGACCTCTACCGATGCCAAAGGAGAGGTGACCACCCGGACCTATGATGGCGATGGATACTTGATCCGAATCACCGGACCCATCGCCGGGGACACCACAAAATTCTCCTACGACGGATTCGGACGGGTGCGGACCATAACCCGTTCCGATGGATATACCGTAGCCAATGAATACGATGCTTTGGACAGGCTCACGAAAGTCCGCTATGCGGACAGCACATACGAGGAGTTCGTCTACAACAAACTGGACCTCGAAAGAAGCCGGGACCGCCGAGGCCGATGGACGAAAACCTTCTTCAACTCCCTCCGTCAGCTCAGTGCCGTCCAGGATCCGTCGGGCAGAACGACCAATCTGGAATGGTGCAGTTGCGGCAATCTGGCCACCCTCATCGACCCCATGGGTAAATCCACTTCCTGGAAAAGGGACGTCCAGGGCCGGGTCACGGAAAAAGTCCATGCCGACGGCAAAAAAATCCAATATGCGTACGAACCTTTTGCCGGGCGCCTGAAAAGCACGACCGATGCCCTGGGTCAGACCAAAAATTTCCAGTATTTCAAGGACGACAACATCAAGCAGATCAGTTATTCCGATGCGGTGTCCGCTACGCCCACGGTGCATTACACCTTCGACTCCACCTACAATAGGCTCCTTGCCATGACGGACGGCCAGGGAACCTCTTCCTATGGATACTACCCGATACCCGGAACCCCCTTCCTTGGCGCCGGCAGGTTAAAAAGCATAGATGGTCCTTGGTCCAACGATTCGATCCTGTTCGCGTACGATTCCTTGGGGCGCGTCTCGACCCTTTCCATCGATGGGCGCACCGCTTCCTATGCCTACGATATCCTGGGCCGGACGAGCTCCACGACCGATGCCTTGGGCACGTTCACCTACAAATACGTAGGGGCAACGGGGCGGTTGGATTCCCTGATCTATCCAAATGGGCAAAAAACGAAATATGGGTATTTCAGTTCCACCGGGGACTTCCGGCTGCAGGAAATCAAGAATCTGACCCCTTCGCTTGCATGGCTCTCCAAGTCGGCATATACTTACGATGCGGAAGGGCAGATCCTTTCGTGGACCCGGCAATCCGATTCGGCGCTGGCGGAGGTCCATGATTTCAGCTACGATCCCGTCGATCAAGTGATCGGGGACGTGGTCAGAAGCGCGGGCGGAGGGAATCCCATTCTGAAGAACTTCGCCTTCGCTTACGACAAATCGGGAAACCGCCTCAGCAGCGTCGAAGACAGCACGGTGAACGGGTTCACGTATAACAACCTGAACCAGGCGACCTCCCAACAACCTGGCGGGCTGATACGGTACAATGGCAGCCTGGACGAGGCGGGCACGGTGGAAGTCAATGGCCAACCGGTTCCGGTATCCGCGGCCCACGCGTACAACGGTTACGTTTTCAAGAGCAATGGCGTGGATACCGTGACCGTGGCGGCGACGGACTACTCCAACAACGGCAAAACGAATAGATACAGGTTAAACGTTTCCGGTGCTTCCAAAACCTTCACCTATGACGACAACGGCAATCTCGTGGACGATGGAACAAGCACCTACGAATGGGACGCGGAAAACAGGCTGGTCGCCATTGCCAAGGGTACGCTCCGGAGCGAATTCGCATACGATGGCCTGGGTCGGCGCGTGGAAATCGTCGAGAAAACGAGCGGGACGATCGACTCGAAGATAAAGTTGCTTTGGGTCGGCAATACGATTGAGGAGGAAAGGGATTCCACGGGTGGGACGGTGGGTAAGGAATACTCGTCCTATGGGGCTGACGTTGCGGGCGCAAAGTATTTTTATACCAAGGATCACCTTGGCAGCATTCGTGAAATGACTGATAGCGCGGGGACTATTGTTGCCCGATATGTTTATGATCCGTTTGGAAAGCGGATACGGGTGTCCGGCAGTCTGGATGCGGACTTCGGGTTCACGGGGCATTATTTGCATGCGGCGAGTGAGTTGTATTTGACGAAGTATCGGGCTTATAGCCCGGGGCTGGGGCGGTGGATCTCAAGGGATCCCATTGGGGAAAAGGATGGGCCGAATCTTTATGCTTATGTTGCGAATAGTCCAATCAATTGGACGGATCCATTAGGTCTCACGAAAACGGATAAGTGGTACGGTTGCAACGATAGAGATTTTCAGGATTGGTATCATAAGGAGTGGAAGCACGGTAAGGGTCCCAACGCAGGAAAAGATGAGATGAAAGACGCTTGGGATAAGTGGGACAAAGAAGGACGACCGAAAAGGGACAAGTCAAAATGGAAGCCTAAAGGTGGATATGATGATCCTGGGCTTCCAGAGCCTTCGGCGGAACCAGATGCGACTAATACTTCTAACGCAGGCGAGGAGCCCGGTACGACGCCCTCCACCTCGAATTCACAACCAAGCCCGGTTCCTCCAGGCCTTCCTGCATTTCCAGAAGCACCAGTTCCTGATATGCCTTTACCTGTTCGAATTCCGATTCCACGACTTCCAATGCCTAGGATTCCAATTGTTATCCCATAGCCGAGGATTCAATCTGATATGAGCGATCACACCTATACGGTCGAATTCAGGATTTACGGTGATAATCTGTCACCTGAAAAAATCAGCGCGGTGCTGGGATTGAATCCAATACGCAGCTATTCAAAAGGCGCGCAATTCGGAAATAGAATCCGTGAAGAAGGGCTCTGGGCGTTCAGTGGGGACGCAGACTATGAATATGAAGCTTTGGAAGATGGTTTGGATAACGTCCTATCCAACCTTTGGGACAAAAAAGACTTGGTGAAAGAAATCGGCCAGAGTGGAATGCGTCTTGTTTGGTGGTGCGGACATTTCCAAAGTGCCTTTGACGGTGGACCTACCCTATCACCAGGTTTAATGTCCCGTTTAGGGGAGTTCGGCGCCGAATTGTTCCTGGACTGTTACTTCTCCGAAGAGGATTCACGCTCCTCCCCTAATGCTGACTGATAAGCCCCTTCATTTGTTTCAGAATTAACTGTTGTTCCATTGGCCTTAGGTTTTCGAATAGGTCCTGCACCGGGGGTCAACTTCTGCTTTTTTTTCGAGCCGAGTTGGCTTTTTGAATCCGTAGCGCTTGCGCCTGCTTGAGCAACGCCCGCTGGTCCGTGGGCGGCAACTCCTCGAATATTTTCCGCATCTTTCGGTCCCGGCTGTTCTTCGCTTGGCTGGGTCCGATTTTGATCGGATTGGAACTCCCCGTACCATAGAGATCTTGTATGGGTACGCCTAAGAATTTGGCCAGCTCCGGGATCTTCTCGGCTGAGGGATTGCTGATCCCGCGTTCATAGTTGGTGATGGCGTATTGGGTGATGCCGAGCTTGTCGGCGAGTTGGGTCTGGGTCAACCCCGCCGCTTTACGGAATTTGCGGATATTTTCGGCTAGGTTCATATCCAAATATAGCACGGCTTTCCGATCCCTTCGCTTTTTGTCTTGTAAAATACGATTACAGGTCGTAAGTTTATATTACGATCTGAAATCGTTTTTCCACCCTTGACAGGGTTCCACAAAAGGAGGCTTTGGATGGTATACGAGATCGAGACGGGAGACGTGTTCCGGGCGGCCTACTTGGTCAGCCGGGGCGGGACCGTGGTTAAGGCCACGGTTGAAGGTAGGGACCATGTGGTCCTGACCGTGAAGGGCGAGGACCTCGACCACGAGGATCTCCTCTACCGCACGGCGGCGGGGAGGGTGGAACCCTTGCGGCTGAAGGAGAACCTGAACCGCGTGCGGGATCTGGTGAAAAAGACCCTCCAGACCGCCCAACACCCTGACAGGAGATTCCCCCATGCCGCGCATCCCAAAGCCTGACCTCGACCGCCTCAAGGCGAACCTCGACCTTGCGGCCCTCATCCGCGCCAAGGGCATCGACCTCAAGCCCCATGGCGCCGCCGACCTCATCGGCCGCTGCCCGTTCCATGACGACAAGACCCCGTCCCTGGTGGTGACCCCGTCCAAAGGGCTATGGCATTGCATGGGCGCGTGCCAGAAGGGCGGGGACATCCTCAGTTGGATCATGAAGGCGGAGGGCGTCTCCTTCCGCCACGCGGTGGAACTGCTCCGCGAGGGCAAGGCCGCGACACTGCTTTCCTCGGAGAAGGTGGTCAAGGTGGCGACCATCCCCAAGCTGCCGCCGCCCGTCACCCTCAGCGCCGATGATCAAACCCTCCTCAACGAAGTCGCCGACTACTACCATCAGGCGCTCCAGGACGATCCCACTGCCGGGAAAGCGCGCGAGTACCTGCAGCGGCGCGGGATAGCGGACCCGGAGGCGGTGAAGACGTTCCGCCTCGGCTATGCCAACCGCACGCTGGGCCTGCGCCTGCCCGACAAGAACCGCGAGGCCGGCGCCGCCATCCGCGGCCGCCTGGAAGCGCTCGGTGTCTTCCGCCAAAGCAGCGGCCACGAGCACTTGGCCGGGAGCCTCGTCATCCCCATCCTCGACGCGCACGGGAACGTGCAAGGGCTGTATGGCCGGAAAATCCTCGACCACTTGCGGCCCGGGACAGCCCAGCACCTGTACCTGCCGGGCCCGCATCGCGGGATCTGGAACCCGGCCTGCCTCCATCAAAAGGAAATCATCCTCTGCGAAGCGCTCATCGACGCCCTGTCGTTCTGGGTGCATGGCTTCCGCAACGTGACCGCTGCTTTTGGCGTAGAGGGCTTCACGGAGGAAATGCTCTCCGCGTTCCTCCGCCACGGCGTGCAGCGGGTGTATATCGCCTACGACCGGGACGCGGCCGGGGACAAGGCGGCGGAGAAGCTTGCGGGCAAACTCTTGAGCGAAGGGATCGAGTGCTTGCGCGTTCTGTTCCCGCATGGCATGGATGCCAACGCGTACATCCACAAGATGACGCCGGAGACCGGTCCGGTCTCCACGGACCAGGCGCTCAAGGTACTGCTCCACGGGGCCCTGTGGCTGGGCAAGGGCGTGAAGCCCGCCGGGACGGAGCCTCCGGCCATGCGGGCCGCTCCGTCCCCGGTAACGGAAACGATATCCCAGGGAATGCGGGTGGACCTTACAACCGGCGAGGTGCTGGCCGACGAAGCGTCGGGCGACGAAGCGTCGGGCGACGAAGCGTCGGGCACGGCGGAGCCGGTGTCCACCCCCGCGGCTCCTGCACTTGCGGAGGGGGGTCCTGTCGCTCCAGCCTTAGCCGCTTCCGTTGGGGTTCGCGAGGTGACGCGGGAGCAGGTCCACCGGTGCTATCCGAACCTCACGCAGGAGTCGGCGCAACTGGTGGCGCAACTCTGGGAGCTTCGGAAGCAGCGCCTGGGCGAAGACACGCCGCTGCCGCCGTATCCGGGCGCCTCCTACGAAGAGGCGCTCTCCCTAGAGGCCGCGGTGGCCGGCACGGACGTGGGAACCCTCCCTGCCGCCGGCGCCCTTGATCCTTCCATCCGCCTGCCGCATACCCTCCACGGCGAGGACGTGCTGGTGACCCTCGGGAACCGCGCCTGGCGCGTGCGCGGCCTCTCCAAGAATCTTTCCTTCGAGGTGATGAAGGTAAACCTGCGTGTTACCGTTGGAGGTCGCTACTACATCGACCAGCTCGACCTCTACAACGCCAAGCATCGGGAAAGCTTCGTCTCCCACGCCGCCCCGGAGGTGGAAGAGAAGATGGATGTGCTCAAGCGCGACCTGGGCCGCATCCTGTTGCTCCTGGAGCAGCTCCAAGAGGATAGGATCCAAGACACCTTGAAGCCCAAGGCGGACGCGGCCTACACGATGACGGCCGAGGAGGAAGCGGAGGCCCTAGCCCTCCTCAAAGCCCCGGACTTGACCTCCCGCATCCTCGAAGACCTGACCACCTGCGGCTACGTGGGCGAGGAAACCAACAAGCTCATGGGCTATCTCGCCGCCACCTCGCGCAAGATGGACGACCCGCTGCACCTCCTCATCCAAAGCAGCTCCGCCGCCGGCAAGAGCTCGCTCATGGACGCCATCTTGGCCCTGATGCCCCAGGAGGACGTGGCCCAGTACTCGGCCCTGACCGGGCAGGCCCTGTTCTACATGGGCGGGGAGACCTTGCGCCATAAGATCCTCGCCATTGCCGAGGACGGCGGGATGGAGAAGGCGGCGTATGCCTTGAAGCTCTTGATGACGGACAAGAAGCTGAAGATCGCCGCGCCGGGCAAGGACCTCGAAACGGGCAAACTCATCACGCAGACCTACAGCGTGGAGGGCCCGGCGGCGGCGTTCTACTCCACCACGTCATCGGAAGTGGATGCGGAGTTGCAAAACCGATGCATCACCTTGACCGTGGACGAGAGCGAGGGCCAGACCGAGGCGATCCTCGCGCTGCAGCGGTTCCAGCAGACGGCGGAGGGGAAGCAGACCAAGCGGCAGCGGGACCGCCTGCGCAAGCGGCACCAGAACGCGCAGCGGTTACTCAAAGCCGTCGAGGTCGTGAACCCGTACGCGGCTTATCTGACCTTCCACGTGAAGCAGAGCCGGCTCCGCCGCGATCAGATGAAGTACCTCGGACTGATGAACACGTTGGCGCTCTTGCATCAATACCAACGGCCGCAGCAGCGCGATGCGGAGGGCGTGCCTTACGTGGAAGTGACGCTCAAGGACATTGCCCTGGCCAACCGCCTGGCGGCGGAGGTGCTGGGTCGGACGCTCGATGAACTCGCCCCGCAGACGCGGCGGCTCCTGGAACTCCTAACCGGCATGGTGGCCCGCCTCGCGGCGGAGAAGGAGTTGGCCTGGCCGCTTCTCCGCCTCAGCCGGTGGGATATCCGCAAGGCCACGGGGTGGAGCGATACGGCGCTCAAGGTGCACCTGCGCCGCTTGGTAGAGATGGAGTACCTGGTTATCCATAGGAGCGGAAGGGGCCTTACCTATGAATATGAACTGCTGTACCGGGGCGAAGGGGAGGGCGGCGGCCGCTTCCTCCTGGGGCTCATCGACGTGGAATCCTTGCGGAAAAAGGCCCATGGCCATGTGTATGATGGTGAGCGGTCAGGGGTAAATGGCCATCGGTCAGGGTCTGGTCAGGGGTCGGTCAGCCCCTGGTCAGGGGGTAGTCAGGGTGATGAAAATGCACTTTTGTCCAATAACGATAGGGTTGAAAGCGAAGGTAACCTACAGATCCCGGAAAATGCATATGGGGGAGAAAAAGAGCCCGCGTCGTATCCGCATCCTCATCATAATAGGATCTCTTCTCCCTTAGCTGCTTTTGCGGCGACCTCCGTAGCGGATGGGTTACCCTGACCATGGCCCGCAAGAATCCGTATACCGCCTTCCCAAGCCCGTCGCTGTACGCAAACGCGGGCACGCTGCTGTTCTTCCTGGAACCGTTCAACAGTTGGCAGCGGGTGCGGGCGTTCTCGGAGGTGACGATCCGCCGGCGCGTGGACCATGTCCGGCACTTCATCCGGTTCTGCGAGGAGCGCGGCGTCACTACGCCCGAGGAGGTGAGCCGGCAGGTGGTGGAGCGTTATCAACGGCATCTGTGCCATGTGCCGAGCGCGCGGAAAAAGGCACCGCTCTCCCTGTTCGGGCAGTTGCAATACCTCTATACCCTCCGGGCCTTCTTCCGGTTCCTGTCCAAGGAGCGCCACCTGCTCTACAACCCCACCTCGGAGATGGAACTGCCGCGGCCGGGGAAGCGCCTGCCGCGGCACGTGCTGACGCTTGAGGAGGCGGAAGCGGTGCTTAATAGCGCGGATCCGGCGGGGGTACTGGGGCTTCGGGACCGGGCCTTGCTGGAAACCCTGTACTCGACCGGCATCCGCCGCAGCGAATGCGTGAACCTGAAGGTGTACGACCTCGACCTCTTGAACCACACCGTGTTCATTCGGCAGGGCAAGGGCAAAAAGGATCGCATGGTCCCCATCGGCGCGCGGGCGGTGTTGTGGCTGCAAAAATACCTGACCGAAGTGCGGCCGGAACTTGTGCGGGAGCCGGACTCGCAATATCTGTTCCTGACGCCGGCGGGGGAGTTCTTGGCGCCGGACTATCTGACCGAGCGGGTGCGGTTCTATGTGCACAAATCCGGCATCGGCAAGGAGGGGAGTTGCCATCTGTTCCGGCATACGATGGCGACCTTGATGCTGGAAGGCGGCGCGGACGTACGCTATGTGCAGGCCATGCTCGGGCACAGCCAACTCTCGACGACGGAGATCTACACGCATGTCAGCATCCGCAAGCTGAAGGACGTGCATGAGCGGACGCATCCGGCCAGGATGAAACCGATCGGCTGGATCGATCCGCTGCCGGAAGGCCAAGAAACCGGAAATGCATCTTCCCCTTAGTCGCGTCTTCGTCCCCCCGCCCACCCACCGCCGCCCCGGAGGGGCTCCCCCTCCTCGGGCGCGGGCGACTCAAGAAGTCGCAGGCCGGTGCCGAGGTCTTCCGCTTCACCGGTCCGGGCATGTCGCCGCGCCAGGCCGCGCAAAGCGCCGCCTGGCTTACCTCGGCTCTATCCCCGGCCCTGGTCCTTTGCGGCCCCGGCCGCCGTGCTCGTCGCTGGGGGTCCAAGGGACCCCATACGCCCCGCTCCTCGCACGGCCTTTGCCGGCCGGGCGGTGTCGGTTCTTTGTAGTCAGCCCGCTGCTTACATAACCCACCTTATCGCCACCGGCTGACGCCGGTCCGGCCACTTCCTGGCCTGGCTATAAGGTGGGGTTATGTAAACCGGCCGGTTCCAGTGGCCGCACGCGGCCACCCGGCAAAGAGCGACTTCTTGAGTCGCCCGCGCCCTCCGCCCTGGCTTTGTGGTCTGCGCTTCGGTCAATACAAAGTATGCCGCCTTCGGCGGTAGGTAGCACGCATAATACGTTCCATTCCCCCTCAACCCTAAAAAGGAGAAAGTCATGAACAACCTTGAACACTTGCAAGCCTTGATGCAGAAGCTCGACCAGGTCGAGGACGGCCTCAAGGTCCTGCGCGACGGCGTGGACGTGCAGACCAAGCCCGCGATCAACGCATCCATCGCGGCGGCGCAGGCCATGCGCGGGAGCTTGTGGCAATTAGACAAGGCCCTGGAAAAGGAAAGGAGCGGCTAAGGGAAGGAACCCAGCGGCCGCCGGGCTTTCCCCCCAAACCTCGGGCGCGGTCTTCCGCGGCCGAGGCCAGGCGCAAGCAGCGGCGGACGTGCGGGCGCCGCGCTGACATGCGCCTGCCGGCACCGCCGGCCCTGCGGAGCACCGCCCCGAACCGCTTCCGCGCCATGCCGCCGCACGGAGACGGCCGCACCCGGCCTGGCGGACTCCCGGCGGCGGGCCTTAAGGCCTTGCGACGCGCAAGCCCCGAGGTGCGATAAAAACCAACAACAACCCTCTGAAAGGAGAAAGGCTATGAAGCCCAAACCGTTCTATGTCTTCGATAGTGGACTGTTCAGCGCCGTGGCCGAGGGCAACGCCCAGGCGGCCGGGCTGCTCTTGGACAAGGGCGTCCCGGTCAACGCACCGAGCCTGCCCGGCTTCCCGCCGCTCTTGACGGCCGCGCTCTTCGGTCGCCTTGAGTCGGCGCGGCTGTTTATCCGGCGCGGGGCTGATCCGAATCTGTGCTATGACGGCACCGTAACACCGTTGTTATGTGCCGTACGTGCCGGCGACGTGGAGATGGTCCGCGTTCTGCTCCAAGCTGGTGCGGACACCGAGGCCAAGGGCAGCGGCCGCCGGGGGCTCTCGGCCCTCGACTTGGCGGAGGCCTGCGGCTACTTCGAGATCGCGGAGATGATCCGGGATAAGGGATGATCTCCCACCGGGTGGGGCGGGGTTCCCCCGCAAGGCTTTGCCTTGCGGGGGGCCCTGTGGCGGCGGGATGGCCCGGGCCTGGCGAGCCAAGGTGCAAACCGCAAAGACCGCCAACATACCCCCGAATATTGTGTACGCAAATGGTACACGACTTGCCGGGAAATAGGTATACTCTAAGGAAGAGAGTTGGAGGACCGTATGGGACAATCGGCATCGGTTCGGGAGTTCCGCAGCGACATGGCGGACATGCTGGAAGGGAACGAACCCATCCTCATCACCAGCCACGGCCACGCGAAGGCCATCGTCTATCCCCTGGAGAAGGCGAAGGATCTGCCCCTGGACGTGAAGCGGGACGCCTTCCGCATCCTGGCCCAGCAGATCGGGAAAAAGACGGCGGACATCGACGAAGATCAAATGCTCAAGGACTTTGATGCTTGGCGCAAAGAGCGTCGTCGTAGCCGACGCTAACGTCCTGCTCTCCGCCGTCGCCGGCCGGGCCGCCTATCGCGTCCTCTCTTCCGGGCTTGAGATCCACACCACGGAGCACACCTGGGCCGAGGTCGTCGAGTACGCGCCCAAGTTCCAGGAACGGTACAAGCGCACGATCGAGGAAATGGCCGAGGCCTTGGCGAATGCCCCCGTGCAGATCCACGCGCGCGAGGACTACGCGGATAAACTGGAAGAAGCCGCCGCCCTGGTGGCCGATGTGGATCCGGAGGACGTGGACGTGGCAGCCTTGGCGCTCAAGCTTGCGGCTCCGCTCTGGTCCCATGATGATGTCTTCAAAAACTTCCCCACAGAGCGGTATACGACCGCGCAGCTGATCAAAATCCTGGACGTGTGAACGGCCCCGCCCGGGTGGGGCGGCGGCGGAACGGCCCGGGGCCAAGCCATGGGCTTGGCCTTTACCGGGAAGGGCGCACAAGAGCGAGCACGGACGCAGGCGGGGACGCCGCCGGTGCCGCGCAAAAGACCAAGCCCGTAGGAGACCGGCGCGGTTGCGCCCTGCGACTCTTGTGCGCCCGTCCCGGCCGGGCCGTGGGGCGCGACGAGTGGGGAGTACGGAGCGAGGAGCGCCCGGCCGCGGAAGCCCGCCGGGCCAGGCGAGGGACCGGCGCCGCACGGTGGCACACGGTGCGGCGGGGAGACAGGTCCGGCGGGATGGAGCGGCTCCGCCGGGGGGCGGGTGGAGGCTCCCTGGGCAGAAAACGAAGGGTCTTCTACCTTTGACTCCGTGGAAACCGATCAGGCATCCGGCGTACTGACCTCTCCCTCCGGAACCAGCTTCACCTCGCCGTTCGTCCTCCTCTTCGCCGTCGTTCAAGGCCGAAAAATCGCGTCTAGCGAAAAATCCGCCATCGTAACATACGAGTTACCCGAAAAATCCGCTTCAACCTCTGGAACTACGCCTACTTGCAACGCCTTGGGGACGGAAAACCGCAACAGGCCCTGCGAAAGGTGGATCTCAAGGGATCCCATTGGGGAACGGGGTGGAAACAATTTCTATTCCTACTCGAGGAATAATTCGATAAACTGGGTTGATCCTCTCGGCCTCTATGATAATCCATTCTATTTTCCACCACCTTCGGGTGGAGCAGGATTTGGTGACGCGGCTTCAGAGGCTGCTGGTGCCGCAAGTGACTTTGCGACGAATTACGCAGATTTGATTTGGGCCGATTGGAAAAATTCAGACAAATACTTTCATTGTAAGGCGAATTGTCAAGCTTCTCGTCGTGGACCGATTGGAGAAGCTATGTCAAGAGAAATCAGTGAAGCTCATGAATGGTGGGATCAAAACTTTGATGGAGATTCAGAGTCTGAATGCAACGAGGATAGAGCTGCTAACAAAAAAGGAAGAGATGGGTGGAAAAGTCCGGAGTACAATGATTGGAAAGGAGATCCCTGCAGCTATGTATGCAGAGAGTTTCGTCCTCCACTTCTTCCTTGGAAGTATTAGACCACATGCCAATTCGTTCGAAGAGAAGTGTAAAACTATGCATCTAAAATTCGGAAAAACTATTCTGTTCGTGATTTGCATATTTGTTTTTGGATGCGAAAAAAAAGAAAAAGTTGTCGTTGATTTTCGCGAATTGAAGAGAGAGGGCTTGATTGATAGAGGGTGGGTTCCGAAAGAAATCTCCAAGGACTTCGCAAATCTAGTCTTAACCTATGATCTGGATGTCAATAAAGGCTGTGGAAAATATTCATTCAAAGATGAGCCCTTTTCCATCGAGGAAGACGCGCGGAAAGAATTAAACGATAGTATTCAAACACCCAAAATTTTGGAAATTCTAGATAAGTATTGTCCCGAAGGCAAAGAAGATTTTTTAAAGAGCAACCCAATATCGCATGGTGGCTTCATTTTATTCGAAAACAACGAAAAAAGAATCGCCTACTTTTTGATAGTGAAATAGTCTCGGTGGATCTCCAGGAATCCGATTGAAGAAACCGAGGATCTAACTATGGGTGATGAAATAATTGCAACACGGAAATATGAAATTGTTGATGAGGGAGGAGTAAAATCCCCTCTCCTGATCCATCTTTTTAAGCCCGTTCCAGATGGTGATGATTGGCGCTGTAAGGTGGAAATTCATGAAAAGGGAAATGTTTGGCCGCACAGTGTTGTCGGAATAGATGCGCTGCAGGCGCTTAATATTGCGATAACTCGAATCAAAAGCGAAGTTTTTTCATTTCAGAAACTTTATAAAGGCGGATTTGAATTTTTGGACCAGCAAGATGAGCTTTGGGTTTAAAGTGACTCTCTGAAAAACTCTAACTCCGTGGAAGCCAACCAAGTTCCTTCGACCTAACCCTCCTAGTCCTCGGGCCTCTCTATCAAGTTACGAAGAGGCGGATAGAAGTGGTGTTTAATAGGTATGAGCCAGAGAAAAGGACATCCCCAGAGCATCATCCACCTCAATCCCTCGGAACGGGTCCAGGTGGAAAACTTATTG
>DATENA010000037.1:0-17577 GCA_035275285.1 Fibrobacteria bacterium | reverse complement strand
GAAAGCGGCCCGCAATTGGGGTGTCACAGCACTAGGCGGGGCACCGCCCCGCTTTCCATAAAGCCCGCCGGCAGCAGCCGACGGGCTTTTCCTTGATCGTCTTTTTCCCTTAACAGGGTGTTGAAAAAGTCCGCGCGGGCGTCGGCCCGCTCGCACGGCCTTTGGCCTCGCGGGGATTTTTTCAACACCCTGTTAATCGTCGTCTTCCGCGGCCCCCGCTGTTTTGACGGGGATGACGAGCAGGCGGGCCACCGTGGTCCAGGGCCCCTTGGGCGCCTGGGAGGCCAAGGCGATGCCCCGATCGGGCTTATCCGCCATGGCCACTTCATGACGCTTGGAGGCCCCGCCGCTTCCGTTCTTGGCCTTGAGGCTTTCGACCAATCGCTTGCGCACCTGGACGAAGAACTTCCGCTCCTGTTTCAATACTTTCGAATCCAAAGGCATCAGCAGTTCGATGCTGTTCAGCTGCAGATCCACCAGGGAAAGGGCCGTTTCCAAATCATGCGTCCCGCCCATCTCCACCAGCTTGCCCACTTCGATCAAAGCTTCCGCATCGGCCAGGAGCAGGCTGTTGCGGGCGGCCGGCGTGTTCATCCTGGCCGGGGCGTTATTCTGCCACTCCAGGGACAACCCCTCCAGGGTTTCGAACGGGATGCCATCGGAAACCCGGGTGCAACGCAGGGTGGCGCCCAGCAGGCGCTGCTTGCCGGCCTCCTGGGTCGCGCCCAGTTCGGCGATGAGCATCATGCGCTCGCCGGGCCTGAAATCGCCCAAGTTGATGAGGCGGGTCCCGGCGCCGGTGTCCGGCTGCCCCGTACCGTAGAGGTGGAGCAAGCTGAAGCCTGGGGCAGGCTTGACCGTAAGCATCGCATCGCGAATGCAGGCCGAATCCCCTCCTTGCGGGTCGCCTGGGCGGGAGTCCCGGACCCGGATTTCCAGCATGGCCAGAGTGCGGTTTTCCCCGGCCGGCTGGGAGGTCGCGAACGGGATCAATTGCATCACCGCTTCGGAACCCTGCGGCACCGGAAGGGCCTCTTGCGGATAGGAGCCCAGATATTCATCGATCTTGAGGCTGCGGTGGAAGGACATATCGGCGGGAATCTGGTGCCCCGGCATCGGTTTTCCCGGTCCTCCGGCGCATCCGCACAGGATGACGAGCGGAATCCAAGCCGACGCGGCCGGGGCGCGGAAGGGGGGGAAATGGATGAGCGACATGGATTCTCCTTGGAGATGGAAAATGGAAATGGAAAAATCTAGGCCCAGGATCGGGCCGCGTAAAGACACAATCCTGTTACAACTAAAACTGGCCTACTTTAATGGGGCTAGCTATCCGACCGGTGCAGGCCCGTTTTCGAATCTGATCGAGGAGCTTGGAATCCTAATTGGGAGCCTGGAATCCAGCGCGGATTAAGGATTCAAAAGCACGGTGTTGTGGAATTCCACGTACACCCACAAATGCTGACTCAGGCACGCCGCCTTCTTCGTCGTGCACCAGGTCCTGCGAAATAAGCGATTGATGTTGGCTCTGAGCATCGCGCAGGTATGATTCAATGAAAAGAGGGGATCATACCGCAACTGCTTCAATTCCCCCTGCCCCGTGACGCAGCCCCGGCCTCCGGGGCTGCGATGATGGGTCGCTCCGGGGAAATTGCGCCGCATCAGGACCGGGTACAGGGGATCCTCATCGGAACGGAACGAGACCTTCGCATCCAGGACCTTCCGGATGGTATCGAACAATCTTTGCAGCCCGCGGGGACGCAGATTCGGGCGACGGCCATATTTCTTCCTGGAGAGCGCGGCCAGGCGGCCCGAGGCGGGGATAGGGGAGACCTCGAAGCCCAGGATTCTCCGTGTCCCTGCCTCCACGGCCAGGGAGACAGCCAATGGCTTGCACTTGGTGTGCTCCAGGGTGATGAGGTCATCGAATTGCACGTCGCTGACTTTGGGGAGACTTTCGAGCCATTGTTCCTGCCTTCGCTCGGCCGCTTGGGCAAGGAAGGTCAGTTTGCGGGCCACGGTGATGCGGTGGATGTGCAGGAGGAGGGCGATTCTGCGTTGGGAGACCCCGGAGCTGAGGAGCTTGGCGACTTCGGGATTGATCCTGCGTTTGTTCTGCCGATAGGCGTCCTGGAAGGTGGCGGCGGAGAAGTGTCGGTTGCAGCCTTTGCAAAGCCATCGCTGCACCGCCTTGGCATCGGAGGGGCGATAGTAGGTGCCGTTTTTGCGGGGTTGCGGCGAGGGGCACTGGGGATTGGGGCAGCGCGGGACCATAGGCTGGCCCCAAGGTAGAGCCCGGAAGAAAAGCCGGCTGAGAGCGCCGTCACAGGATTGCGCCTTCACCAAGGTAGGCCAGTTTAGGGAATCTGGAACCCGGAAATCGTGAGGATGTCGTCGGTTCCGTACCCGTCGATCAAAGGCATGAAGTCGTCCCCGGAGTGCTGGATGGAGAGGACGGCGCTCTTGCCGTCCGCCGTGAAGGCGAACCCCGTGGGTTCGGCACCGCTGTCCTTGACGGAAAGCACCTGCACGCAGCCATCGGACTGCAGATCCCGATCGGCTCCGTCCGGCAGGCAAGCGAAGATATCGCCGTTGGCATGGTCCTCCACCACGTACAGGTTGCCCGTGCCGGGTTGGAAGGCCAGGTTGTCGAAGGAGTTGAAATCCCTGTCCCCTTCCAGGAAGCGGCTGACCGTCACCGTCCGTTGCGTGGACGAGGCCAGGGCGGGATTTTCATCCACGGCGCACAGGACTTCCCCGAAACTCCCGGCGCTTTCGCTCTGGGTATTGGTCCAGCAGAACCGGACCGCGGCGGGATGGACGGTATCCGCGTAGACGGGATCCCGTTCCAGATCCTCCGGCCGGTAGAAGCCCGTAGCTCCCCGGGCATCCGCCTCCGCGCGCGCCGTGGCGGCCGGGACGGGAATCCAGGCGGCATTGCCGACTTCGCAGCCTTGCCCGAACTGCTGGGCATCGTCCAGGCAGGAGACCTGCATGGCGTACGCGGATCCGGAAACCAGCGGCGATTGGGAGAGGGTCGAAATGGGGCCCGCGCCGGTCGCCGGAACGGAGGGAACGAATTTGTAAATGGCGCCGCCGTCCGCGTCTGCGGCCCCGGTGCCGGGGCGCAATTCATCGCCCGCATAGAGGATGCCGGAGGGGAGGATTTCCAACCCTTCCCAGGCGATGACCGGCAGGGCCGCACGCTTGGCGATGCGGGCGGTTTCGGGATTCCCGTTGGCATCGATGATGCCGCCGGTGGCGCGGTCCTGCACGGTGAAATCGGTGGTGCCGAGTGGGTTCAGGATCTCATAGGCGCCTCCGTCGGACGTTTCTTCGGTGGCCAGAAGGGTCCCCCAAGGGGTCAGGGAAATGCCGTCGCAAGAGCTCATGCCCCTGAGGATGGTTTCCACATTGCCATTCTTGTCCACCCGTTGCACGGAAGGGTTGTATTTGGCCAGGGAATTCGGGAACGTGCCGATCACCTGCCTGCCGCCCTCGATGCAGAAGATCGCATGCGTGGGATTGGACGCATCCGGCCAGAACGCGAACATGTCCGCGGCATTGGCCGCCTTGCGCGTAAGGTAGGCGGCGCTCAGGCCCGGCGCCAACGCCACCTGGTCCGAAGCGGATTGGAAGACGGTGCGGTACTGGGCCGGGGAGGCGGGAGCGGAGGCGTTCAAGGCTCCGGCAAGGCCGAAGACGGATCGGGTATTGGCCGCCAATTGCTGCTCCAGATAAGCCCCTGCGTCCACGGAGGCGGGCAAGGACTGGAAACCGGTGATGAGGAGGATATCGTCCGTGGCATAGTCGTCCACCAAGGGCATCGATCCGTCGTTCGAATGCTGGATGGAAAGCAGGGCGCTCTTGCCATCGGCGGTGAAAGCGAAGCCGGTGGGCTCGGCCTTGGTGTCCTTGACGGAAAGCACCTTGATGCAGCCGTCCGTCTTGCGGTCGCGATCCGCGCCGTCGGCCAGGCAGGCGAAGACGTCGCCGTTGTCATGGTCCTCGACCACGTAAAGGTTGCCCGTGCCGGGTTGGAAGGCGAGGTTGTCGAAGGAGTTGAAATCCTTGTCGCCGGTGATGAAACGGCTCACGGCCGCGGTCCGCTGCGCGGGCGAGGCGGAGTCCGGGGCATTGTCCACGGCGCACAGCACCTCCGCATAGCTCTTGGCCTTTTCGTTCTGGGTGTTGGTCCAGCAGAAGCGCACCGCGTTCGGGTGCAGGGAGTCCGAGTAGGCGGGATCGCGGTGCATGTCTTCCGGCCGGTAGAAGCCGGTGGCGCCCTTTCCGTCCGCCTCCCGCCTCAGCATGCGGGCATCGACCGGGACCCAGGCCGCATTCCCCACTTCGCAGCCTTGCCCCGATTGCCGGGCGTTGTCCACGCAGGATACCTGCAGGACGTGGACGCTGCCGGAAACCAGGGGCGACTGGGACAGGGAGGCGATGCGGACGCCCGGGACCGCGGGAACGGCCGGGATGAACTTGGCGATGGCTCCGCCGTCCGCGTCGGCGGTATCCGTGCCCGGACGCAGTTCGTCCCCGGCGTACACGATTCCGGACGGCAGAACCGCCAGACCTTCCCAGGCCATGACGGGCAATGCGGTCCGCTTGGCGATGCGGGCGGATCCCGGGAATCCGTCCACGTCGATGATGTCTCCCGTGGCCCGGTCCAGCACGGTGTAGTCGGTGGTGGCGAGGGGATCCAGGATTTCATACGCTCCGCCATCGTCCTCTTCCTCCGTGGCCAGGATGGTGCCCCAGGGGGTGGCGACGATGCCGTCGCAGGAGGTCATGCCCCGCAAGATGGTTTCCACGTGGCCGTTGCGGTCGACGCGCTGCACGGAAGGATTGTATTTCGGCAAGGTGTTCGGGAACGTCCCGATGGCCTCGCGGTCGCCTTCGATGCAGAAAATGGCGTGGGTGGGGTTCACGGCGTCCGGCCAGAAGGCGAACTGGTCCGCGTTGTTCGCGATGGAGCGGGTCAGATACGTGGCGGTGAGCCCGGGAGCCAGGGCCACCTGGTCGGAAGCGGACTGGGCCGGGGTCCGGAAGAGCTCCGGGACCGCGGGCACGCCGGCCTCCAGGGGAGCGGAAACGCCGAACAGAGGGTGGCTGGCGGCTTGGATGAGCTCTTCGGCGTACAGGCCGGCGTCGCTCGTGCGCCCCTTGTCGAAACAGGCCCGTTGGGGCTCATGATCGCTCGCCTGTTCGGCGAACTCGGAGTTCACGTGCACGACGTCGTAGAACGTGGCGGGTTGGTTCGCCAGGTTGCGGGACACGAGGATGTGATCGAGGGCCTGGGAATTGCCCTCATAGACATAGCTGTACCGTTCGTTTTCCGGCAGGGATTCCATCAGGTCCACCAGGTTGCTTCCCTTCAGGGCGGCCAGGGGATTGGAGAATTCGAAGTCGTTGAAGTCCCCCAGCAGCACCAGGCGGGCATTGGGATCCTGCGCCAGCAGGGACTGGGCGAAAGCCTGCACTTGTTGGGCCTGTTGCAAGCGTTGGTCTTCGGAACCCGGCACCGGCGGCTGGAACCGGCCGAACAAGGGTTGATCCCCGCCCTTGGAATTGAAATGGTTGGCGATGACGAAAAAGGTCCTGCCCTTGAAGGTGAATTCCCCCACTAGGGGTTTGCGGCTGTTGTTGAAGGCGGGATGGGTGGGGTTGATGCGCCCGGGGCTGAAGTTCAGTTTCACGCCGGCCGGGGTCGCCACCGGCGCCACGGAATTCACGGCGGTGCCGCCCGGACGGGACACGAAGGCCAATCCCTGGGCGGCCTGGTACAGGAAGGCCACGCGGATGTTGCCTCCGGGTTCGCCGCCGTCCTGGAGGTTCTGGGGGGCGATGTCCCGGTATTGGTAGGCGGGGCCGCCCGCGGCCTGGATGGCGGCGATCAGGCGCGACGCCGTGAGCGACGCGTCCACGGTGCCGTCGTTCACGGCGCCGTTGTTGTCCTGGACCTCCTCCAGGCCGATCAGCAGCGGAGAGGCGAGGTTGTGGACGATGATCCCGGCCAGTTGGTCGAACTTGGATTGCGGATCGGACGGATCCAGGTTCTCGACGTTGAAGGTGGCGACGGAAAGCATGCCGGAACACCCGGCGGAAGAGACCTCGGGCGCGAGCGGGCCCGGGATGCGCGCCGGCAAGGTGGCGGGCAGGATCTTGAAATTGGCGAACTGGTAGTCCAGCACGCCGACGATGGGTCCGGCGAAGGCATCCCCGACGTTGACCGGAGGGGTGGGGGTGAGCGCATCGTCCACCATGATCTTCTCGGGATTGAAATCGCGCGCCCGCACCTTGAGGCCGCCGCGGGGGGTGCGCAGGGAGGCTTGGGAACCGGAGTCGCCCAGCACCAGGAATTCCCCGAAGGAGTTACGCGGGCCGATGACCACGGGACGGGAAACCTGCACGCGCATGCCTTCCAGGCTTTCGTAGAAATCGATGCCGTCGGAATCCGGGTCGAACGCGCCGGAGGTTTCCACATTGCCCGAGGGGGCGTCGTCTTCGATGACATGGTCCGGCGGAACCCTTCCGCCCAGGCCGATGAGGACGGGATCGGGAAGGGCGTGGCCGGAGGATAGGAGGCTGATGGCGGGAGCGGTCAGTTC
Source organism: Fibrobacteria bacterium (assembly GCA_035275285.1). GTDB lineage: Bacteria > Fibrobacterota > Fibrobacteria > UBA11236 > UBA11236 > Chersky-265. Next base: position 10,966 of record DATENA010000037.1, on the reverse strand, counting down.
GGTGGTGGTCAGGTTATCCGTCGTGGCGCCTCCGGGGCGGAATTCGGACACGCGGCCGTCCACGCTCAGAACGTCCCCGACGTGGACGGTGGGGGCCGCGTTGGTGAAGACGAAAATGGCTTCGGACGTGGCCGGATCGGCATCGGGCAGGGTGTCCTGCAGGAAGAAGCCGTTGGGGAGAACGGCCGTGACCACGCCTTCCACGCCGGCGACCGATTGGCCGGAAAGCGGGGAAAGATGGCCGGCGCCCTGGAGGGCGTGGATGCGCACCGGCGCCGCGATGGAAAAGGCGCCGGTGAAGTCCGCGACCGGGTGGTCCGGCGGATCGTCGGCGTCCACGTCGGAAACCAAGGCCGCGGAGACGGTCACGGTCACGGTTTCGCCGATGAGGAAATCGGCGCCGGGATCCAAGGTGAAGGAAACCGGGCCCCCGGTGACCGTGGCGGTATGGTTTCCGCTCACCGAACCGGAAAGCCCGAACCAGGCTCCCGACACGGTTACGGGCTCATTGAACGTGAGGACGATGTGGGTTCCCGGGGAGCCGCCGCCGCTGCCCGCGGCCGGCGACATGCCCGAAACCCGGGGCGCCGCGTCCGCGCCGCATGCGACCGAGGCGGAGGCGGCGTTGCGCGGAGCCGGCGCGCCGCTTGCGAAGTCGGCGGCATTGTTGTCCGTATCCGTGCATCCGGCGCCGGCCCTGAGTGCGGCCGTGGGGTTGGTGAGGGCGGGGAAGACCGCGCCTTCGAAGCAATTCGCCGTGCCGAACCCGAACAGATCGGCCGCTCCGGACGGGCAGCTCCCGGTCAGGAGCGTGCCCGAGGCGGAAAGCGCGACTTTCCCGGCGGTGGCGGACATGGCGATGGTGCCGGTCGCGTCCGGGGTCGGCAGGGATTGCGTGCCGCCCGTGCCCTGCGCCTCCTGGACCAGGTAATATCCGCCCGCGGGGATGATCCCGGAAAGCAGGGTCCGCTGCCAGGTGGTGCCGGCGGCGGAGGCATATTGCACCGACCATCCGGAAACGTCCACCGGGCCGGCGCTGCGGTTGTGCAGTTCGATGAAATCGTTCGTGAGGACGGCCCCGGAGTTCCCGCCTCCGCCGTATACCTGGCTGATGGAAACGTCGGAAGCGCCGATGGCCGGTTCCATGGCGATGGTGGTTAAAGCGGCGGCGTAAGCGATCCTATGGAATGTCTGAATGGTCCGCATCCAAGCTTCTCCTTTTCCGGTGATCCACCGTGAGAGTTGTCGCAAAGAAAATAAAGCGGGCGATATGGGATACGGATGTTATTCGTGATTCGGAATCCGATCACTTGAAATCATTCCCGGTTTGTACCAAGACTGAAATAGGGCGGGGTAATGTTCGGCAGGAAAGAAAAGTTCGGTACTCGATTCGATTTTCCATTTCGCCGAAGGCGTATGCGGATACCAGCCGGCCGGCAAGATTTCACTACTGTTTCCAAACGCCTTCATATTTGTTCGGCGCGGCGGGAAACGCCGAATTCCAACGGATTTGGACCCCAAACCGCTCCATTCCGAGGCCTTGAACCCGCGATTTTTTTTACCGTTCTGTGCGATCTGCAAGCCTGGCTGGACTCGGCGGGCCTGCAAACGGCGGATGTTCAATGGCTTGGTTCGAATTCATCTACTTGGTTTATGCCGCCGCCTTCGCGCTGTCGGGGGTTGCGACGGGGTTGTTCACCCCTTTGGCCATCCGGGTCGCCCGGCGCTTCGACATCGTCGACAAGCCCAATGCGCGCAAAGTCCAGGTCAAGCCCGTGCCGCGGTTGGGCGGAGCCGCCGTGTTGACCGGGATCCTGTTCTCCTTTCTGCTCCTCCTGGTATTTTCGGGGATCGCGCGGGACCTGGTCTTCTCCCACGCTAAATCGTTCCTGTGCCTGATCGCCGGGGCGTTCCTGCTCTTCCTGGTGGGCCTGGTGGACGATATCCGGGAGGTTTCCCCCAAAACCAAGCTTTTTTTCCAGCTGATTGCCGGCTTGGTGGCCTTTTACGGAGGCTTTCAATTCCTTCTGCTGCGGGGAAACCATGCCCCCGGCGATTTCCACGGGCATTGGGTGTCTTTGAGCCTGTTCCTGACGGTGTTCTGGACCCTCGGCACCACCAATGCCGTGAACCTGATAGACGGCCTGGACGGGCTGGCTTCGGGAATCACCGGAATAGCCTTCACCTTGCTGGGATTCATCTCCGTCAGCAACGGCCATATGGCCACGGCCCTGGCGGCCTTCGCCGCCGCGGGAGCCACCTGCGGGTTCCTCTGGCATAACGGACATCCCGCCAAGATATTCCTGGGGGATTCGGGCAGCCTGTTGCTGGGATTCCTCCTCTCCTGCCTGTCCATAGAAGGGACCCAGCAAGGTTCGCTGGTGGCTTCGCTGGTGGGTCCCCTCTGCCTGATGTACATCCCCTTCCTCGACACCTTCCTGGCCATCGTCCGGCGCGCCCAGAAAGGCCTGCCGTTCTCTTTCGCCGACAAATTCCACATCCACCACCGGCTCCTGCGCAAGGGCATCCAACATCCCCGCGTGGTGCAGATCCTCTGGGGCGTGGCCCTGAGCGCAGGCTCCCTGGCCCTGATTCTCAGCTACGTGGAGAATTCCTACCAATCCCTGGTGGTGAACCTGTACGCCATCGTCCTGCTGGTGCTCACGGTCCGTTACCTGGCGAATCTGGAGCTCTTCGAATACCTGCATTCTTTGCGGAACATCAACCGCAGGAAACAAACCGCCCGCGACAAGATCATGGCGCTCAGGCGCAGCCTGTCGGCGCTCGACCGCTGCGTCACCGCCGAAGCCCTGCTCCGGGGCGTCACCGGCATCGCGGAACGGCTGGGGCTGGATTCGCTCGCCATTTACATGGCTCCCGGGTCCCGGGAAGAGGAACGGATCCTCGTCCATCGCTGGACCAGCAACCCAGGGGATTGGGCGGGCGCGGGGGATTGGATGGCCAAGCCGGGAGGAATCGTCCGCCTGAACGCCACCAAGCTTTACGGAATCCAGCCCGGCTCCAGCATCACGGTGGAACTGTGCAGGCAATCCTGGAAAACCCGGAGAAAAAGCGAAGATGTGCAATTATGGGCGAACCTGATGGTCGAAAAATTGGCTGCCAGCAAGGTCCTCAGCATCTTCAGCCCATGTGAAACCGGGGCGCACTTGCATATCCTGGAGCTGCAGTGAACAATACTCTTTCGGAAACCGACACCAGAACGGGGAATCCCGGGGCGATGGAGCCCGTCCGCCTCATCGCGCTCATGCCCATGCGCAATGAGATCGCCACCATCGAAACCACCCTGAAAAGCATTTGCCTGCAAACCGTGAAGCCGGATCTGCTCTTGGTCCTGGCCGATGGCGTCGGCGACGGAAGCGACGCCGAAGTGGAGCGCTACTCCGCCCGGTTCCCGTGGATTGAAATGGTGCGGCTTCCCGACCGGGGCTATGACCTGGTCGGCCAGGGCGTGGCCCAGGTCCTCAATTTCGGAATCGGCCTGATAGAGCAGCGGCCGAGCGTTTTCCTCGCCAAAATCGATGCGGACGTGGACCTGGCTCCCGGGTACTTCGAACGCTTGTTGGACCAATTCGATTCGGACCCCAACCTGGGCATGGCCAGCGGCCATCCTTTCACCTTCGAGAAGGGGAAAAGGATCCTGGAACGCCACGGGGATCGCTTTCCCTCCGGCACGGCCCGCGTTTACCGGCGCGAATACCTGAGGCAAGTGGGCCATTGGGTGAATTCGGTGGGCTGGGACACGGTGGATATCCTGCGCATGCGCATGCGGAACTTCGGGATCAAGGTGGTGCACGACCTGGAGTATCACCATATCCGGCGCATGGGCACGCGGAACGGATACATCGACGGCATGTTGCGGGACGGCCGGAACGCGTATTTGACGGGTTACGCTCCATGGTTCCTGGTCATGCGGGCCGTGTACAACGGCATCCATCGCCCTTACCTGTTGCGGACTTTTTGCATGCTGGGGGGGTACTTCAAAGCCATGTTCGCGAGGATGCCGAGGGTCGTTTCCGACAAGGAGATGCAATTCCACCGCCATTTGCACCGTGAGCGGTTCCTGAAGCTGCACCCTTTGCAACCATGACCCGGATTCTTCCGCCTCTCCCGAAGGGCCATGGGTCCCGTATTTGCCTTTTTCCGGCCCTGGCCCTGCTGGCCGTCTGCGCGCTCCGGCCCGCTCCGCTGCGGGCGGAAAGCAGCCTCACGGTGGAAAACGAATTCTTGCGCATCACTTTGACGGTCGGCAAGAGCGCCTTCATCGAGGACTTCACCTCCAAATCCCAGGGCCGCAACCTGGCGGCGCCGATGGAGCCGCGTTCGCTGGTTCCCTTGTTCCAGGTCGACCTGTACCGGAACGGCGCTCCCACGACCCTGGGTCCCGACCAGGCGGATGCATTGAAGTTGGTCCGGATCGATTCGCAGACCGTGGAAGTGCGCGCTGAATTCCGCGCCTTCGGCCTCACCGTGCGGCAGAAGCTGGAACTGAAACGGGGATCCCGCACGGGAAGCTTTTCCATGGCTTGCAAGCTGGACGGGCCCGGGTTCCGGTTGGGCGTGGCGCGGCTGCCCGGATTGGGCCTTTCGCTGGACGCAGGGTCAGAGGCGACGGCGTTGCTCCCCGTCGCCGACGGCGCCCTGCTGCATCAGCCCGTCGACCGGCTCAAGGACGGGGAGAAACGTTCTTACAACTACCCCGGCCTGGCTTCGGTCCAACTCCTGGCCGCCTATGATAAACGCGGGGGCGCCCTCGCTTTCGCCGCAGACGGCAAGGGGGATTTCAAAATGCTCGTGATCCAACGGTACGGCAAGCGGCTCGTCCTGACCTTCGAGAACGTCCTGTACCATTTGGATCCTCCCGACGTCGCCTTGCCGTACACGGTGGAAATCGGCGCTTTCGAGGGCGGCTGGGAACGCGCCGCCGATATCTATAAGCAATGGGCGGTCAAGCAGCCCTGGTGCCGTACCTTGCTTCAGGATCGGAAGCTCCCGCCCGCCCTCGGCGATACCCGGTTCACCTTGGGCGCCAACCTCCGCGAATGCGTGAAATGCACCCAGCCGACCAACCGGGTTGCCGATGTCCCCAAGCTGGCGCAGGATTGGGCCAAGGAATTGGGCATGCCCGTCAACCTCCTGCTTTACTCCTGGGAGAAGCATGGCCCTTGGATCGCGCCGGATTATTTCCCCCCTTACGGCGGGGAGCCGGCCTTCAAGAGGATGGTGGGCGCGTTGCACGGCCAAGGCCAACAATGCCTGGCCTATCTGTCCGGATTCAACGTCACTCTCGACAAGACCGTCCGCCCCGGATGCAAGGCTTTCAAAGCCGGCTCCACCGAAAGGAACATCGCCTCGTCCGCCATCATCGGGATGGACGGGCGGATGCATCGGGAAGGTCGTCCCGTGGAAGGCACGGGACAACGGGCCGTGCTGTGCCCTTCCACGGCCATGGCCAGAAAAGGAGTGGCCGAATCCTTCCGGAAACTCCGGAGTTACGGTGTCGACAGGATCCAACTCGATCAGGTGGTGGGGGGAGGCACGCCGCCCTGTTTCTCCGACAAACATGGCCATCGCCCCGTCGGCGGCAATTCCATGTACACGGCGACCGCGAGTTTGCTGGACTCTTTGGCCGCCCTGGATCCTTCCGCCGTCCTTTCCCTGGAAGAGCCGGGCGAACTCTTCATCCCCCACGTTCACCTGTTCGATGTTCGGGAATACTTGGAAGGCAATTGGCCCCGGGACGGAGCGGGCATCTCGGGCGTGCCCCTTTTCAATTATCTCTACCATGAATACTCCCTGGGCTTCAGCGGCGACTCCGCCCCCATCAGCAGGATAGGGGCGGATCCGACGGTCTCCATATTCGCCCAAGCCTCCATTTTCATCAACGGCCGCGCACCCGGGGCTGTGGTCTGGATGGAATACATTCCCATCAGCCAGGTCCACGACGCCCAGCGGCGCTTTATGCGGGACGTCGCGGGGGTTTGGAAAGGGCCTGCGGGGATTTTCCTGCGCCAGGGCGAATTGCTGACGCTGGACGACCAGCCCGCGCCGCCCTTGCGGATCCAGGCCCAGGCGGTGGGGCAGACATTCGATGTCAGCACGGTAAAACTGTTCGCACGGGCCTACCGGCTCGCGAACGGCCGCATGGCGGCAGGCTATGTGAACATCACCGGGGCGCCGCTCACCGTCGATCTCCGTTTCGCGACCAAGCGTGCGGGAATCCCGGGGAACGCGGACGTCCTCTGGCCCATCGCCGCGGCGGGCGCTTCGGCTTCCAAACCGGCTCCGCCGAAAACCATCAAATCCGGGGAGAGCTATACCTTCCCTCCCTATGGAATCCTTTTCCTTGAGATCAAGACATGAATGAATCCTCCGCCGAAGCGCGCGCCTATATTCCCATTCCTCCGCATTCGCGCCGCGCTTTACCTTGGCTGATCGCCGTGGCCATGTGCTTGGGAGGCTGCGCCTCCTTCGACGCCAAGTACCGCCATGAATCCCTGCGGGCGCCGGCCACGGAGGTGAAACTCGAGTATCGCGCCCAACCTGGGGACAAGATCAACGTGAACTTCATGCGCGACCTGCGCGACTCTCTCCTCCAGACCTACCGCCTGCAGCAGGGCGACGAAGTCCAGGTCACCGTGCAGGACCGCGAGGACCTGAGCCGCATTTCCAAGATAGCCCCGGACGGCAAGATCTACTTCGCCTACCTGGAGCCCATCCCAGCCGAGGGTCTGACCCTGGAGGAACTGAGAAAGGTGGCGGAGGGGAAATATCAACCTGTGGCGCAGTCGGCCAGGGTGACCCTGGTGCCGATCCGCTTCGCGGGGAAAATCGAAGCCATGCAGGATGGCCTTTCCAGTTCCTTGCGTCCCGGTTCGATTTATGAAACCGTGGTGGGCGTGGACGGCAAGGCGGTGTTCCCCCAATTGGGATTCCTTCAGGTGGTGGGCAAGACTCCCCAGGAATTGAACGTATTGCTGCAGGCGAAATATCGCGAAATCCTCCCCGGATCGGAAATCACGACCAATCTTATCGGTGGGACATCCAGGCTGCTGACCGTTCTGGGCGAAATGCGCCATCCGGGCTCCTTCGATGTGAACGGTACCGTTTCCCTGACCACCGCCCTGGGACTGGCGGAAGGCTGGCTGCCCAGCGCCCACCTGGAAGACATCATCCTGGTTCAGAAGCGCGGCGGCCAGGTGACCATCAGCAAATACGATTTGCACAAGGATTTGATGGTGGCCACCCAGTTGCAATTGACCGGTGGGGACTTCGTGTTCGTTCCACGTTCGGCCATCACCGACCTGAACGTCTTCATCGACCAGTACATCCGGCGCAACCTCCCTTTTGCGGTTGGTCTCAGCATCCCCATTCCGTTACTTAATAATCCTTGAGGTCTTGGTGAAGGAAATACTGACAACCCTGTTCCGGCGCAAGCGCGCCTTCCTGGCTTTCTTCGTCTTCATGGTGGCGTTCCCCATGATCATGACCTACGTGCTGCCCGCGAAATACAAGGGGAAAGCCACCTTGCTCCTGACCACCGGACGCTTCAAGAAGCCCTTCCTGCCCGATGAAGCCGGTTCCAAGTCGGGATACATGCAGGTCTCCATGGAGGATGTCGGCAGCGAGGTCGAATTGCTCGCCAGCTACCCCGTGCTGGAAAAAGTGGTGGAAGAGAACCATCTCTATGCCGATAACCCTCCCCCGAAGGACGAATGGTTCAAATGGGCCGGCTACCGGGTTTCGAAGGGAGTCCACCATGCGCTGGTGGCCGTAGGGCTCAGGCCGGACGTGCCGCCCAAGGATGCCGCCATCGCCAGTTTGCGAAGCAAGCTCAATGTCGACTTCGTCAAACGCACCAATATCTTCACGGTCACCCTCAAGGGCACCAGCCCGGAGGAGGCCCGCGACGTGGTGAACAGCGTCGTGGACGCCTATTTGTGGCACCATATCCGCGTACATGGGAACGCCCGCGCCCTGGATGCGGTGAAAAAGGAAATGGAATCGAGCGGAGAGCGTCTGCGTGCCGCCGAGGACAGCCTGAACCTCTACTCCAAGCTGAATTCGATTTCGGACGTGGAAAGCCAGCGCCAACACCTGATGGCGAGGCTGGGCGATGCCGAAAGCAAGGTGCAATTGCTGGAAAACGTCTCCCGCAAGAACCTGTCCCCGGACGTGCTCGGAAGCCTTTCGGAAGACGCGGCCATCGGGGAACTGTCCAAAAGGCTGACCGACGCCGAGATGAGGCGCATCGATCTGACCACCCGGTATGCCGGAGACGATCGGAAACTGGTGGCCACCAACCAGGAAATCGAGGAACTCCGCAGGCTGATCATCCAACGCGCGGAACGCAGCCTCAACACCTGGAAATCCCTTTCCAGGACCTATCGCGCCCAATTGGCCAGGCTCGACTTCCACAAGGTCGACATCGACAGGTACAAGCAGGGTATCGAGGATTTGAGCCGCATTTTCCAGCTGAACCGGGAAAAAACCGATGAGATCCTGATTTCCCAAGCCATGGACAAGGCCGCCATGGCCTCCGCGCGCGTGGTGGAGTATGCCGTCGCGGATCACAAGCCCGTGTTCCCCAACCGGATCCCCATGCTCATCATCTCGATTTTTTTCGGAGTGCTTTTCGGGGGAGTCTACGCCATCGCTCTCGACAAGCTTTCGCTGCGGGTGCTTTCCGTGGCGGATGTCGAGCAGGCCAGCGGCGTCCCCGTGCTGGCCTCGCTTCCCCAATACAAGCTCCACTCCCAGGCGAGCCGGACCGAGGCCGCCTCGAACCTGGCGCGCGACCTGATTCCCGCCGGCCTGGGCCTGTTCCAGGAGAACGGCCACCCCGAAGGGAACGGGCGCTTGCATACCGTTCTGCTGACCTCCCCCTCCGCCGGGGCGGGGACCAGCTTTCTCTGCGATCATCTGGCGCTCATGTTGGCTCCCAGCGGCAACACCCTGGTCCTGTCGTTCACCTACGGCGATCCCACGGCCGGCCAGGCGGATCTGCTTTCCGCTTGCTCCAGCGATTTCCCCATGCAACGGTACCTGGTCCAGGACGAGAAGAACAGGGTGGTCCGCCTTTGCCTTTCCCTTCTGCCCGGACAGCTCAGCCTCTATGAAAACCCCACGCGTGTCCTCATGGAATCCCTGCACCGCGCGGGAATCCGCTATCTGCTGATCGACGCCGGGTCCCATCGCGGGGACACGCTCCACCTCAAATTCGTGCCCATGGTCGAGCATATCCTCCTGGTCGCGGCCTACAACGTCACCAGCAAGCCGGCCCTGGGGCGCATGGCCGAAGTCATCCGCCGGCACAAAGGGAACCTCACGGGCTGCGTCTTCAACCGCCGCGAGGACGTGATTCCCGAGTTCCTGTACCAGAGGCTCTAGGCGGGGACGGATCCATGATCAGCCTCCGCAGACCTTGGTCCAGGTTCGCCCCCCTGGCCCCCGTGATCCTCTTGTCCGCCGTTCTGGGCGGCGGGCTCGTCATCGCCTTCGATATGGGCTCGAAATGGATCGCCCTGACGACGATGGCCTACCTGGCGGCGGCCTTCGGGGTAGTGTTCAAAGATAAACGCTTATTCGCGGTCTGCCTGGCGGCGGCCTGCGTTCCCATCGGGTTCCAATACAACCTCTGGACCCATGGCGGCAAGTTCACCTTCCTGAACCATTTTGGCGGCGCATTGGCCGAGCCGGTGATCTACCTGGTGGACATTCCCATCGCGCTCCTGGCCTTGATTTGGGTGGCGGACCTCCGCCTAGGCGTCGTTACGCTTCCCCGCTGGTCCAGGATGGATACGCTGCTCGTTTCCCTGATCGGGGCCTTCCTGTTTTCCCTGTATAATACCGAGGAGTATTTCTTATTCGCCTTCGAGGTGTTGCGCTATCTGAAATACCTGGCTTTTTACTGGATGCTCCGGACTTACCTCGTCCGCCCCGACTTTTACTGGGGAATCCTGGCCGTGAACATCGCCTTGCTTTCCATCCAGGGCTTGGTGTCCCTGATGCAATACTTCTTCCTGTTCCAGTTCCCCATCCCGGTCGGGGGCGTATCCGGCACGGACTTCGATGTGGTCGACAATGAGATCATCCAGCGGGTCACCGGCATCCTGGGCCATAGCAATACCTTTGCGGCCTATCTGACGGTGGGCTGCTCGATCTGCTTGATCGTCCTTTTCGCCAGGGTCAGGACCCTGTACAAGCTGGCGGTGCTGCCCATGCTGCTGGCCGGGCTCATCTCCATGGTCTTCACCTTTTCGCGCAATGGCTGGATGGTGCTGGCGTTCGAGACGATAGGCCTATCATATTGGGCCCTGCGGACCAAACGCCTCCAGGCCGGGCATATCCTCTTCATCGGCGGCGCCTGCGCGGGACTGTTCGGATTGTTGCTGGTCACCGGCGTGTTCGATACCATGCTGACCCGGATCTTCCGCACCAATAGCGGAGCCTTCGATTCCCGCGGCGACCTGTTGCAGGTGGCATTGGAAATGATCCAGGCGCAGCCGCTGATCGGAATCGGATTGAACAGTTTCGAGGAGAACATGATCCATTTCGATCCGAACCACATCACGCATATCATCCGCCAACCCGTCCACAACGGTTTTCTGCTGGTAGCGGCGGAAACCGGCATTCCCGCCCTGCTGATCCTGCTGGCGGTACTGGCGGGCTATGTGCGGATGTCCTGGGCCATCCTCCGGAAAGACAACGAGCTCCAATTCGCCGTGGGCCTGACGGGCCTAGTGACCTTTGCCGGCCTGGGAATAGCGAACCTCTTCGACGTGACCTTGCGCAAGGAATCCATCGCCGGGACCATCGTGGTGGTGGCGGCGATGGTGGCGGGGTTGTTCGACCTGGACCTGAGGGGGAAACCCTCCGGCGAAGGGCGGGCGGCCGGTTCCGCCGGTTCTCCCTAGTGCTGTGACACCCCAATTGCGGGCCGCTTTCG
>DATENA010000036.1:0-4478 GCA_035275285.1 Fibrobacteria bacterium | reverse complement strand
CATCGAAAGGAAGCGATCATGGCGCAACAGAAAATCGACAAGGAAGCCGTTGTCGGGGTTTTGAACAGGATCCTGGAAATGGAATTGGCGGGCGTGGTCCGTTATACCCATTATTCCCTGATGGTGTACGGTTATAACCGCATTCCCATCGTGTCCTGGCTGCGTTCCCAGGCCACCGAGGCCCTGGCCCACGCCCATCAGGCCGGGGAATGGATCACGACCTTGGGGGAGCATCCCTCCCTGGCGGTCGGTCCCTTGTTGGAAACCCACCAGCATAACATCGGGCAAATCCTGGAGGAGTCGTATGAGGTGGAAAAGGCCGGCTGCGACCTGTACAACAAGCTGCTGGACCAGGTCAAGGACAGGCACGTGGCCCTGGAAGAATACGCCCGCGGGATGATCTACGCGGAGGAGGCCCACCTGAGCGAAGTGGAGAAGATGCTGCGCGTTCCCCAAGCCTGAGCGGCGCCGGTCGCCCTTGCCAGGTTCCCGGAATTGGATGATCCTTTGAAGCGGTTTCCGTACTTACAGGGGCAGTTATCTTGAGACTTGCGCGGCTCGATTCCCGCTTGGGGTTTTCCTGGTCGGTTTTATCCGGCCTGGTTCTGGGCGGTTTGTTCTTTCCCGTCCTGTTCTTGCCCGCTCTGCTCCTGCCCACCCCGGCCTTTGCGGGGGGGAAAGGCGTCTTCTACGACGAGGAAAGCTCCCGGCGCGAGTTGTTCCCCGGCGCCGCGTCCGTCGCGGCCGATACCCTGAAGCTCGATTCCGCCACGGCCGCGGCGGCCAAATCCCTGGTCCGCCAGCCGATCGCGGAAAAGGAAGTGGTCTTCGAGCGCATCTTGTCGCGGCGGGGGCCCATCGGGTACATCTACCGGGCGCGGGAGCGGGGCAAGGTGGAGCTGATGGACTTCGCCGTGGCCTTGGACACCGCGGGGAAAGTGCAGCGCGTCCTGCTCACGGCCTACCGGGAGAACATCGGCGGGGAAGTGGGCAGCAAGCGCTTCATGGACCAGTTCAAGGGCAAGTCTTCCGGGAGCGCCCTGCAATTGAACCGCGACATCGACGGGATCTCCGGGGCCTCGCTTTCCTCCCGGGCCATCACGGTGGGCGTGCGCAAGGCCGTCGGCTTCTGGAAGCTCAAATATGCCAAGGCCTGATCTCCGCGCGCTGCCGCCCGCCTTGCGCGTTCTCTGCGCGGGTTTCCTGATCAGCCTGGGCCTGGCCTATGCCGTGGCCCTGTTGTTCGTGTTCGTGCAATCGGGCATGAAGCCGAAGGGCATTTCGGAACAGTTCCGGGGGGGGAGCGGGGAACCGGCCGCCGGGGAAGCCCCGGCCGGTGACGGCGCCTCCGCGCAGGCGGAGGATCCCGATGCGGGGGCCGGGGAAGACCTTCCGAGCCTGGGCCGGGAATGGAAGTCCCGCGACCAGGGCATGAAATTCCCGAAGCCTTTGAAGGAAATGATCCTCACCACCCATCTGCACATGCTGTCCATCAGCGGCATCCTCCTGCTGGTGGGCGCGATCTTCGCCTGCTCGTCCTTCCCGGAAAAGGCCAAGCCTTGGATCATCGCCGCGGGATTCGCGGGCCTGGCCCTGGACTATGCCTGCATGTGGGGGGTGCGCTATGCGAGCGAAGCGTTTTCGGCTGGGGTGTTCGCGTTCGGGTTCACCCAGTCCCTGTCCCTGGCCGTCCAGATGCTCGCGGGCCTGAAGGATCTCCTGTTCCCCGCGCCTACGGGTACATCAACCCGATCCCCAGATTGATCCGGTTCATCTCGCCGCCGGGGCCGTCCTTCAGGACGTAAGCCCTGGGATCCCGGCTCGTGAAGCGGGTAAAGTCCGCTTTGAGGGCGAGCTGGGGTATGGGATACCAGGCCAGGCCGCCGGTATAGGCCAGATAGGCCGTGTGCCCGGAGCCGTTCGCGTCCGGATCGATGTATTCCATGCGGATGAACGGGACCGCGTCCTGATCGGGGTTCCAGGGACAGGGCTGGTGCCATGCCAATTCGGCATCCGCTCCCGCCATCACGGGGCCGTCGGTGCCCCGGCGGTAGAAATACTCGCCGTCGAAGGCCCCATAACCGCCTTCCAGGCGCACTTCCAGGCGATGGATGCGCAGGCGCGCGTCCAGTTCCGCCAGGCCGACCCGGATCTGCAGGGAATCGGCGCGCTTCTGATCGGCGCCGCCGCCGAAGAGCGAGGCCCCCAGGGACAGCCAGAGGGACGGGAACCATTCCACCCGCGCCACGCCGGCCAGGTCGCGGAACGAGGCGAACTTGGCCTTCTGCTTCATTTCCCGGAGGTTGGACCGCAGGCGCAACCCGCCATCGGCCGTGTCGAAGGCGCTGAGGCCGTTCACCACAGCGGCCCGCACCCTCCAGGTGCCGTCGGCCAGGGACGCGCGCACGCCCGCGCCCACTTCCTGCCAGGAGGTGGGGATGAAATCGGTCTGGAACATGGGGCGTTCCACGGAATAGAAATGGGGCGGTTCGTGGGTCTCGTTCAACCCGCCGAAAGGCATGAGCATGGTTCCGCCCACCAGGTAGATCCCGTCGCCGACGCGCCCCTGCACCTCGGCGAATTCCAGTTCCGGATCCTGGAAGGCATGCTCGAAATCGAGTTCGAAGCTGAACAGGATGTTCTCCGAGAGGTCCGCTTCCAGGCCCAGCACCGTGCGATGCGGATCGAACACGCTTTCCCCGTCCAGGATCACGTTGGCATGGGTTTCGTGGTACCCGTGGAAATGGATGGCGGAGGAGTCCGCGGCGGATTCTCCGGCGGCCGCCGATCCGGCTCCCGCGGCCGCGAGGCCCATGAAGAGGGCGGGCAGGAGCCCGGCCTTGGATCGGAATCGTTCGTTCATTTTCCCGGATAGTCCTTTACCCATGCGGCGAGCGGTTCCTTGAGGAGGTTGGCGGAGGGATCGACGAGCGTCCGGCTCGGCTTTCCGTTGAGGGTCACGCGCGCGTCGGCGTAGATCGCCACCGGCCGCCTTCCCTTGCGGCGCAGGTCTTCGGCTATCCACCCGGCGCATTGCTGGATCATGTCGGGGGCATAGGCCATCATGCGGTTCTGCAAGGGCGTCACATAAGCTTCCGGATCGATCTCGGAGCGGGAGCCGTCGGCGTCCTCGACCGTGTAGGTGACGGTGCCCAGCTTCTCCACCAGCATCACGCGCCACGAAAAACGGTAGCCGCGCTCGTTCCAGCGCACGTCGCCCGGGTACAGCAGGTAACGCAGCGGGACGGCCGCCTGCCAGACCAGCAGCAGGATCGCCGCGCCCAGGGCCGCCCGGTACCCTCCCGCCGCCCGGTAACTCCCCGCCATCGGGGAAAGGCGGGGCACCGCGGCCGCGGCGGATGCCGAAGGCGCAACGGCAGGGCCCGCGGGGACGCGGCCCGGGAACGCCCGGGCGCGGATCGCGAGGCCCCATCGGGCCAGGGAACTCCCGGCCCGGCGCGGCCAATCCGGTTCGAAGAAAACGGTCGCGGAGGCGATCATGATCCAGGGGAACATGCCGATGGGGAAGAGCACGGAGGTGGCGGCGTGGAAAACGACGACGGCCGCGAAGGCGAACGGGCGCGTGCGCCGCCACAGCAGCAGGAAGGGCGCGGTGGTGTCGAAAAGCAGGCCGGCCCAGCCGGCGCCGTAGGCGGCCAGGGGGGTGGAGAGCAGCGGGCCGATGAAAGGCAGGTCGGAACGCGCGTTCAGCCAGATGCGGAGCGGCTGGGCGCGCAGCAGCCAATCCGGGTTCGCCTTGGCGATGCCGGCGAAGAAATAGACCAGGCCCACCTGGGCGCGGAGGGCCCACAGCGTCCAGGCGGGCACGCGCTGCTCCGCGGGCGGAGCGCCGCGGCCGGACAGCGAGAAAGCCTTGCCCGCGGGCAGGATGCAGAGCCACAAGGACGCCACGGTGATGAAATAGTAATGGTTGAGATAGGTGGTCTTGTCGATCAGCTCGACGTACGCGAAGAGCAGGGCGAAGGCCAGGGCGGAGAAGCGCGTGCGCCAGCCGAGGGCGATTCCCGCGGCGGCCAGCCCGATGCCGGCGAAGAGCGCGTAGGTCCCCAAGGCTCCCGGGGGCCGGATCCAAGCGAGGCCCCAGTAACTGAAATGGTACGTGGGATCGAGGTACAATTCCTTGATCCAGCCCTTGGCCGCGAAGCGGATCATGGCGCACGCCATCAGCAGGCCGAACAGCGCGCGGAAGGCCGCCAGGGAGGCGGCGTCCACGGATGCGAAGGCCCGCGGCTCCCGGTCAGTCGCCGTCATTGTCCGTGAACGTGATGTTGAAGCCCAGGGTCGAGGCCACGTCGTTCTTGACCGCCACCACCAAGTCGGTCAGGGCCGCGCCCAGGGCCGTCACCTTGGCGTTCTGCCCCACCACGGAAGAGGCCAAGGGAGCGGGCACGGCGGCAAGGGCGGTTTTGGCCTTGGCGATGTCCTCGCTGATGCGGGCGGGGATTTCCGAACCCAAG
>DATENA010000035.1:0-3243 GCA_035275285.1 Fibrobacteria bacterium | reverse complement strand
GGACGGGTCCGTTTCCGGAGCCGTCGCGAAGGGCGCGCCGGAAACCGGAACGTCCGCCCGCGGAGCCGCATTCTCCAGGATGAAGCGGCCCCAGGCGGCATGCAGGGTGTCTGTCAGGCGATCCGCCTGGCGCCCGTCCAGGTCGGTCCTGCCGGCGACGATTTCCGCGAACCGGGACCGGTCCAGGTCCCGCAACTCGCCCCGTCTGGCCGAGGCCACCAATTCGGGATCGCCGAGCAGGACGTCCATGTCCCGGCCCATGCGCTCCACGTCCAGGGCCCCGGATTCCAGGTCCGGACCGGCGGCGGCCGCGGAAGGGGCGAACAGGGTCCCGATGCCGTCGCGGACGGCTCCGGTGATCCGGCCCAGGAACGAGGAGGCCGCCGCCCTTTCCAGGTACAGCATGCAGCCCATGAACCCGGACCAGATGACCAGCCCCACCACGGAGGCCTGGACGCCGCTCTGGAGCCTGACCAGTTCGACGGCCAGCCAGCACGCGAAGAACAGGGCGATGGCCGAGCTGAGCATGGCCCGGATCCCCAGGCCGGACGGGATTTTGAAGGCGCCGCCTTCCAAGTCCCGGGAGCCGGGCCCGCGGCCCCGGAAGCCGGGCCCGCCCCGGAGAGCGGACATCCCCACGGCCAGGGAAAGATTGGTCAGCAGCCATTGCAGGCAAAAGGCCAGGACCACGCCGCAAAGGATGCCCAGGAACAGCTGCCCCGCGGTGGGGCCCAGGCTGAATATCGTGATCCGGCCCGGGGGCGCCAGTTCATCGAATGGATTCTGCGCCCTCAACGCTTGCGGCAACAGAAGGGCGGAAACGAACGCGAAAAGTGCTTTCATATCTCCTCCGGAGGATGCCTTGCGGGTTCTCATGAATAAAGAACATCCGGCGGATCCCCGGAAAGAAGCGCTTTGTTTTATCGGAATCGTTTCCGGTCCCGCCGGCATCCCCGCCCGCGGCCGGCCGGCCGCGGAAAACCCTTTCGCGGGATTCCCTGGAAATCTTTTTTCAATCCGTGCGGCCGCCCTTCGCTTTCCCCGCCGCGACCGGATGGACATGGAAGACCGGCCCTATGACTACCTGCCCATCGAGGATTACGGAATCATCGGGGATCTGCACACAGTGGCGCTGGTGGGCATGAACGGTTCCATCGATTGGTGCTGCCTGCCCCATTTCGATTCCCCCAGCCTGTTCGGCGCCCTCCTGGACAAGCGCCTGGGCGGACGCTGGCAAATCGCCTCGATCCATCCCGGGGCCCGCAAGCAGATGTACTTCCCGGACACCAACGTGCTCATCACCCGTTTCCTCGGCTCCGAAGGCGTGGGCGAGGTGATGGATTGCATGCCCGTGGAGGAAAACGTCCCCCACAGCGAAAAGGCCCGGTACCACCGCATCATCCGCCAGGTGACCGCGGTGCGGGGGGCCGTCACCTTCAGGCTGTACTGCGAACCGGCCTTCAACTACGGCCGCGATGCGCACGAGATCCGACTCGCGGAACAAGGGGCGGTGTTCTCCACGCCGGCCATGTCCGTGGGCCTGATCTCTCCCGTGCCCCTCGCCCGCTCCGCCAAGGCCGTCACGGCGGAATTCACCCTGAAGGCCGGCGAGTCGCTGAGTTTCCTCCTGCGCCAGGCGGAACGGGCCGACGACGCCACCGTGCTCGCCAGGCCCACCGGGCCCGAGCAATGGGTGCAGCCCACCATCCTGTTCTGGAAGCGCTGGCTCTCCCGCAGCCGGTACCGCGGCCGCTGGCGCGAGACCGTGGACCGCTCCGCTCTGACCCTGAAGCTTCTCACCTACGCCCCCACCGGCGCCATCGTGGCCGCGCCCACCTGCAGCCTTCCGGAAGCCGTCGGCGGCCGGTTGAACTGGGACTACCGCTATACCTGGATCCGGGACGCCAGCTTCACGGTCTACGCCTTCCTCCGCATCGGGTTCACCGAAGAGGCCCGCCACTTCATGCAATGGATGGAGGCGCGCCTCCGCGAAGCCGGCCCGCACGGCCGGTTGCAGGTCCTGTACGGCATCGGCGGCGAAAGCCCGCCCGCCGAGACCGTCCTGTCCCATTGGGAGGGCTACCGGCGATCCGGCCCGGTCCGCATCGGCAATGCGGCCCACGGCCAGCTCCAGTTGGACATCTACGGCGAAATGATGGACTCGGTCTACCTCTACAACAAATACGTCACGCCCATTTCCCACGACATGTGGCGAAGCCTGATCCATATCCTGGATTGGATGGCCGAGCATTGGCGCGAACCGGACGAAGGCATCTGGGAAACGCGGGACGGGCGCCGCCCCAACACCCACTCCAGGGTCATGTGCTGGGTGGCCCTGGACCGGGCCCTGCGGCTCGCCGGCAAGCGCAGCCTGCCCATCGACCATCCGGGATGGAATAAGGAAAGGGACGCGATATACAACGCCATCATGGAACTGGGATGGAACCCGGGCATGAAGAGTTTCGTCGGCGCCTTCGGTTCCTCCACCCTGGACGCGAGTTGCCTGCTCATGCCGCTCGTGAAGTTCATCTCCCCCACCGATCCCCGGATGCTTTCCACCCTGGACGCCATCCAGAGGGAATTGGTCTCGGACAGCCTGGTCTACCGCTACCGCGGCGGCGGATCGGGCGGGCCGGAAGGCACTTTCAGCATGTGCACCTTCTGGCTGGTGGAATGCCTGGCCAGGGCCGGCAAGGTGGAAGAGGCGCGCCTGACCTTCGAGAAGATGCTGGGCTACGCCAACCACCTGGGGCTGTATGCGGAGGAAATCGGGCAAGGCGGAGAGGCCTTGGGGAACTTCCCCCAGGCCTTCACCCACCTGGGGCTCATCAGCGCAGCCTTCAACCTGGACCGGGCGCTGGACGGCGGCGCCTGAACCCCGAACGATGGGGGCGATGGCCGGACGCCTTTATACCTACATTGACAGGCATCCGGAACGGACCATGACGGGCGGACCCGTCGCACGGCAGGAGCAGGCATGAATCCCCAGGAATCGAAAGCGGTCAGGACCGCGGCCCGGCAGATCGAAAGCGCCTTGAAGGTTTTCGAGGATTACCTCGAGGACTCCAACAGCGAGGCCCTGTACAAGTCCTGCGGCAACCTGATCCAGGTCCTCAGGCATCTGCACGGGATGGATCCCACCTTGGTCGCGGAGGAAAACCGCGCGCGCATCGAAGCGCTGCTGCTGAAGGAAAAACCCAAGTCCGGCAGGGATACGTTCACCACGGGATTCTGAGCGCCTTC
>DATENA010000034.1:0-15028 GCA_035275285.1 Fibrobacteria bacterium | reverse complement strand
GCAGCGCTATGTCGAAGGTTTTGCGATTGACGATCGGGCCAAGATGGCCCTCAGATGGGCGGCGAACTGCTTCAGTTATTTCTTAACGGACCCTTAGAGGGTCGCAAAGGGAGACAAGTCCGCACAGCTGAGCCCAGGACGCCCTACCCGGCAGGCCCGCCGGAGTCCGGATGGTCGGTTCCGTTCAGCTTCACCTTGCCCTTGGGCATGATTTCGAAACCGCCCATCCCGCCTTCCACCGTTCCCTCGTAGTCCAATTCCCCCTGGCTTTCGACATGGGCCTGGAGCGTTTTGGTCCCCAGTCCCAGCAGGCCGCCGCGCACCGTGTTGCCCGACAGGAGGGCGCTTCTCGCGGTCACCTTGGCCTTCTCGCCGATCCACATCCCGCCGCCCGCGCCCGCGCCGCCGGAGAAGTTGCCGGTGATGGAGACGTTGACCAGCTCGGCCTTCGCGTCCGCCTCGATGACCAGGGCGCCCCGGTCCGCGGCGCCGTTGCCTTCGATGCGGGAGTTCTCCAACCGGAACGCGCTTCCCTTGGAACCCGAAACCAGGACCGGGGCGGCGCCTCCGGTGCCGTGGATCCGGCAATTGCGCACAAGGCCGCCCTCCGGGCCGGCGATGGCCCCTCCGGAACCGGTGAAGCTCAACCCGTCCAGGAGGGAACCCTGGCCTTGCAGGAGGACGGCCTGGGCCGCCCGCGCGCCGTCGCAGCGGACGACGGTTTTCAGGTCCGCGAGACTCCTGTCGAGCAGGGTCTTGCCGCTGCCGTCCGGGTTGAACCCGCCATAGAGCTCCACGTTGCCGGGAAGGGAAATGGGAGCGGCCGGGTCGGCGGCGGTGGCGTATTCCCCGTCGGCGATCCAGACCTTGAAGCCCCGGGCCGGGGCGCTTGCGACGGCCTGGTAGATCTCGCCATAGGCGTCTTTCCAGGAGGTCCCCCTGCCCGCGGAGCCCTTCCGGACGAAGACCGTATTCGCCCGCTTGCGGATCACGATGGACACGGGAGCGCTCAGGTTGCCGGCGGGATCCTCCCCCACCACGTCGACGGTCTGATCCCCGTCCGGATACGCGGCCGCGATGGACCAGGAGCCTCCGGCCAGGACCGCCGCGCCGGCGCCCGCGCCTCCGGTATAGCGCACCGCGGCCACGCCGTTGGCGTCCTCCGCGGTGCCGGTGATCGCGGGATCGAGGGAAGTGATTCCGGCTTCCGGTTCCGGGCCCGTGATCCGGAGCGCCGGAGGGGTCAAATCGAGAGTCACGGCCCCGCTTCCCGGCGCCGACCAGTTGCCCGCCTCGTCCCGTTCCTGCAGGTAGAGCACGTGGCGGCCTTCGGGCAGGTTCGCGGCGGGAACGAACGCCGTATCCCGGACTTCCGCCAGAGGCGCGCTCAGATCGGGATCGTCCAGCCTGAGGCGGAACACGCCGGCTCCCCCGCCGCCGCTTTTCCAGGTCCATCTGGGCAAAGGCGTGTTGCGCAAAGCGGGGATGGAAACCTCCGGGACCGCCGGGGGCCGGGTATCGCGGAATACGGTGATGGAATCGGCGCCGCCGTTCCCCAGGGAATCCCGGAAGGACCTGCGGATGACGTTGGCGCCCTCGTTCGGCAAAGCCTCGGAAGTCCCTTCGGTCTGCTTCCTGTCGTCCACCGTCCATTCCACCGCCACCAGGCTGTCCGTGAAAAGGGATCCGTTCGCCGGGGAGGTGATGGCCACGTCCACCGGGCGGGCCGAATCCGCGATGGTCAGGGCCACGATGAGCCTGGAGCTGAGGGGCGGCTTGTGGGAATCGGAGGCCGTGATGGCGCATTCCTTTCCGCCCGCATCGCGCAAGCCGGGCGTGAAGGTCCATTTCAGGGACGCCTTGTCCACCGCGCCCACGCTGGCCGTGAATTCCACCGCGTCCTTCTCGTCGTCGCCCTGGAAAAGCGGCGCCAGGTCGAGGGTCATTTCCACGCCTTCCCGTCCCGTGAGGGCCGTCGCGCCCATTTTCCATTTGGGCGCGCTGTTGGAGTCCTGGACGGTGATGCGCGCCGAGATCTGGCCGTTCTCCGGGGGATCCCCGTCGTCCCGGGCGCGGAAGACCAGATCGGAGAAGGTGGTCTCCCCCGAGGCCGCGGCTTGGAAGGACGGCGTGAAGGTGAGCGTACCCGTCCTGGTATCGTAGGCGCCGTCCCCGAAACGCGGCCAGGGGGGATTGGCCAGGGAAAGCAGGGTCACGGCGTCCCCGTCGCCGTCCTGGGCCGCCACCGTGAAGCTGAGGGATTCGCCTTCCTTGATCCTGAACGCGGTTCCCGTCGCGGGCGCGGCCAAAGAGACGGAAGGAGGGCGGTTCACCTTGCCCACGGAAATGGCGAGGGTCTGCACGTCGATGCCGCCGGAAGGGTCCAGGGCGGCGATGCGGAAGCGGTAATTGCCTTTGGCCTTGCCGGGAAGGAAGCCGATGATCAGGGAATCCCCGCCCTTCACGATTTCGATGGCCTTGGCGCCGTCGGGAAACAGGGATCGCAGGCTGTCCAGGTTCAGCACCTCGAAGGTGATCGGATCCCCGTCCTCGTCCTTGGCCTTGAGGACGATGGTCTTGCTTTCGCCTTCCAGCATGCTGACGGTATGGAGCCCCAGCCCGATGGTGGGCGCATGATTGGCATGGGGCCCCGGGTTCCCTCCCGGTGTCCCGGTGGTATCCGCGCTATCGACGCCGCCGGGATCCTTCTCCGGGGTGTCGGAAAGATTGCAATTCCAGGCCAACAGGCCCGCCAGGGCGAGGAAGGGAAGGGAAGCGAGGCGGAACGGCCGTTTCATTCGCATGGATCGGCTCCGGAAAAAATGAAAGACGCACACCCGGAAATAAATCTCGGGCCCGTTCCATTACAAACACAATGGAACCCCGCTTCCGCCACCGTTTGACCCGGCCCCGGAAAAACCTTTTTTAAGGGAGGAGGCTTGCATGGAAGAAAACGGCCGGTCCGCGCCCGGACCCGCGGAACCGGGATCCATGGACTCGTGGCCGGCGCGATCGGCGACGGGCATCCGCCCGGTTCAGAGTTTCCCGAACCGGCCGGACAGATCCTTGATCTGCCTTTCCTTGCGTTCCCGTTCGTCCGCCCCCGCGCCCGACGCGGCACCCGCTCCGCCGGCTTTCGCCTCCGCCGCGCCTCCCGTTTTGGCGGCCACGCGGTTCAGGTATAATTCCATCTCCAATTCGGCTTCCACCTTCAGCGTCCAGGGCAAGGGTTTGTCCAGGGCGTCCAGGGCGGCGCGATTCTCCTTGGGAAGCCCCGCCACGCTCCGGCCGAATCCGGCGATGCGGGCGCAAAGGCGATCGCGCAGGGCCTTGGCGCCTTTGCGGATGCGCTCGGCGGTTTCCCGCGCGGCTTTCCAATCCGCGACCAGCCCGGCCTCTCCGCCCCGCCACGGGAAACCTTCCGCTCCGGGGGCGGCTTCACCGGGAACGGCGTGATCGCGGCCGGCCGTTCCGGAAAGGAAGCCCTCCCAGGCGCGTGAGGCCCATGCGGCATGGTACGGGGAGAGGAGGAGTTCTTCCCATTCCGGCAAAGCCGCGGCCTTGCGGAACAGTTCCGCGATTTCCGCCTTGGCGTCCAGGGGAGGTTGCGCGAAGAACCGGAACCAGGCCGCGAAGGCTTCCCGGGAAACCAGCCCCGCGCCCAAGGTCAGGGCGACTCCGGCCCAGGCGGTGGATTCCCCGCCGCGCGCGGCCGCCTGCCCCAAGGCCGCCAGGCTCCTGACCTGGGTGCCGGGCTTGGCCAGGGCCGCGGGCCGGGGCGGCGGCAATTCCTTTTCGGCCCGGGCCAGGGCCTCCGCGCCGAAAGCCTCCAGGTACAAGGCGGGCAAACGCTCCCCGCCCAGGAACTCCCGTAACGCGGCGGTTTCCCTGCGCGGGCGCTCCGGGCAGCTCCAGGCGTCCAGCAGCGCCTGGAGGCGTTTCGCGAAAAAAGCGGAGAGGGCTGCGCGGGCCTTGCTTTCCGGGGCCGGGAGGGCGCGGGATCGCGCCAGGCGATGGTAAAAGCCGGCCTCTCCCGCATCGGGAAAGAAGCCGCATGCGCCCGGGACCTTGGCGCCGGGCGGAGAGGCCGCGCCGAGGGGATCGGCCCCGAAGAAAAGGCCCCTCCAGGGCAACGGGGGAGGGACCCGTCCGAAATCGGCCGTGGCGGAGGCGGCCCACTCGCTCCAGGGGCGGTCGGCCGGCTTCTCCCCGCAGAGGAGCCGGCGGGCCGCGGCGAAAAGCTCCGCGTCCCCGAAAGAGGGATCCACGTGCAGCAGGAATTTGCGGCCGTTGGGGCTGCGCACGAAGACGTGGATTTGCAGATGGGCCGGCCATACGGTCGGCAAGGTCAGCGGGGACGCGGCGGTATCCGGCCGGGACGCCAGGACCTGCGCCAGCGAGCCGGCCGGGGAAGGCGAAGCGCCCGGGACGGGAGCCGGGGCCCCGTCCCAGGCGGCGGCCGCTTCGGAAGCGTTGAGGCGCGCGGCCTGGGCCGCCTTGGCGTTCAGCCTGTCGACGCAGAACTCCCAGATGAGCTTGCGCCACCCGGGGATGCCGCGGAACAACCCGGGAACGGAAATGGCCGCCAATCCCGGCGGGTCCGTCTCCAGGGAGATTCCGTCCATGGGGTCGCCGAAATCGAAGCGGTAACTCAGACGATACGTATGCTCCCCTTCGCGCAGCCGGTCCGGATAGATCCGGTGCAGCACGTGCGCGCCGGGCCCGGCCGCGGGGCCTCGCGCGCTCCGGGCATCCGCTTCCGGATCGGCGGCCCCGGCCGCGCCGGCCCAGGCCTCCCAATCCCCGCTTCCCAACGCGCCCGCCCAATCCTGCAGGGAGAAGTCCAGGGCGTCCGCTCCGGACGCCTGCAGAAAGCGCAGCAGGGCGACGCGGGAGGAGACTTCGGGAGCGCGGTGACGGTACCAATCCGCCTGGGCCTCCTCGTCCGGCACCAGGCCGCGCACGCGGGCCTTGCTTTCCAGGGCCGCCAGGGATTCCAGCACCTTGAGGTTGGCCTCCCGGAACGGGAACAATGCCCCGCCGGCATCCTTGACCGCCCCTTCGCGCCAGAAGATGGCGGCGCATTCCTCCGGGGCCACGGATTCATAGTTGACGCGGCGGTCCTGGCGGATGGCGAAGCCCTTGTAGGAAACCCTTTCCAAAGCCTCGACGAACCCGCGCTCCTGGTTCCAGGCCACGTTGGCGTAGGAGCGCTTGCAGGCCTCGGGAGCGATCTCCTCCACCCAGGCGGGCTTGATCTCGCAGGCGCGGTAGATGAACACGCGCGAGGTCTGGCGGATTTCCCCGGCCACGATCCATTCCGGCTTGCGCTTGGCCAGGGACGATCCGGGATGGATGTGCGCCTCCTTGTCCCCGGCCAAGCGGTAGCTCACGTCCTCGGGCTTGCGCCGGCCCAGGAAAGGCAGGAAGCCGGCCAGGATGGCCTTGTGCAGGGAGTCGCCCTGGACCTCCCCCATGTTCAGTTTGGAGGGATCCAGGGTGACCTTGAGGAGGCGGGAGAACTGATCGGCCAGGTCCATCCACTCGCGCACGCGGTTGTAGGAAATGAAGTTCTCCACGCACAGGGCGCGCAGCTTGCGCTGGGTGAACCGGTCGCCCCAGTTGCGGTGGATCCAGATCCACAACGCCAGCACGCCCAGGAAATCCGATCGCGGGTCTTCGAAGCGCTTGTGCAGGCCGGCGGCCTTGCCCCGTTCCGGTTCCTCCCGGGGCAGGATCTTCGCGTCCTGCACGGTGATGCCGGCGGCGATGATCAGCGCCGGCTGCAGCACGCCGGATTCGGCGGCCTTGAGGAGGATCTTGCCGATGGCCACGTCCACGGGCAGGCGGCCGAGCTTGCGGCCCTCCTCGGTCAGGCGCGCCTCCGGACCCGGTTCGGTCACGGCTCCCAGTTCGTGGAGCTGCCGGAAGGCGCCCTTCAGGGCCGCGGGCGCGGGCGGGTCCGGGAAAGGGAAGGATTCCACGTCCAGGCCCAGGGCCATCAGGTGCAGCACCACGTTGGACAGGTTGCTGCGCAGGACCTCCGGTTCGGTGAACTCGATGCGCTCGTTGAAATCCGCCTCGGAATACAAGCGCACGCACGTGCCCGCTTTCACGCGTCCCGCGCGGCCGGCCCGCTGGCGCGCGCTGGCCTGGGAGATGCGCTCGATGGGCAGGCCCTGGATCCTGGTCTGGGCATGGTACCGGGAGATCCGCGCCAGCCCCGTGTCCACGACGTAGCCTATGCCGGGGATGGTCAGGGAAGTCTCGGCGATGTTGGTGGCCAGGATGATCTTGGGCCGGTCGCTTTCCGCGAACACCTTTTTCTGGTCCCCCGGGGCCAGGCGGCTGTACAGGGGGAGGATGGCATAGTCCCGGCCCATGTCGCGTTCGAGCTCGCGGTGCAGTTCGTTGATTTCCTTTTCCGTGGGCAGGAAGGCGAGCAGATTGTCGGGCCGGCGCGCCTGCAATTCGCGGATGGCGATGGCGGCCGCTTCCACGGGGGCGAAGGCGCGGGAAGGCGCGTCCGATTCGTCGGTATCCTCGGCGTCCTTGCCGGAGATGTCCCAGTATTCCAGGGACACGGGGAACTGGCGGCCCTCGACTTCGATGACCGGCACCTTTGTGCCGGCAAGCACCTTGGTGCCTCCGGCCCCGAGATATTCCGCGAAGCGATTGGCGTCCAAGGTCGCCGAGGTCACGATGAGCCGGAACTCCGGGCGGCGCGGCAGGAGGTTCCGCAGGATCCCCAGGAGGATATCCACGTTTAGGGACCGTTCATGCGCTTCGTCGAGGATGATGCACGAGTATTGCCGCATCAGCGCGTCGCGCCGGAACTCCTGCAGCAGGATGCCGTCGGTCATCACCTTCACCAGGGTCCCGGCGGGCAGGTCCTCCTGGAACCGGATCTTGGACCCGATCAATTCCGGCCGGCCGGTCTCCTGGCGCAGGCGGTCCGCGATGGACAGGGCGGCGATGCGGCGCGGCTGGGTCACGCCGATCAGCCCGCCCGCGGCGAAGTCCGCGTCCAACAGGAACTTCGGCAATTGCGTGGTTTTCCCCGAACCGGTGCCGCCCTGTACCACCAGGGCCTGATGGTCCTTCAGGGCCTCGAGGATATCGTCCCTGCGGGCCAGGATGGGGAGATCGGGATAGGTGAATCCGTAGGGCACGGGAAGCAAGTTAGCAATGCCGCCGGTCAACCGGCCCGCAGGTCCGTCGCTTCGGCGCGGGACCGGAGCCAGGCCAGGCGCTCCCCCTCCGCGATCCCGGGGTGGAAGCGCTCCAGCAAGCCTTCCAGGAACCTTCCGGCCCGGACGGGAAACCCGCCTTCCAGGTACCCGGCGAGTTTCCCCCTGAGGGCGGCGGCGAATTCGGCGTGCCCGCTCGCTTCCCCGGCCAGGTTGTCGCAGCTCATGCGGAAGGCTTCGCCGCAGGCCATGGCGAAGGCCCATTCCAGGGATTGGGGCGCGGCCTCGGCCCGGAAGAATTCCGCCTGTTCGGATCCGTTGCGGCCGTCGGGCCGGTACCAATACCCGTAGTCGTCCAGGCGGCGGCGTTCCCGCCCCGCAATGCACCAATGGGCGATTTCGTGCAGGCTGCTGTTGAGATAGTCCCGGGTGAAGCGGATTTCCGCGCCCGACCTTTGGCCGCCCGGTCTTGGACCGCCCGGTCTTGGACCGCCCGGTCCCTGACCGCCCGGTCCTTGACCGTCCGGTCCTTGACCGTCCGGTCCTTCGGGACCGGTGGGCCCTGCGGGGCAGGGAGCCCGGTAGAACGGCTCCGGGAACCCTCCCGCCAGCGTCACCTCCTCATCGGCGAACACGGCATGGAACACCGCGGCCACCGCGGCCAGCTTCTCCGCGCCGGGCGCCTGCTCCCCTTCCGGCCCTTGACTCCCGGCCGGCGCCTCCTGCCGCATCCGATCTATTTCCCGGACTTGGGCGGCCTGCCCCAGGCTTTTTTCAGGAACGCCTCGCGGCCGGAGAACCGCAAGTAGGTCTTGTAACGGGCGGCGCTTTTCCGGTAATAGTCCTGGTGCTCCGCTTCCGCGGGATAGAAGAATCCGGCGGGCGCGATCTCCGTGACCAGGGGCCTGGAAAAGCGTTTCGATTTCTCCAGGCGCTTCAGCGAGGCGGCGGCGGCGGCCTGCTCGGAGGCGTTCCGGTAAAAGATGATGGTGCGGAACTGCAGGCCCTCGTCGGAGAACTGGCCGTCCGCGCGGGTGGGGTCGATGTTCCTCCAGTACGCGTCCAGCAACTTGGGATATCCGATGCGCTTGGGATGGTAGAACACCTCCACGGCCTCTACGTAGGCCGAGTTTCCGGAGGATACCGATTCGAAGTCGGGATCGGGCCCCTGCCCGCCGGTATACCCGGAAAGGACCGAATCCACGCCGGGAAGGCCTTCGAAAACCGGCTCCAGGCACCAGAAGGAACCGCCGGCGAAAATGGCCGTGTCGATCGGGGAGGCGTCCGGGCCCGCATCCCGGGCCGGCGACGGAGCCGCGTAGGCGAAGACGATCAACGGTAGGAAAAGACCCGAAGGCCGGATGGGAAGGAAAGCCATGGCATCGATCCAACGGGATGGATTCCCGGAAGCCGCAAAAGTAGCAACTTAAAAGCCCGGGTCGGTTTTGCACCCCTTTTCCTGGAGCAATTTCATCACCTTCCAGTTTCCTTCCGCGGAAGCCGCCAAATAAGGGGTCCACCCCTCCTCGTCCACGGCATTGATATCCGCTCCGTCCGTGATCAGGCTGGATACGCGGCCGACGTCGCCCTGGCGGGAGGCCCGGATCAGTTCGAAATTCTTGCGCCCCTGGTTGGGCGCCGAGGCGCACCCTCCCAGCGTCAACCCGATCAAGGCCATGGGAAACAGGGAATTCTTCATGATGCGCGTCTCCTTCTCCGCCCAGGCAATCAACCGATGGGACGGCCCCGATCGGGGTTCGGGCCGGTCCGCTCCCGGGAAGGCTTTACATTCAGGGAATCGACGCCGGAATCCTCGTCGTTCGGGTCGACAAGGCCCCCCTCCGGCGGCATCTATCGGGCACTCTCCGGTCCTTAATATAAACCGGGCGGGAGCGGAGCGCTTGGGTTTTTTCCGGGTTTTTGGAGCGGATTTCCCCGCCCATGTTTGCCTGCGAATCGTCCGGACGATCCCATTGCCGGAAAGCTTCGGAAATGTTGCAAGCGCCCGCGGACCTACTCCCTTCCGATCCGAAAAGGAAGCTTTGGCTGCACCGGGGAAGGAACCAGGCCGGCCCCCCGTATCATACATGTTACCTATGCCGGCCGGCACACGAACAGGAGCGTATCCATGACCTTGAGAAGAGAAACGGTTTCCCATCCCCCCCGCGGACGCGGGCAAGCCCACCTCCGCCGCGCCGCGCTTTTGCCCGCGGTCTCCGGAACCCTGCTGGCACTCGCCCTGATCGGCTGCCAACGGACTCCCGAGCCCACCAACCCGGACATGCCCCTCGCCGCCGCGGCCCAGACCGGCACCAGCGTCCGCATCGCCACCATCGGCGATTTCGGATGGGACGGCACGGCCCTGGGGGACGTCTCGGCCCTGATCCATTCCTGGAACCCGGACCACGTCCTGGCCTTGGGCGACAACAATTACGACAACGGGTCGGCCTCCACCATCGATCCCAATATCGGCAAATACTTCCACGACTTCATCTACCCCTATACCGGCGCCTTCGGGGCCGGAGCGACGACGAACAGGTTCTGGGCCGCGCTCGGGAACCATGATTGGATCGCCGCGGGGGCGGCCCCGTACCTGGCTTATTTCACCTTCCCCAACAACGAACGGTACTACGATTTCGTGCAGGGGCCGGTGCACTTTTTCGCCATCGACAGCGACCCGAGCGAACCGGACGGCACCTCCGGCTCGTCCACCCAGGCCAATTGGCTCATGTCCCGCTTGGCGGCCTCGACGTCTCCCTGGAACCTGGTGTTCTTCCACCACCCGCCCTTCTCCTCCGGACAGCACGGGAACAACGCCTACATGAACTGGCCTTTCCAGGCCTGGGGCGCCCATGCCGTCATCACCGGCCACGATCATACCTACGAACGGTTCGACATCGGCGGCTTCCCGTACTTCGTGAACGGCCTGGGGGGCAGGAGCCTGTATTCCTGGGGCACGATCAAATCCGGGAGCGTGGCCCGGTACAACTCGGACTACGGCGCGCAGCTGATCGACGCCACCGATCAAAGCATCACCTTCAAGTTCTACAACCGCGCCGGCGCGCTCATCGACAGCTATACCCAGACCAAGAGCGGAGGCGGCGCCACCACGGTATCGTTCCAGAACGGCGCCTTCCCCACCGCCGCCTATGCGGGCAACATCGACGCGCATCTGTCCCAGGCCAATGCCACCGTCAACTACGGCACCGCCGCCACGCTCCTCATCGACGGGGACGATCCCAACGGTTCCGGCAACGACAAGAGGACCCTGCTGAAATGGGACGTCTCCGCCGTCCCGGCCGGCAAGACGGTCACGGCCGCCTCCCTGACCTTCAACGTCACGGACGTGAGCACGCAGAACTACCAGGTCTACCAGCTCAAGCGGAACTGGACGGAAAGCGGGGCTTCCTGGAACTCCTATGCGTCGGGAAGCGCCTGGCAAACCGCCGGGGCGGACGGCGCCGATGATCGCGCGACCGTGTCCCTGGGGACCGTGAGCGGGAACACGGCGGGGACCTTGACCGTGGCCTTGAACGCTTCCGGAATCGCCCTGGTGCAAGGCTGGGTGAACGGCTCCATCGCCAACCAGGGCATCGCCATCCTGAACGCGGCCAATACCAACGGACTGGACGTCTCCTCCAGCGAAGCCGCGACCGTGGCCGCGCGCCCCAAGCTGACCGTCACCTACCAGTAAAGGATATGCCGGCGGGCTCCCGGAAGGCCGGGAGCCCTTCCCATCCGGCCGCCGAGGCCGTCCGCCCGATCCCACCGGCGCATGCGCGGGTGAGGAGGGCAGGGCGATGAGGCCTTGGCGCCAGGCCCTCGGGCAAAATCGCTTGCCGCGATCCGGGTAAAAAGCTTACCTATAAGGATAAACGAGCGGAAGGATTGAGCGCGTGTACCTTTTTTCCAAGTATTTCAATCCCCACAACTTCCTGTTCGCGGACCGCTTCGAAAAAGACGCCCTGACCGTGGGCGGAAAGACCTTCCGCTTGGAGGTCCGCGCCGCCGCGGACGACGTATA
Organism: Fibrobacteria bacterium; assembly: GCA_035275285.1. Taxonomy (GTDB): domain Bacteria; phylum Fibrobacterota; class Fibrobacteria; order UBA11236; family UBA11236; genus Chersky-265. The sequence goes on along the minus strand of DATENA010000034.1, from coordinate 3,814 downwards.
CCGTCTCTCCGTCGGGAACCCGGCGCTTTGGCCCGAGGACCACAACCGCGCGGGCCTGGCCACCCCGCAGGAGAACCCCGCCGGCCTCAAGGGCAAGGCCTCGCACCTGGAAATCGGCGGCGACGGGGCCCTGGCCCTCAAGGCCCGCCTGGGACGGACCTTTCTGGCCTCCCTGCCCGGGGCCGCCTTCGGGGTATGCGGCAAAGCCTGGATGTTCCAGTTCCGCCAGCGGCCGGACATGCAGTTCTACGGCATGGGGGAGAAAAGCACTCCCTTCGAGAAATCCGATCGCGCCCACCGTTTCTGGAACACGGACGTGTGGGCCGATCATGGGACTTCCCGGGCCAAGGACAAGGCCTACGATCCCGACTACATCTCCGTGCCCTACGTGATCGTCAAGCGCGGCAACACCTATGCGGGCATCCTCCTGGACAACCCCCACCCCAGCGTCATTTCCATCTCCCCCAGGCTGAACGTGGCCAACCAGATGATGGCCATGTCCCATGACGCGCCGTATTTCTTCCTGGGCGCCGAGGACGGCCCGCCCGGCCTCTGCCTGATCTACGGTCCGACCCTGGCCCAGCTCACCATGAAGCTGCAAAGGCTGGTGGGCGCCTCTCCCCTGCCCCCTCTCTGGGCCCTGGGGCACCATCAATGCCGCTGGGGCTACCGGGGGGCCAAGGACCTGGAATGGCTGGCGGACAATTTCGACCGCCATGAATTCCCCAATGACGGGCTGTGGCTGGACATCGACTACATGGACGGCTACCGCGTCTTCACCTACTCCGGCGAGCACTTCGGCGATCCCAAGGCCGACATGGAAAAGATCCAGAGGCGCGGCTACAAGGTGGTGCCCATCCTGGACCCGGGCGTGAAGAAGGAAAAGGGATACCCCGTCTACGAGTCGGGGCGCAAGGCCGATGTCTTCTGCCGCAACTCCGCCGGCACGGAGTTCACGGGCGTGGTCTGGCCCGGCTATACCGTCTTCCCCGATTTCTCCCTGGAACGCGCCCGGGCCTGGTGGGCGGACCAGGTGGCCGCCTTCGCGGCCGGCGGTCCCGACGCGGCCTGGCTGGACATGAACGACCCGTCCACCGGCCAGGTGGACTGCAACGAAATGCTCTTCCAGGAAGGCAAGGCCCCGCACGGCGCCTACCATAACCAGTACGCCTCCCTGATGGCGGAAGCCACCCGGATCGGGTTCCTGAAGGCGCATCCGGACCGGCGGCCGTTCCTGATCTCGCGTTCCGGGTTCACGGGCGGCCAGAAGCATTCCGCCCATTGGACCGGGGACAATTGGTCCAATTACCACCACCTGCACATGTCCATCGGCAAGACCCTGAACCTGGCGCTTTCAGGCATGCCGTTCAACGGACCGGACGTGCCCGGGTTCGGTGGGAACGCCAAGGAGGGGATTTTCCTCGATTGGTACAAAGCGGGCTTCCTCTTCCCGTTCTTCCGCAACCATTGCATGCGCACCTCGCGGCACCAGGAGCCCTGGGTCTTCCCGAAAGAAGCCATGCACGTGGCCCGGCGCTTCGTCCGCCTGCGCTATAAACTCATCCCCTACCTGTACAACCTGTTCATCCGCAATACGGAGACCGGGGACGCCATCCTGCGCCCGCTCTTCTACGATTTCGAAGACACCCGCAAGCTGCCCCTGGCCCATGTCAACGATCAGTTCCTAGTGGGCCCTTGGATCATGCAGGCTCCCTTCACGGTGGAAGGGTTGACGGAGCGGGAAATCGCCTTGCCCGCCGCCCGCTGGTGGCGCGCCGATCGCCCCGGCTGGATGGAAGGCCCCGCCAAGCCGGTGGCCCGCAAGCACCCGGCTTCCACGCCCTTGTTCGTCCGGGAAGGCGCGCTGCTCCCCATGCTGGCGGGCACGCCCAAGGACAACCGCAAGGACCTGCGGAACATCGAACTGTTCGCGTGCCTTTCCCGCGCCTTCCACGGCAAGGCCGAGGCCCGCTATCTCTGCGACGACGGCGAGTCCTTAGGCTACCAGCGCGGCATCCGTTCCGAATACGCGTTGGAGGCCTCCGTGCGGTGGGGCAGGCTCCACCTGCGCATCCGCCCCGAGAGCGAGGCCTTCGGGGCCGTGCGTTTCACGCCCGTTACCGTGGAACGTTTCGATGCGCTGGTGCTGGAAGGCCCGGACGGATCCCCGCGGGAACTGGGGCCGGAAGCCTTCACGAGCGATATGTGGGGGACGCCGGCGACCTTCTACGCCTGGCGTTGAGAGGCGGCGTTACTCCGGTGCGCATTGACCGGGCTACAGCCCGCCCGCGTCATTACCCTCGTCGCAGTACCCGCCGAACCGCAAGCGGTTCGGACGTACAGCTCCTCGGGCGGCTTAGCGGGCGGGGTCCCGCCCCTGTTACCCTCTTGGCCTGTATCCCGGTCAATGCGCACCGGAGTAGGAGGCGGTTTCGTCAAGAGGCGGCGGCGTCAAGAGGCAGCGGTGTCAAGAGGCAGCGGTGTCAAGAGGCAGCGGGATCGGCGGACCCGCCGGGTTCCTCCTCGCCGCCGGGCAGGCCGACGAAGCGCACCCAATCCCCGTCCAAGGTGTTCAAGGCATGGGCCGGATAGGGATAGTCCGCCATCCGGCTGGAATGCGTCACCTTCAGCCGGGGCGCCTCTCCCTCCTCCCGTTCCATGAATTCCAGCGTGTACAGGACCTTCCGCCCGTCGCAGCGGCGGAACTCATAGATGCCCGGACGGATGGGCATGCCTCCGGCGTCGAAGTGCGAGGACTCCGAGTCCCCGAAAAAAGGCTTGGTGGCCATGCCCTGGAAGGTAGCGATTTCAGATCTTCTCCACCAGGTATACCGTCTTGGGCATCACGTACTCCTCCGTGGTCGCGAGATGGGCGGCCCCGAATCCCTGGCTGGCGTAGGCTTTGCCGTTGATCACGCCCAGGGCGAAGAACCTGCGGCCCTGGATCATCGGGTTCAGGGGCAGCCAGGAATCCGCCATGGGATCGTATTGCAGCGCGGAGTTGGCGGGTCCGCCCATTTCCCCTCCCACGACGTAGAGGCGTCCGTGATCGGACAAAGCGCCGAAGCCCGCGCGGCCGGAGGGCATGGCGGCGGCGTTGGACCAGCTATCGGACGCGATATCGTAGGCCTCGTTGACGGCCACGGGCAGGAGAGGGGAAGCCTGGACGGTCCCCCCCATCACGTAGATCTTGCCGCCCGCCTCCCGGGCCTGCATCTGGGCGCGCCAGGTGGGAAGGGTCGACCCCACGGACCAGGAGTTCGCCGCGATGTCGTACACGTAGGTGGCGATCATGTGCGCGAAACCCACGGTGCCGTATCCGCCGAACACGTAGATCTTGCCGTCCACCGCCACCGAGGCATGCCCCCAGCGCGCCGGCATGGAGGCCATCGCGGTCCAGGAGTTGGCGGCGGGATCGTAGCGCAGACAGGTCCCTTGCACGTTGTTGCCGTTGTCTATGCCCCCGGTAACGTAGAGGTTTCCCCCGGATTCCGCCATGGAATGCTGGCGGAGGCCGGAAGGCAGCCCCGCCACGCTGGCCCAGGTGCCGAGCGCGGGATCGAAAGCCTGCACGATGCTGATCGCGCCCGATCCGGTGGTTCCGCCGGCGGCGTAAAGCTTGCCTCCGGCCACGGCGCTGGCCATTTCCGAACGCGCGATGGAGGCGGCCGGCCTGGGGATCCAAGGCGCCTCGTAATTGATGCGGATGCCCGTGGAGGCGAATCCCGGCGGCGGCGTGGGATTGACGGTCAAGAGGGCGGTGCCGGCGGGGAAGGAGGCCCCGTTGGCGATGGAGGCTGCGGTGGCCGCGGCC
>DATENA010000033.1:0-11923 GCA_035275285.1 Fibrobacteria bacterium | reverse complement strand
TGCAATAAGTTTTCCACCTGGACCCGTTCCGAGGGATTGAGGTGGATGATGCTCTGGGGATGTCCTTTTCTCTGGCTCATACCTATTAAACACCACTTCTATCCGCCTCTTCGTAACTTGATAGAGAGGCCCGAGGACTAGCGCTATTTTGGACCCCCGGCGCGATCGATCCCGATCCGCGGCTTGATAATACCACCTAAAAGTGGTATTATGGAGGGAGGAAAACTTGCCTATCAGCGGCTGGGAAATGCGGAGGCTTTTCGAAAAGGCGGGCTGGGTATTTCATCATCAAACCGGAAGCCATATGATCATGAAAAAGCATGGCACCAGCGTCGCGATCCCGAACCATAAGGAATTGGGTAAAGGCATGGAGCATAAACTCTTCAAAGAGTTGAGGAATGAAAATGAACTACCATTTCAAGATTCATAAGGAAAAAGGCGGATACTGGGCGGAATGCCTGGAATTGCATGGGTGCTGGACCCAAGGCGAGAATAGGGAGCATTTGGCCTTGATGATGGCGGACGTGGTCTCCGCCTACCTGGATGAACCCGAAAGTTCGACCCACATGTTCCCCATGCCCAATCCCGCCCTCAAAGGCCGGAACATCGTCGAGGTCCCGGTTGATCCCAAGATCGCCATGGCCATGATGGTGCGGCAAAGCCGCCTGGAGCGGAGCCTCACGCAAAGGCAGGTCGCGGACAAACTGGGGATGAAGCACATTTCCCAGTACCAGAAACTGGAATCCGGCAAGACGGCGAATCCGGAGCTGTTGACCCTGGTGAAGCTGAAAGGCCTGTATCCCGACCTCTCCGTGGATGCGGTGCTGGCCTGAATCGGCTGGAGATCCCTAGAACCGCCCCGCCGCCCGCTCCTTGGCGGGCAATATCTCCAGGCAGGTGGTCCACCACCCGGTGAGGATGGTCTCCCGGAACTCCGGGGGCAGCCCCTCGTTCCCCATTTCCGCCGCCAGGCGCGCATGATCGTACGCCACCGGCACAAACTCCACCTTCGTCTCCGCTCCCGCCGCCTCCACGATGGCGAACCGGACTTCCGTGCGGCCGTCGTTGGCCGGGCGCCCCAACGCGCCCACGTTGACGATGCCGCGTCGGCCCCGACAGGAGCGTTGTCCGCGATAGGAGCGTTGTCCCCGATAGGAGCGTCGGCCCCGCCCGTCCTCCGGCTCCAGGAAGCGCGACCAAGGCAGGCCCGTATGCGTGCAGATCAACAGATCGGCCTGGGAGTCGTCCAACAGCTTCCGCAAGAAGGCGTCCGAGGTGGAGCTGGCCCACAGGAATTCGTTGACGCGCCGCGGGGAGCCGTGGCAGCACAGCACGCGCCGGTCCCCCAGGGTCATGCGCAGGTGGCGCGGCAGCGTTCCCATCCAGGCCTTGTGCCCGGCCGCGGTGTTCGCCGCGGTGTAGTCGAAGGAGAGGCGCGCATAGTGATTGTCGCGCGGGTCCACGTAGCCGCAGCGGCAATCCCCGGCGGCGGTGGAGAGGGCTTCTTCGTAGTTGCCCTGTATGGAGACGATCCCGCGGCTGCGCAGGATCTCCACGGTCCGGTCGGGATGGGGCCCGAATGCGCCGAAGTCCCCCAGGGCGAACACGGCTTCCGCCTTCAGGGAGCGCGCCAGGTCCAGGGCGCTGCGCAGGGCGAGATAGTTGGAATAGATCCCCCCGAAAAAGGCCGCCCGCCGGTAGGCGCCGGCGAACAGTTCCCCCGCTGCGGCATCGGCCCGGACGCGCCCCGGCCCCAAGGGCGGCACGGAATCCAGGGGTAACATGGGTGTTTCCCGGGTCACGTCCGGCAATTGAGCCCCCGGGTATGGCAGGTATGGCAGGCGCGATGGCTCAGGGGAAAGGGGCGGAGGGTCTCGGCCAGGGTCCGGCCCATGCGGGCCAGGGGAGAATCGATCAGGATGGGGCAGACGTACACGCCCCCGGCCGTGACCATGCGCCCGGAAGCGCATTGCAGGGCGTCGGCATCGGATTCGGCGAGGACGGTCCCGGCCAGGGTCTCTTCTTCGCGGTATCCCCGGGTCCGCTCCGTCTCGGCGCCCAGGAGCAGCAAGGGCATCACTTTGAGGCGCGGGCGCGCCAGCCCCAGGCCGCGCAAGCGTTCCAGCAGGCCGGCCCGGCCCGCGGCGCCGAGGGCCTCCTCGCAGGCTTCGGTGACGGTGATGATGGGGTTCAGGCCCGCGGCGGCCAGGTTCCCGATGGCCTCCAGGATGCGTTCGAAGGTGCCCGGGCCGCGGATGCGGTCGTTGGAGGCGGCATCGCAACCGTCCAGGGACAGGCGGATCTCCAGGCTGTAGCGGGAGCCGTCGGCGATCGCCCGCAGCTCCCCGGCGCGCCGGGCCGTGATCAAGGTGCCGTTGGTGAGCACCGTGGCCGGGCCGCGCCGCAGGGCCGCGGCGAGGATGGGAACGAGTTCCGGATTGAGGAACGGTTCGCCTCCCGTGAAATAGAACTCCCGCACGCCCAGGCGTTCCGATTCCTCCAGGTACGCCTCCACGGAGGCGGCGTCCATCATGGCATGCGTGCGGTTGGAGGGCGAGCAGGAGATGAAGCAATGCGTGCAGGCCAGGTTGCAGACCGATCCGGAAACCTGGAACCACACGGTATCCAGGCCCCGCATGGGCACGGACGGAAAAGCGGTCATCGGGGCCGCCGCGGGCCCGGGGCTTTCATCCGGCGGCATGTTTCAGGATGCTCTCCAGGTGGCGGATGCCGTCCCGCAGCAAGAATGCCCCGGAGCGGCCGTAGCTCTTGGCCCCCAGCAGGTAGAATCCCGGTTCCCCCGACTCCAGATCCCCCGGACCCGGCATGGGCACGGACAGGCAATCGGCGGCCCCGTTCAGCACGGCATGCAGGCGGCGCGTGCCCTGGGAAGCGGGGGACAGGTCCAGGGCCAGTTCGGAAAGGAAGGCGAGATCGGGGCGGTACCCGGTCAGGGAAAAGACGGCATCGGCCTCCAGGGGCGCCCCGGAGGCGAAGCGGGCCCGCAGGCGCGGGCCGGCCTTCTCCAGGCCGACGATGGAGGACGCACGCCGGATCTCCAGGAAGGCCGGGGGAGACGCGGCCAGGGCGTTGGCGGCCGCCGCCACGGCTTCCCGGCCCGGAAGGGGATCGTCCGGGGTCTCGCGGAAAGGGCGCGCGTTCCGCGATCGAAGACTCCAGGTTACGGAAACGTCTGGGTTACGGGAGGCGCTATCGCGCAGGGCCAGCAGGGCATGGGCGGCGGAATGGCCGTGGCCCGCGAGCAGGACGCGGCCGGCCCGGAAGGTTTCCAGGAAGGCCTCCGCGTCCCCCAGGCGCCGGAAGATGAGCGGATCCAGGGCGCGTTCCCCCGGGGCGGGCAGGCCGCCGGCCCCGAGGGCGTTGGCCAGGCCGTAGGCCCCGGTGGCGTCGAAGACCAGGTCGGCGTCCAGCAGATACTCCCCGGCGGGTCTCCCTTCTTCCGCGGGCGCTTCCACCAGGAGGCGGAAAGGCTTCTCCTGCCGCACGGGATGGCCGGGGAAATCTTCCCGGGAAAGGCCCGCGCGGGCCACCCCCAGCACCCGGTGGCGCAGGCGGATGCGATCGTAGAGGAGGGGAAGGCGCGAGAGCGGCATCAGCACCTGCTCCACCATTTCCGGACCCGTCAGCAAGGCGTCCCCGGAGGGGAGGCCGGGCAGGGCCCCACGGACGTCCGCCGGCACGTTCATCTCCAGGGGGGAAAAGAAGCGCGTCCTTCCCCAACTCAGGAGCGAGCCGCCCACGCGGTCCCGTTCCAGAACGGTGACATCCAGGTTGCGCCGGGCGGCCGCGAACGCCGCGAACAGGCCCATGGGTCCCGCGCCAATTACGGCCAATTTCCTGCGGATTCCGCTCATTTCCGCCCCATTTCCCGGGTTCCCCTCAGTCCTTGCGGGCCAGGGAATTGCCCACCTGCACCCAATGGGCGATGGACCCGCCGCCGCGGATGGCCGCCACCACGTTCACCGCTTCCGCCATTTCCTCGGGAGAGATGCCCGCGTCCGTGCAGGCCGAGGAATAGGAATCGATGCAATAGGGCTCCTGGATGGCGAAGGAGACCGCGAAGGCGATCAGTTTCTTGGTGCGCGCGTCCAAGGCGCCCGGTTCCATGGTGGTTCCGTACCATTTCATGAAAAGATCGAACAATTTCGGGCTGGATTGGGCCATATCGCCGAATCGGGCGAGGTCTTCGGACAGGTAGTAGCTGGACATGGAATCCCTTTCTGGATCGGATGGAACGGAAGACCGATGGAGGAGAAATTACTTCTTATCGCCCGCCGGAATTGACTTTTCTCTGTTCCTTTTTTTCCGATTTTCCACTTTTCCGGGCCTGATTTTATTTACTTACCTAACGGTCTTCACTTACCTGGCGGTCAGTACATGACCATGATTAATGGCTTTGCTACCTATGTATGAAGCGGCGCAAATATGTTTTCGTACCCCCTAGACAACTTTCGCTTCCGTAATTATTATGGAAACTCGGAATACGGGAAGAGTTTCCAGGGTTTTTATGCGCACCCACACCGAAATCAAGCTCGACGAAGACGTCAAGAAGCGGATCATGGACGAGGCCCGCATCCTCTTCTTCCGCTATGGCTTCAGCAAGGTGACGATGGATGAGGCCGCCGAGGCCCTGGGGATGAGCAAGAAGACCCTGTACCGGTATTTCCCCAGCAAGGAAGACCTGCTCCAGGAAGTCACCTCCGCGCACATGGAAGAATGCGATGCCGAACTCAAGGCCATCTGCCACCGGCAGGACATCTCGCCCCTGGACCGGCTCAAGCTCACCATGACCTACATCACCGGCCTCTTCAGCCAGATGTCCGAACCGCTGGTGCACGACCTGCGCCGCAACGTGCCGGACCTCTGGAAGCAAGTGGAAAAGCACCGCCAGAAGAACATCGAGACCGACTTCGGGGCCTTGATCAAGGAAGGCCGCCAGAAGGGCCAGTTCCGCAAGGACGTGGACGAACGCCTTTTCATCCTGATCTACTCGCACGTGGTGCGGGACATCCTGAACCCGGAAACCCTTTCCGGCCTTCCCTTCAAACCCTCGCAAGTGTACGACACCATCTGCAAGGTGCTGTTCGAGGGCTTGCTCACCGATAAAGCCAGGGCGGAATACCATGCCAAATAGCCTCCAACCCATCTGCGAACCCGCCGTCCCGGCGGCCATGCCCACCGCCAAGGCGGGCCTGGCCGCCGTGCTCGCGGCCTGCTTGCAACTGCTCCATGTCCCGGTGCGAGCGGAGCCGCTCACCTTGGAGCAGGCCATCCGCGAAGCGCTCGGCAAGAGCGAAGAGGCCCTGGTGCTCAAGGAGAAGGAGAACCGCTTCGAGGCCGTCAAGCAGCAGGCCTGGTCCAGCGCTTATCCGCGCATCTCCGCCTATGCCAACGCGGGCCGCGGCGCCTCGCCCTTCGATCTGTCCTCCCTGGGATTCCAGGCCGCCGACACCTACGTCAAGGATAAGGACGGCAACCTCCTGGTCCAGAACGTGAACGGGCAGCAAGTGGTCCCGGTCGACCGCTCCCTGGCCGTCGGGAATACGCCAACCGTCATCGCCACGGCGCAGAACCGCTACACCTACGGTATCCAGGCCGATCAGACCCTTTTCGCCTTCGGCCGCGTGGGACAGGTCGTCAAGACCGCCAACATCCAGGACCGCGCCGACCGGGCTTCGCGCCACCGCGCCCTCCAGAACCTGCAATTGCAGGTTCTGGACGCCTATTACGAAGCCGTCACCCTGAAGGCCCGGCTGGGCACGCTGGAGTCGGCCCTCAAGCGCCAGACCGAGACGGTGAACTTCCTGGAGGGCAATTTCCGCATGGGATCGGGCCAGCGCTCGAACGTGCTCCTGGCCATCACGTCCCTCAAATCGCTGGAGCCCCAGCGCATCCGCGCCGAGAAGGACGCCGAGACCGCCCGCATGGCCTTGAACCGCATCCTGGGCCGGAGCCTGGAGGCGCAAGTGGAATTGGACACCGCCACCCACCTTCCCATGGATGCCGTCAAATCCCTTCCCGACAGCCAGGCCATGGAGGCCCTGATCTCCGAACGCTCCGACATCAAATCGATGGAACTCCAGCGCCAATCCCTGGAAGGGCAGGCCCGTTACCTCAAGATGCTGTACCTGCCCACCCTGGGCGCCCAGGGCAAGGTCGGCGTGCTGGCCTACAAGCTGGACCAGCTCGATGAACTCGACGACAATCGCGAATGGCAGGTGGGCATCGGCCTCAACTGGCAGATCTTCGACGGCTTCTCCCTGTCTTCCCAGGCCAAGCAGATGCAGTCCGACGCGCGCAGCCTGGGGATCAACACCCGCCAGGCCCGCAAGAAGGCGCGGATCGAACTCGAAGGCGTGTTCCGCGAATACCAGGCCGCCGATACGGCCCTGGCCGCGTCCCAGCAGGCCGTGGCCGCAGCCCAGGAGGCGCAGGCCCTGCTGTCCCAGGATTTCCGCGCCGGCAAAGGCCAGCTCACCGATTTGCTTTCCGCCGAGGAAAGCCTGCGCACCAGCGAGTTCGGGCTCCTGAACGCGCGCTACCAGCAAGTACGTTCCGCGGCCGCGCTTCGCCTGGCCATGGGCAAAGGTTTGATCAATGAGGAGGCTCCATGAATATCCGCGTAAACTCCGGCCGTAACGGCGAGATCGTCCGCCGCATCGGCGGGTTCGTCCCAGTGTTGGCCCTGGTCGCCGCCGCCGCCCTGCTGGCCGGATGCGGCAAGAAGGGCGAAAAAGGCAAGGAAGAAGCCGGAACGTCCGACAGCGGTTCCGCCGCGGTCCGCGTGGTGGTGGTCCCGGCCTCCGCCAAGCCTTTCGAAGACTGGGGCAATTACAGCGCCGATCTGCGCGGATCGGACGACGCCACCCTGGCCGCCCCGAGCCAGGGCGGCCGCGTCGCCAACGTGAGCGACGTGGGCAAGGCCGTCCAGGCGGGACAGGCCCTGTGCGACATCGAGAGCCAGCGCTACCAGGCCATGATGCTCTCCGCCCGATCGGCCATGGAAGTGGCCAAAGGCGAGATGGATCGCCAGAAGATGAACGTGGAGAAGGGATTCGTGGGCAAGGCGGTCCTGGACCAGGCCGAACTCCAGTTCCAGCAGGCCCGCGTGGCCATGCTGCAGTCCCAGCGTTCCTACGAGGACAGCCGTTGCCAGGCGCCGTTCTCGGGCGTCCTCGTCAGCCGCATGGTCGAGCGCTTCCAGACGGTGGCGCCCGGCGCGCCCACCGTGCGCATCGCCGCCACCGCCCGCCTCCAGGCCGTGGTCGCCATCCCCGAGTCCGAGGCCCGCGACTTCCGCGAAGGCCAGACCGCCGAGTTCAGCCTGGTGCAGGATTCGGCGCACGCGTTCGTGGGCAAGCTCAAGAGCATCGACCGCGCGGTCGAAGCCCGCAACCGCACCGTCATGGCCCGCATCGATATCCCCAATTCCGGGAACGTCCTGCGGCCGGGCATGGTGGGCAAGACCCGCATCCTCCGCAAGAAATACGACAAGGCCATCGTGGTCCCTTCCAACGCCGTGCTGCGCCTGCAGGACGGCACCATGGTCATGGTCGTCAAGGACGGCAAGGCCTTGCAGGTGCCCGTCCGACTGGGACCGGCCCAGGGCGACTTCGTGGTGGTCGAGGGCGGCCTTTCGGAAGGCGATTTGATCATTACCGTAGGCGCGTTCCGGGTCTCGACCGGGACGAAAGTGACGTATTGACCCGGAGTCTGCCGGGGTAAAAATGCAAAAGGCAAAGTTCAAAGTGCAAATTGAAGACAAGAGAAGAATGGGAAATCGGAGTCCAATCCTTCCCGCTTTTGCGGGCGGACCTCGTCTTATCCGGCGAGGCGGCGTCGAATGCCCTGCCGCGGGCCCTGGCCGCCCCTCTTCCATTTTGCGCTTTGACTTTCGCACTTTGAACTTTGACTTCTCTCTTGGCGGCCGCAGACGCGCCGCGCACAAAGTTTTCTAGGAGTCTTCCATGACAAAGTTCGCAGTTAAAAACCCGGTTACCGTCCTCGTGCTGGCGGTCATCCTGCTCTTGGCCGGGTCCATGTCCTATAAGAGCATGCCGCTGGAATCCTTCCCGGAAATCAAGATCCCGCTGATCTTCATCAACGTGGTCTATGCCGGCGCTTCTCCCGAGGACATCGAGAAGACCGTCACCGACAAGATCGAGGACAAGCTGGAAGGCCTGGACGGTCTCAAGAAGGTCTCCAGCCAGTCCATGGAAAGCATTTCCTCCATCCAGGTGGAGTTCAATGCGGACGTCGACGTGGAAACCGCCCTGCGCCGCGTCAAGGACAAGGTGGACGAGGCCAAGCCCGATCTCCCCACGGACGCCGAAGAACCCGTGGTACGCGAACTCAATTTCTCGAACATCCCCATCTTCGTGATGTCCCTTTCCGGCGAATACGAAAGCGAGCGCCTCGACGAAGTGGTGGAACAGCTCAAGGACCGCGTCAAGACCATCCCCGGCGTGCTCGACGCCCAGATCACCGGCAAGCAGGAGAAGGAAGTGGCCATCGACGCCGACCCCGCCCGCCTGCGCCAATACGGCGTGAGCCTCAACGATCTGATGAAGACCGTGCAGGGCCAGCACCGCAACATCCCCGGCGGCACCCTCAAGGCCGGCGGCAGCCGCTTCTCCATCCAGCTCACCGGCGAACTGGCCGATCCCGAGCAATTCGCCAACCTGGCCATCCGCGGCAGCGGCGCCAGCCTGGTCCGGGTCCGGGACGTGGCCGACGTGCACTTCGGCTACGCCCGCGACCGAAGCACGGTGTTCCGCCTCCACGGCAAGAACTCCCAGGCCATCGCCGTCACCAAGCGCACCGGTTCCAACATCGTGGACCTGGTGGACGAGGCCAAGCGCACCGTGGAAGAACTCAAGCCCACCTGGCCCGCCGGCACGCACATCAACTACACCTTCGATCAGTCCATCGCCATCCGCCGCATGGCCAAGGAGCTGCAGAACCACATCCTCACCGGCCTGGTGCTGGTGGTGGTGATCCTCTCCTTCTTCCTGGGCGTGCGCAACAGCTTTTTCATCTCCACCGCCATCCCCTTCTCCATGATGATGGGCTTCCTGGTGCTGGACTACATGGGCATCACCCTCAACATGGTGGTGCTCTTCTCCCTGGTCATAGGCCTGGGCATGCTCGTGGACGACGGCATCGTGGTGGTGGAGAACATCTACCGGCATCTCCAGATGGGGAAATCCAAGGTGCAGGCCGCCATCGACGGCACCAAGGAAGTGATGCTCCCGGTCGCCACCGCCACTCTGACCACCATCTTCGCCTTCCTGCCCCTGCTGCTCATGCCCGGCATGATGGGCCAGTTCTTCAAGTTCCTGCCCATCACGGTTTCCGTGACCCTGGCCGGCTCCCTGTTCGTGGCCTTCGTGTTCAACCCGGTGTTCGCCTCCCTGTGGATGAGCAAGAACTCCAAGGGCCTGGAAGAGGGCGGCAGCGAACGCTTCGAAAAGGTGAAGAAGTGGTACGAGAGCGTCCTGGAGCGCGCCATCCGCCATCCCGTGCTCATCACCCTTTTCTGTTTCCTGTTCGTGATCGGCGGCATCATGGCCTACGGCAAGTTCGGAACCGGCGTGGTCTTCTTCCCCAACATCGATCCCCTGGTGGTGGCGGTGGAAGTGGAAGGCCCCCTAGGCATCAACATCAGCGAAACCGATTCCGCCCTCAAGGTGGTCGAGAAGAAGCTCTTTACCATGCCCGAAGACAGCGCCGACGTGGAAAGCTTCTCCGGCGTGGTCGGCTTCGGCAAGAGCGAGATGGGCGGCGACCGCAGCCCGGAATCCAACAAGGCCTACGTGGACGTGGCCTTCGTCGACTACAACGAGCGCAAGGTCTCTTCCTGGAAGTCCATGGACTGGATGCAGCGCAACATGAAGGACATCCTGCCCGGCTGGCAGGTCAACGTCAAGAAGCAGCAGGAAGGCCCGCCCCAGGGATACCCGGTCTCCTTCGAAGTCGTGGGCGATGATTTCAAGGAAATCGCCAAGATCGCGGAGGACCTCAAGGCCAAGCTCCACGGCATCCCGGACCTGGTGAACATCGATTGGGATTACGAGCCCGTACGCCCGGAACTGAAGGTGGACATCGACCGCGAACAGGCCATGTCCATGGGCGTCACCACCGCGGACGTCGCCATGGCCGTGCGCGGCTCCATCCACGGCATCGAAGCCGCCAAGTACCGCCAGGGCAAGGACGAGTACAACGTGATGATCCGCCTGGATCCCAAGACGCGCGAAGCCTTCTCGGGCCTGGACCAGATCACGGTCCCGCACGAAGGCGCCCAGATTCCCCTCACTTCCATGGTCCGCATCACCCAGGGCGCCAGCCTGGCCAAGATCAACCATCTGGAAGGCGACCGCACCATCCAGGTCTGGGGCGAAATGGCCCCCGGCGTGAAGGACGAATCCAAGGCCAAGGCCGCCGCGGCCGAAATCGCCGCCAAGATCAGCGTCCCTCCCGGCTACCGCATCCAGACCGGAAGCAGCAACCGCGAGCAGGACGACACCACCAACTTCCTCAAGAAGGCCTTCTTCATCGCCGTGTCCCTGGTGTTCCTGACCATGGTGGCCCAGTTCAACTCCGTGCTCCAGCCGTTCCTGGTGCTCATCGGCATCATCCTCTCCCTGGGCGGCGTCTTCTGGGGGCTGCTCATCGTGCACACCACCTTCGCCATCATGATGACCGGCATCGGCATCATCGCCCTCGCGGGCGTGGTGGCCAAGAACGGCATCGTGCTCATCGATTTCATCAACCATCTGCGGCGGCACGGCATGCCCCTGCGCGAAGCCGTCGTCACCGGCGGCGCCACCCGCCTCCGCCCCGTGCTCCTGACGGCCATCACCGCCATGATCGGCCTCCTGCCCATGGCCACCGGCAAGGGCATCGACTTCATCCACTTCGGCTTCGAGACCAAGAGCGAATCCTCCCTCTGGTGGGCGCCCATGGCCTGGGGCATCTTCTGGGGCCTGCTCTTCAACACCCTGCTGGTGCTGGTGGTGGTGCCCACCTTCTACTACGCCTGGGAAAAGCGCAAGGAGAAGATGGGCATGGTGATGAAGAAGGACGAGATGGATACTGAGCCCGCGACCCTGCCCCACTGAGGCGTACAGGATCCAGGAACCGTAAGCCCCGACCTTAAGGCGCCCCGTCCGGGGCGCCTTTTCTTTTCCCCGACTGCGGTGCCGGCTTCCCTCCGGCGGACATCTCCATTCGCAAGCCCCCGTGCCAGACCTCTGCTATACGTCCAACGGGCTCATGACCTTGCCCGCCATCGATTGCAGGACGTGGGTATGGATCATGGTGGTTTCCATACCCATTGCCAAGGCCAGCCGCGGGCGGCCCCTGGCAACTTGAGCGCCAACGCCCCCGGCAAAAACACCCCGGCGAACCCCACTTTCAAATCGGCCTCCAAGAGGCCCCGCACCGACTCCAGGTGCTTGACCAATGCCGGCACCAAAGTCCGTGGCAGGGGTACGCTGCGGCTTTTCTCCCCTTTGCCATGATGGACCCTCAATGCGCGTCCTTCCACATCCAGGTCCTGCACCCGCAAGGTCAAGCCTTCGTTCAACCGCAACCCGCACCCATACAACAGCTGTACGAACAGGTTGTAGGGATACTCCAAGGACGACAATACCGCCTGCACCTCACCCCGGGTCAATACCGTGGGAATTTCCAGCCGCCTGGTGGCGCGCGGAGCGGTCTGCATCCCCTCCAACCCGGTCTTGAGCACATGGGTATAAAAGCTCAGCCATCCCCTCATTTTCGTAACTCACAAGATACCCAGGACTTTTCTAAATACGGCCTGCTGAGTTAGGTATTCGTGAAATTTCGCAATCATCGCCTTCACATCCTTTTCAGGCATGCCGGGCAGATGCGCATAGTA
>DATENA010000032.1:0-3736 GCA_035275285.1 Fibrobacteria bacterium | reverse complement strand
CGGCGGCCATGGGCGGCTGGCTGGGCTCCGGGAACTGATTCCCGGCCTCCCCTCAGGGCCTCACCGCCACGCGCGTCCCGTCGGGGCGGATCAGCGTCAGCACGCGCCGGGATTCATCGGCCCATTCCGCGAGCTTGGCCTTTTCCGGTCCGGCCTCCGCGTACCATGCTAGGGACGCGGGATCGAAGCGCAGCGAGGCGGCGATCCCGCCGCCTTCGATGGTCGCGGCGATGTCAAGGCGGTCGCGCGTGGCGATCAGGAAGTATTGCGCTCCCCTCCATTTCACGGATTGGATCTCCCGCATGTTCGCGCCCAGGGTGGTCGGATCGGCTCCCCTCCAGGATTCCGCCATCTCGAGCAAGGCGAGCCCGGCCCGGGGAACGGCCGCGTAGCTTTGCGCGGCGCCCAGCACCAGCATGGAGGCGGATCGCCCGCGCGCCGTGGCGGGCGCGTCCATGTCCATGTTCCCGTCCGGTGAAGGGGCGGGCGGGCGCCCTCCGTAACATCCAAGTAACCCAAGAGCGGCGATGGCGGAAAGCTGCGGAAGTTTCATGGCCCTGCCTCCATTCGATGGCAAGGAACATAATTTCCCGCCCGCGGCGGCGAAACGGGAAATTTGTAAATTTCCCCCATGGCCCACGCCGAGCGCAGGCTGCCCGGGATCTGCGCGTCATCCCGGTGCCCGGGATCACGGCGTCCCAACGCTCAGATGGTGGTCCTGCTTTGCCAGACGCGGAACAGGATCACGGCGATGGCGGCCACCAGCAACAGATGGGCGAGGCCGCCCAAGGTCACGGACACCGCCATCGACACGAGCCATAACGCCAGCAAGAGCGCGCATATTGCCCAAAGCATCAAAAGTCCCCCCCTGGAACGGATGGCCCCGTAAATATCTTTATTTCTCCGCGAAAGCGGCGGAAATTCTTTTCCCCGCCGGCCTGCAACCCATATGCAACGGGACCTGCAAGGCGGCGGGCCGGAGCGGTCCGTTCCCGATCTTGATAATCCGGGAGAATTGAGTATACTTGCGGATATGATGGATATGACGCATATTACGGCCTGCAAATCCCTGCTCCCTTCGGTTTGGCGCTCATGCCGCGCCCCGATGGGACGGATCATGGCCGTACGTACCGCCATGCATACCCCCCAAGCCGGGGCGAAAAGGAGCGGGTTGCTTTAAAACACAGGTCCACGACCGTGTCACCGAGAAGCCCGCTCCCCCGAGCGGGCTTCTTTTTTTTTGTTTTCTCGGAGGTTGAGATGACGACATCGGCAGTGCAGAAACGGCCCGTCCCCCCGGTCCGGGACATTGCGGCGATCATGGGATCCGGAGAAACCGGAATTCCCCCGGAAATGGCCCTTCGCGCCTGGCGCCGCCGCGCCGCCGAAACCTGCCTGGAGGCCGCGTTCCTGCCGGAAAAAACCGCCTTGACGTCCTTCCTGGTCAATGCCCTGTACCTGTTCGGCGACAACGCCATCGTCGCCTTCGGCGGCGCGCCGGAAGAGGTAACGGCCGAGTTAACCCGGCTCGGCCACGGGGTGTCCGCCGGACCGGGAATCCCCGGCCGGGTTCCGCGGGGAACCGCCCGGAATTCCGCGGAGGGCCGCTTCGATCGCGCGGTGCTGCTGGCGCAGGCGCTCGGCCGCGGCGGCGACGGGGACATCCTGGAGCAATTGCGGGCGATGCACCGGGCCGTGCGGCCCGGAGGGCTGGTCTGCTTCCACGCGTTCGATCGCGATCGGGCCTGGAGCCTGGCGGGGACGCGGCATGTGACGGCGGAGGGGCGCCGCGCGCGGGTGGACGTCGCGTTCGATCCTTCGACGGGCCGCATCTCGGCCCGTCTGGCCGGAGCCGCGGGCGCGCAAGGGAAGGAAGGCGCCGGCTGCGGGGGATTCGCGGCCGTGAAAGCCTGGAACCGGTCCGAGATCGAGGCCTTGCTGCGGGGCGCGGGCCTGAGGTTGGAGCGCGTCTACGGGGATTGGGAAGGCCGCGGCCCGGAAGCCGCCGCCAGCGGAAGATTGATCGTGGTGGCGGCCAAGCCCCGCCGCGCGCGCAAACGCGCCGGAACCGGGAAAGGAGGCTCGCCATGAAACCGGAAGGAACCGTGCCCGCGCCGTGGATCCGCAATTGTCCCTGGTCCCGGGGGCGCTGCCCGATCCGGCCCGCGCGGAGACGTCCCGCCCGGGCATCGCGCGCCGCGGCGGCTACTCGGCCCCGGAGTTCATGGCCACCAGCTTTTCCACCTTGCGGATCAGCAGATCCGGCGTGAACGGCTTGGGCAGGAAATCCGCGGCGAAGTCCCCCACCTCGTCCTGCACGGAATCGTTGGCTGCGTAACCGGAGATGTAGAGCACCTTGATCTCCGGACGCATGAGGCGCAGGCAGGAAGCCAGTTCATTGCCGCTCATGAAGGGCGGCATGACCTGATCGGCGATGAGCAGTTGGATGGGCCCTTCATGGGCATCGCTCAAGCGCAGGGCCTGATCGGAATCATAAGCCTTGAGGATGGAGTATCCCTGGATTTCCAGGGCCGCCTCCACCAGGGCCCGCACGGACACGTCATCGTCGACCAGGAGAACGGTGATTCCCCGCGAACGCGACCCGGAGCCGGTGATGGTACCGTCTTCGGGGCGTTCTTCGGAAGCGGGGCCCATGGATGCCGTCAAACCTTGAAGCGTTCCAGCTTTTGCATGCGGGAGGGATGCCGCAACCGCTTGAGCGCCTTTTCCTTGATCTGGCGCACGCGTTCCCGGGTGAGGTTGAACCGCTGGGCGATTTCCTCGAGGGTATAGGTGGTCTCCAGCCCGATGCCGTAATACAGCCGGACCACTTTTTCCTCGCGCTCGTCCAGGCTGCCCAGGATTTCCCTCATCTCCTCGCGCAGGGAAAAGGCGGTGGTGCTCTTGTCCGGGCTCTCGACATTGTGGTCCTCCAGCACGTCCTCCAGGCGCCCGTCCTCGCCGTCCTTGACGGGAGCGTCCAGGGACATGGGGGAAGCGCTGAGTTGGAGGCTTTCGTGGATCTCGTTGATCCCCACCCCCATCTCTTCCGCCAGCTCGGAGACCGTGGGCGCGCGGCCCAGCTTCTGCTCCAGCTTCACGCTGGTCTTGCCCAGCTTGTGGATGGTGCCCACGCGGCTCGGGGGGATGTTTATCACCCGCGACTGGTCGGCCAGGGACGATAGGATGGCCTGGCGGATCCACCAGACGGCATAGGAAATGAATTTGAAATTCATGGTCTCATCGAAACGCTTGGCGGCGCGGATGAGCCCCAGGTTGCCTTCGTTGATCAAATCGCCCAGGGGCAGGCCCTGGTATTGGTAGTTGCGGCATACGGCCACCACGAACTTGAGATTGGCTTGGACCAGGGTGTTCAGGGCTTCTTTGTCACCGGTGCGGATGCGGCGCGCCAATTCGGCTTCTTGTTGCAGGCTCAGGTTGGTGTTCTGGCTGATCTCCCGGAGGTAGGCGGCCAGGCCGGAATCGTCCCCCAGGAATTTCAGGGAGCGATCCGAAGCCTTGATCTTTTCCTTTTTGACCGGGGATTGGCGCTTCTTCACGCCAAGACCCGTTTCGGGCGCGGGCATGGCCGCGGCGGCCGGGATGCCTTCGGCAGGCATCGGCACGTCCTCGAGGGAGGACGTGCCCTGGTCTATTGAGGTGTTGAACTCGCTCAAGGGGGTCTCCTCGTTTGGGTTTCCAGAGGTCATGGATATTAAACTCTTTTTTGCTGTCG
>DATENA010000031.1:0-23772 GCA_035275285.1 Fibrobacteria bacterium | reverse complement strand
TGCAATAGGTTTTCCACCTGGACCCGTTCCGAGGGATTGAGGTGGATGATGCTCTGGGGATGTCCTTTTCTCTGGCTCATACCTATTAAACACCACTTCTATCCGCCTCTTCGTAACTTGATAGAGAGGCCCGAGGACTAGCACCGGGGAAAACCTCCCCGGGACCGATGGCCCCGGGTTTTCCGGGTAAAATCGTTCCCGGGCCCCGTGCAGGCCGGGGCGCGCCTGAGTATCATTCCTGCATGCGCTTCCCGTCCCGCCTCCTGTTCTTGTGCCTGGCCGCGTCCCTGGCGGCGGCAGCCGACCTGCAACCGCGGAGTTATGCCTACCTGCTTTCCCGGGCCACGGTGGTGGCGGCCGGAAAGGTCGCGAGCGTGTCCGCCGGATTCATGTCCGACGGGCGCAAGGCGGTAGTGGAGTTGGACGGGCTCATCAAAGGCCGGCTGCGCACGCGGGAAATCGAAGTGGCGTGGAACGACAAGGAATTCGAGGAGACGGCCTACCGGAACGATGCCCGCGTGCTCCTCTTCCTAACCATGGCCAAGGACTCCACCTGGTCCCAGGTCTCGCCCGGCATCTCGTGCTGGCCGGTCGAGAAGATCGAACTGAAAGGCAAGCGGGTCCGCGCGGTGGAGTACGCCTATCCCATGGACCTGGTCACGGAAGTTCCGGCCGCGAGCCTGCGGGAAACCGAGGCGGTGGAGAAATCCATGAACTTCCGGGTTTCCAAGCGCAAGCAATGGATCCTTACCGACCTGTTGCTCCCTCCCGTCAAGCCCCTGGCGCTGCCCAAACCTGCGCCCGCCAAGCCTGCCAAGCCCTCCAAGGCGAAACCCGCCCGGCCGAAACAGTCCGGCGCCGAACCGCCGCCGTCCAAGGCCAAAGCCAAACCCAACTCCCTGTTCTGAACCGCCCGGGACGCGCGGGCGTTCCGCCCCCGGCCCTTCACGCGGCGCGCTTCACTTCCAGCACCGCCTGCACCTTGGCCAGCAAGTCTTCATGGGAGAACGGCTTGCCGATGAAATCCCGGTTGCATTCCAGGATGCCTTCGCGCACGTGCTGATGGTCCGTGAATCCGGACATGAACAGAACTTTGACGCCGGGCAGCAGGTCCTGCAGGGTCCGGGCCAGTTCCAGGCCGCCCATGCCCGGCATCACCACGTCCGCCAGGAGCAAGTCGATAGGCGCGCCCGCCTGGTGCGCCAGATCCAGGGCCTCCTGTCCGGAACCGGCCACCAACACGGCATAGCCGCGGCTTTCCAGGATGCCGCGCACCAGGGCGCGCTGGGAATCCTCGTCCTCGGCGATCAGCACCAGGGGCGCGCCCGGGCCGTATCCGCCGTATCCCGGCGCCTCGACAAGGAGCCCTTCCGGCCCGGTTTCCGCTTGGGCCCCGTCGAAGCGGG
Organism: Fibrobacteria bacterium; assembly: GCA_035275285.1. GTDB lineage: Bacteria > Fibrobacterota > Fibrobacteria > UBA11236 > UBA11236 > Chersky-265. The sequence continues at coordinate 22,366 of DATENA010000031.1, read as the reverse complement.
GCAAGGCCCCGTCGAAGCGGGGCCAATAGAGGCGGAGCGCGGCGCCTTCGCCCCGGTCCGAGGTAACCGTAATGTGACCTCCGCTCTGCTTGACGATCCCGTATACGGCGGAAAGCCCAAGGCCCTGGGCCCGTCCCTTGGTGGTATAGAACGGCTCGAAGAGATGGGACTTGGTCTCCTCGTCCATGCCCACCCCCGAGTCCCGCACGGACAGCAGCACGTACCGGCCCGGCCGCAACTCGCCTTCCGCGGCGTCCGCCAGGGCGTCCCCGGGCCGGAGCTCCGCCTCCTCGGTCGTGATGAGGAGCCAGCCTCCCTGGGGCATGGCATCCTTGGCGTTGAGCGCCAGGTTGACGATGACCTGCTCCACCTGGGCCGGATCGGCCTTGATGCGGGAAACCTGCGCGCCGGGATGGAAGCGGATCTCTATCGACGGACCGATGAACTCGCCCAGCATCTTCCGCAGGTCCCGGATCAAGGCGTTGAGATCGAGCACCTTGGGGGCCAGCACCTGGCGCCGGCTGAAGGCCAGGAGCTGCCGCGTCAAGGTGGCGGCCCTTTCCCCGGCCCGCAGGATCTCCTTCACGTGGGGCGCGAGATCGCTCCCATCCTCCAATTGCGCGAGCACCAGTTCGCCGTAGCCGTTCACGGCGGTGAGCAGGTTGTTGAAATCGTGCGCGATGCCCCCCGCCAGCCGGCCTATCACCTCCAGGCGCTGGGACGCGCGGCGGCGCTCTTCGCTCTTGCGGATCATCTCCTCGGCCCGCCTCCGCTCCGTCATGTCCGTGACGAAGCCTATCCACAGCACCGGGGATCCGTCGCGATCGCGCATGGCCTTTCCCCTGTCCAGCCAGTGCATGGCCTCGCCGTCGCGGCGCCTGATCCGGTATTCCACCTGGAAAGGCGAACTTCCGTCCAGATGCCTGCGGCGCACCTCCAGGACCCTGTCGCGGTCCTCGGGATGCAGGGCCGTTTCCCAGGCCGCCTGGGTGCGCTCGAACTCATCGCGGCCGAATCCGAGCAACTCGTCCACCGGACCGAACCAGCGGCGCACGCCCGTGACCATGTCGCATTCGTACAGCAGGTCGCACCCGCTTTCCAAGGCCACGCGGAACCGGTCCTGGGACAGCCGCAATTCCTCTTCGGCATCCCGGATGTCCGTGATATCCAGGTCGACGCCTATCCAGCCCAGGACGTCTCCGGAGGAAGCGCGCACTTGAACGCCCCGGCTCAGCAGGTGGCGCATGCGTCCTTTCCCGTCGAAGACGCGGTATTCATGATCCCAGGGCTTTCCGTCCCGGAGCCGCAGGCGCCATTTCTCGGCCAGGGAATCCCTTTCGCCGGCGGGGGTGACGGCGGCGCGCCCGTCCGATCCGGTTCCGTCCGCCTCCGCGTCCGGCGCCGCCGGACGGGCATAAGGCGCGCCCAGCGCCGCCCGCACCAGGGCGGGATCGGGATCCCCGGTCCCGCCCTGCCCGTCGCACAGCCAGATCCCGAAAGCCTGGGGACCCTCCGGCGCCTTGGGGGAGAAGGGAGGCGGGAATTTGGGGAAGACGCGCTGATCAATTTCCGCGGGATCCGGAAGCATATGTCCTGCCCTGATATCCTGTCTTGACGCTTGATCTCCTGCAATATAAAGTTTGCGGGACCCAGGCGACAGCAAATAATGCCGGCCGGCGAAAAATCCATACGGGTCCGCCAAAAGGTATTTTGATTGGGAAAGGCGACATCCCTCGCCGCTATTTTTTGCCGATGGCAAAGAGGAGAATTCCATGGACGAGAGCACCCTTACCGACATCTCCATCCTGCGCGAACGGGCCCGCAAGCACCTGACCGAAGGGGCCGTGACCGAAGGCTATTCCGCTGATCGGGAAACGGTCCTCAAGCTGCTCAACGAAGCCCTGGCCACGGAAATCGTCTGCAACCTCCGTTACCGCAGGCATTATTTCATGGCCTCGGGCGTCCACTCGGAATCCGTCAAGGCGGAATTCAAGGAGCATGCCGCCCAGGAGGGCGAGCACGCGGACATGATCGCGGAGCGCATCATCCAGTTGGGCGGCGAACCCGATTTCAACCCGGACGGCATCACGGCCCGCAGCCACGCCGAATACGTGGAGGGCGGATCGCTCGAGGACATGATCAAGGAGAACCTGGTCGCCGAGCGCATCGCCATCGACAGCTATCGCGAGATGATCCGGTTCTTCGGAGAGAAGGATCCCACCAGCCGGCGCCTGTTGGAAACCATCCTGGCGGTGGAGGAAGAACACGCGGAGGACCTTTCCTCTTTGCTGGGCCCCAAGCTTTGACAACCTGAACGAGGAGGATGCATGGACGAAGATTCCGGAGACAAACTGCCCGCGCTCGACACCGCCAAGGCCTGGACCAAGACCTTGGGCATCTTCGCCGCTCTCATCCTCATCAACGTCGTGGCCTTCCTGGTTTCGTTCGGTGCCGGCGTCATCGTGACGCTTCCGTTGACGTTGTTCCTGGCCTTTCTGCTGCTCAGGGACATAGCGCCCAGGCACCGCTTTCCCCCGGGACGGCCGCCGCAAGGAATATCCCGATGAATCAGAAACCGGAAATCGGGCGCTATGGCGACCCGGAAAGAGACGATCCCGGGATGCTCCGCCGGCCCGGGCTCCGGCGTGGGCCTCCCGCCGGCTGGCGCGTGGCCACCATGGCTTCCAGCCTGTTGCTGCTTTCCGCGGTGGCGGGGATGGCCTCCTTGATGGCGGGGGTCCTGCTGTTGCTGCCTTTGGCCGCCCTGGCCGCGCCCTTCTTGTGGCGCCGCAGGCGCCGGCGCGCGGCCGCCACGGCGCGGAGCGGACCGTTCTCCTGGCGCGCGCCGCGTTTCGGCGGGGCCTGAGGGGGCCCGGTCAATCCGGAGCCAAGCGCCGCCACATTTCCATATTGTAGGGATGCGGCGGCAACCGCAGGATCCGCACCGGCCCATATCCGGCGAAAAGCCCATCTTCTCCCGGATGGAGCCGGCCTTCGTCCCTTGCCAAGCGCAGGCCCAGGATCCAATCCGGATCGAAGCGATCCTGCATGGCGGCCATGCGCAGGAAATACCCATCGGCGGGACCCAGGTAGGCCAGGGCCTCCGGGGACAGCAAGCCGTGCGAATCCAGGATCCTGGCGCGGGAATAATAGCCGACGGCCCCCACTTCGTCGATCATCACCAAGGGCACCTCTCCGGGAGCGGCCAGGGAGTCCACGATGCGCGCGGCCTCGCGATAGCGGCCTTCCCGCGCCGCCTCCGCGAACGCGTGCTTGCGGGGCAGCCCCTGCAGGAAAGTCTGCGCGGGCACGTAGGCCAGGAAGAGGAACAGCCCGGCCCGGAGCGCTTGGGGCGGGACCCGGTCCTCCGCCAGCCTCCGCAACCCTTCCGCCAGGAACAGGATCAGGAAGGGCAGCACGGGCAGGTAATACCAGGTGAAGAGGGCGTAGCTCGCGCCCGTACAGGTGAAGAAGAGGAAGTACAAGGACGGCCATGCCAGCAGGGCCCAAGGGATCCGCGCCTTGCGGCGGAGGAATCCCGCCGCCGCCGCGCCGAGGACGAGCAGGTTGCCCAAGGTGGTCAAGGTGAACCCGCCCAGGCAAGGTCCTTTGTAGAACACGTTGAGGATCCAGCTGCGCAGCCCCTCGAGGAAGCCGACGTGGATTTCCAGGCGCTTGGCCAAAATGGAATGCGGGAGCCAATGTCCGTAGGCGTACCGGTTGAAACAGAAAAACAGCCCCAGCCCCGCGGCGGCGGCCAGGGCGGGCGCGGTTTTTCCGGCCTTCCGGCCGCGCAACAAGATCAGGGCGGCCGGCAGCAGGGCCCCTTCCGGCCGCGCCAAGGGGGCCAGGAAGGCGACGGCCGCCAGGCCCGGCACGGGCCGTCCCGAGTACAGCGCGAACCAGGTCCCCGCCAGCGCCAAGGCGGTATACATGGGGGTCTCCATGCCGTAGGCCGACACCGCCAGGAAGTTCACGCTGAGAGCGTAAGCCGACAGCGCCAGGAGGGCGAACGGTTCCGGCAGGCGCAGGCCCCGGGACGCGATGCGATGGAGGAAAAACAGGCCGGCCAGGTCCCAGGCCAGGTTGGTGAAATACGCCAGGGAGGTATATCCGGAGGTGCGCAGGACGGCCCCCTCCAGGGCCAGGATGGCCGTATGCAGGGGCGTGCTGGTGGCGCAGACCGGGTTCTGCGCCGACATGACGGGGCCGAGGCCGGCGTTCCAGGAACGCGCATGCGCCAAGGTGATGTACGCATCGTCGCAGATGAGGATGCCGAAGGCGGACTTGAGGAGGGCGAAGGCGCCGAGGCAGAGCAGGAGGCCCGGGAAGCTCCGGGCGCGGGAAGGCGGAAGCGGAGCGGCGGACGTTTCCGCCCGGGATGCGGCTTCCGGGGTCACATCTCGGCTTGCGATACGGCCACCACCTGCTCGATGGTGGTTAGGCCCGCCAGCGCTTTTTCCAGGCCGTCGCGGCGCAGGGTGGCCATGCCCAGGTTGCGGATGGCGTACATCTTGATTTCCTCGCTGGACTTGCGCTCCAGGATCATCCTGTGGATGTGCTCGTCCGGGATCATCAGCTCGAACAGGGCGAGCCGGCCGCGGTAGCCGGTGTTGTTGCATTGGTTGCAACCCTTGCCCTGGTAGAATGGGGTCCCGGGGCGGATGCCTATGCCTTCCAGCACCACGTCCGGCACCTGGACCTGCTGCTTGCATTTCTCGCAGATGCGGCGGCAGAGGCGCTGGGCCAGCACGCCCTTCACGCAGGAGGTGACCAGGAACGGCTCCACGCCCATGTCCAGGAGGCGCGTGAACGCTCCGGCCGCATCGTTGGTGTGCAGGGTGCTGATGACCAGATGGCCCGTGAGCGCGGCCTGGATCGCCATTTCCGACGTCTCCTTGTCGCGCATTTCGCCCAGCATGATGACGTCCGGGTCCTGGCGCAGGATGGCGCGCATGCCGGCCGCGAAGGTGAATCCGGCCAGGTTGTTGATCTGGCCCTGGGAGATGCCGGGGATGTTCTTTTCCACCGGGTCTTCCATGGTCACCACGTTCACGGAAGGGCTGGCGACCTGCTTGATGAAGGCGTACAGGGTGCTGGACTTGCCGCTGCCCGTGGGACCGGTGGTGAGCAGGATGCCGTCCGGCAGCTCGATCAGCTTGCAGATGGCGGGATAGACGGACCTGGAGAACCCGATCCTGTCGATGGTGGCGATCTCGGTGTTGGGATCGATGATGCGGATCACCATCTTCTCGACGACGCCGCGCGAACGCAGCAGCATGGGGAAGGTGGAAAGGCGCAAGTCCACTTCCTTGCCTTTGTACTGGATGTGCGCGCGGCCGTCCAGCGGCCTGCGCTTCTCGGCGATGTCCATGCCGCCCAGCACCTTGAGGCGCGAAGTGATCTGCACCATCAGGCGCGCGGGGATGGGGTTCTGCTCCATCAGCTCGCCGTCGATGCGGTAGCGGATGCGCATGTTCCGCTCCTGCGGCTCCAGATGCACGTCGGAAGCGCCCAGGCGGATGGCCTCGCTCACGATCAGGTTCACGATCTTGATGATCTGGCGGCCTTCTTCGTCGCCGACCAGGCCGTCTTCCTCCTTGAGGGGCTTGTCTCCCTCCAGGACCAGGTCCTTGTCCTCGTCTCCGCCAATCAGCTCATGGAGGGATTCCTTGCCGCCCACGTAGGCGCGGTCGATGGCCGCCAGGATCTCGGCCTCGGTGCCGATCACCGGCTCCACGTCCTTGCCCGTCTTGAACTTGATGTGGTCCAGCGAACGCAGGTTGGTGGGATCCACCATCGCCACCGTGAGCACGCCGTTGTTCTCGTAGAGGGGGATGACCTTGTAGGAACGCGCCATCTCCTCGGAGACCATGCGCGTGACGTTCATGTTGAACTTGAAATTCTCGAGGTTGATGTGCTGGAGGTCCAGCTGCGCGGCCAGCACGTCCAGCAGCTTGGTCTCTTCGATGAAGCCGAGCTTCACCAGGCACTTGCCCAAGGGCAGGTTCATGGTCTTCTGCTTGGCCAGGCCGTCCGCCAGCTGCGCGGCGGAGATGTAGCCCTGGTCCACCAGGATCTCGCCGATGCGCTTGCGGTAGGAAAGCTCGAGCTGCTTGCCCAGCACCGCGTTGAGCGTGTCTTCGTCGATGAACTGGAGCTTGACCAGCACCGTGCCCAGGCTGATGCCCGTGCTCGCATGCTGTTCCAGGGCATGCTCCAGTTGCTGCTGGTTGATATAGCCCTGCGCAAGCAGGATTTCCCCCACCTTGCGCTTGTTGCGTTTGACTTGTTGGATGCTCATCGTCGCCGCAAAATACCAAGGGAACCCCTAGTGGCTCCACCCCGCTGCCTGCAATTCCTCTTCCGTTCCGTTTTCGTACACGATCCCGACGCCTTCTCCGGCGCCGACCCGGCCTATTTCCCGCACTTCGGCCCGGCGGGACAGGCCCGCCAGCTCCGCTTCCGAAAAGTCGCCCGTGAACAACAACTGATACTCCTCGCCTCCGTTCAGGACCCAGTCCTTCCACCCCTCCCCGCCGGGCTGCCGGTCCAGGCCGGCGTCATATGGAAGCTTACTCCATTCCACCGTCAGCCTGCAAGCGGACTGCCGGGACAGGTGCCACAACTCGGAGGACAGCCCGTCGCTGATGTCGATGGCCGCCGCGGGATTCGCGCAGGCCGCGATGGCCGGGCCCAGGTCCAAGGGAGGCTCGGGGCGCAAATGGGCCGTCAGGAACGGTTCCCGCGCCTTTTCCGCCTGCGCGAATCCCGCGGGGGCGCCCAGGGCGGACAAAGCGGCCAATCCCGCCGCGGACCGGCCCAGGACCCCGCTCACGTAGATGCGATGGCCCGGGCGCGCGTTGCTGCGCAACAGGGGCTTGCCCGCCACGCGGCCCATCACGGTGAAGGTGAAAAAGCTTTCCCTGTCCTTGCGCACGGTGTCGCCGCCCGCCACCTTGAATCCGAAGCGTTTTTCCAGGGCGGAAAGAGCGCGGCCCAGGCGGAGGACCGGTTCCCCGTCCCAGGAGGCCAAGGCCCCCAGGTTCAGGAACGCCAGGGAGGTCCGCCCGCCCATGGCGTTGATGTCGGAGAGATTGGACAGCAAGGCCTTTTCCAGGGCCGCTTCCGGGCTGGTCCAGTCCAGCCGGTAATGGATGCCTTCCACGCTGGAGTCCGTGGAGACCGCCCAGGTTTCGCCGCCGCATTTCAGGAGATAGCCGTCGTCCCCCAGGCCTTCGCCGTCGCGGGCGAAATGGGAGGCGTCGAAAAGGGATTCGATCAGGGAGAATTCCCCGCCCGCGGCGAAATGCCTGTTCATGAACCGGATCCGGCGCCCGCGGGGACGGACGCCAGGTAGACAGCCGGGATGGGCGCGCGACCGTCCTCTTGACGGGCCTTCTTTTTGCGCATGGTCTTGCTCGCGCATTGCATCATGCCGAACACCACGCCCATGAGGATGAAAACCATGATCAGCAAGCGCATGCCTTTGGTCATAGAAGGCTCTCCGAAATTGTCCCTTTGTCCAATTATATCTAGAAACCGGGGCGGCGCCCATCGGTTCCTGCCGGGTCACCATGCGGGTGGAACGGGATCCGGCGCCGGGAAAGGGCCGGAAAAGGGGGATTCATCCCGGACGGCGGGACAAAGAGTCGCGGTCGGGCTCGAGATGGACGTCCAGGTGGAGGCTCTGGCCCGAGGCGATGCCGAAGCGGGTCTCATAAGCCTTGAATCCGGGTTTGCGCACGCGGATTTCATGGGGTCCGGGCGGGATGGAAATCAACCATACGCCCTGGTCCAGGTAAAGGCCGTCCAGGGCGATCTCGGCTTTTTCCGAATCGACGTCCAGCCAGAGCAGTCCGTATGCGGACTCCCCGTCCCGGGCGGGCGATTGGCTCCAGGCGCTTTGCAGCAGGAGCGCCGCGCAGGCGAACCCCAGGACGGAAGCGGCGCGGGAAGGCCGGCGCGGAAAAAGGGACAAGAGGGCTCGTATCACTGGGGAAAATTATAACATTCTCGGACGGCGGCATGTGAAGCCGGATCGGAAGCGGAGTTGATGCGCAAGCTGCGGCGGAAATTGAAGCCGGATCCCGAAGGCGAAGAAGTGGTAGGGCTCGACGGCATCGAGTTGCTGCGCGAGGAAAGGCTGGTGCTGAAGGATATCGATCTCTCCATCCGGCGCGGCCAGCATTGGGTGCTGCTGGGCCCCAACGGCAGCGGGAAGAGTTCCCTGCTCGGCGTACTGCAGGGCCTGCTCTGGCCCATCGAGGGCGGCATCCGCGTACTGGGCCGGCGCTTCGGGGAGAGCGATCTCAGCGAGCTGCGGCGCCTGATCGGCTTCGTCGGCAACGAGATAGAACCGGAGTTCCCGGCCTGGCAGACCGTGGAGGAGATCGCCTGGTCGGGCGGCGTGGGCACGGTGGGCCTGCGCTTCGACAAGCCCACCGCGGCGGATCGCCTGCGCGCCCGGCGCCTGCTCCGGGCGGCCGGCATCGCGCATCTGACCAAGCGGCGCTTCGCCTTCCTGAGCCAGGGCCAGCGGCGCATGGCCACCATCGTCCGCGCCCTGATGGTGAAGCCGGGGATCCTCATCCTGGACGAGCCGGCGGCGGGCCTGGATCCCGTGGCCCGGGAGAACTTCCTGGCCAAGCTCGCGGCCCTCATGAAGACCCCCTCCGGCCCCGTCATCCTGTACGTCACCCATCACGTGGAGGAAATCATCCCCTCCTTCACCCACGTCCTCATGCTCAGGCAGGGACGGGTGGTGAGCCATGGAACGGTGCGCGAGAGCCTGAACGCCGAGAACCTGGGCAGGGTGTTCGGGCAGGCGGTGGAGTTGAGGAAGAGCGGAGGGAGGTTTGGGTTGAGGCTGGCGGGGAGGAAAGCGAAGAGGAGCGGGGGGAAGGGACGGACGAGGGGAGTTGGCGACGGAGCCCTTGATAAGGATTCCGTCGGGGGTCGGGAGTTGAATACGGAAGATTCTTCGTATTCAACTCCCGACCCCCGACTCCGAGGGGCGAAGCGGCGGACGCAGGGGATGAGCCCGTACTCCCGACCAAAACCAGGAACCCTGGACCGCAAGACTCTCGGTCCCAGGGGATCTTGGTCTCAGGGATAATCCGGTCTTACCCTCGCCGTGTCCATCGGGGCGGATTTGCCTTTGGGCGCTTCGGGTTCCTTGGGCTTGGGGGTATAGTCCCCGTAGACGCCCTCGCCGTCCTTCAACTCCTTGGGTTCGTATTTGGCCAGGTCCTCGCCGCGGTTGGCCTGGGCCACGATGTGGGGCGTGACGAAGATGATGAGGTCGCGCTTGCGGGACACGGTGGCGGTGTGCTTGAACAGGTAGCCTATCAGGGGGATGTCCTTCAGGAGCGGGACGCCGGTTTCCGTTTCCGTTTCCTCCTTGGTGGTCAGGCCCGCGATCACCACGGTTTCGCCGTCGCTCACCACCACCGTGGTCTTGGCGCTTTGCTTCTGCAGGATGGTGCCGGCGCTCGCGTCCACCCGGAAGGAGTTCTTCTCGGGATTGAGGTCCAGGAGCACGCGGCCGTCCGCGGTCACGTGGGGCGTCACCGTCAGGGAGGTGCCGGCGTCCTGCAGTTGGATGGCCTGGCGGCCGTTGGCGTCCAGGACGCGGATGGGGACCTGCTCGCCCATGAAGATGCGGGCCTCGGCATTGTCGATGGTGGTGATCTGGGGCTTGGCGAGCACTTCGCCCTTCAGGTTCTTGACCAGGTTGGCCACCGCCACGGCCAGGTTGCCGTTGAGCAGGCCGAAGGCGAGCTGGGTGGTCGCGCCGGCCACGCCGCCGACGATGGACGCGCCTTCCGATCCCGAGGATCCGGAACCGCCCGAACCCGCGTCGCTGCTGCTGGATTGGGCGCTTTGGTTGGACGTGCCCAGCATGCTGAAATCGGACTTGGAAGTGGGCAGCTTGCCGGCATTGTCCCGCAAGGCGGAGACGGCGCCGCTTCCCACGCCGAACTGCCAGTCCACGCCGATTTCGCGCATGGCGTCCGCGTCCACCTGGATGAGCTGGGCCTGGATGTTCACCTGGTAGGTCTCGATGTCCAGGTCCTTCACCGCGGCGCGGATCTCGTGGATGTTGGAGCGGGTGTCGAAGATGAGCAGGGCGTTGTTGCGTTCCACCACGTTGATGCGGCCGCGCGGGGACAGCAGGCCCTTGACCGATTCCTCCAGGTCCTTGGCCTTGGCGTTCTTCAGCTTGATGATGTCGCGCATCAGGGGGGCCATGGAACCCGCCTGTTGCAGGGCGGTGGCGTTCTCGACGGAGGACTTGTTGAAGTCGGCGACGTTCTGCACGTAGAGGTAGTTGTCCTCCACCAGGTATTTCAGGCTGTACATCTGGCACAGGATCAGCATGGCCTCCTGCCAGGTCTTGTCGGTGAGCTGGAGGTTCACGTTCTGGCCGGACACGTTGGGCGCCACCACGATGTCCACCCGGCCCGAGGCGGAAAGCGCCTTGAAGGCCGAACGGATCTCCATGTTGGAGAAGTTGAAGTTCTGGCGATGCATGGGACCGCCCACCGCTTGGGCCGCGGGCGAGGCGGTATCCTGGGCCATGGTCGAGGAAGCCGCGAAGAACGCCGCGGACGCAAGGCAAGCCGCCAGGCTCATGCCTCTCAAAAGCATAGAAATCATTTTTTAGCCCCTTCCTTCGAGGAAACCAATTTCAGGCTGTAGGATCTGGAGATCCCGTATTCGCTGATGTCGAAGGTCACCGCGTCCCTGGTAATGTGGGCGACGCGGCCGTTATGGACCGGATCGCCTTCCTTGATGGTGAAGGAGACGCCCGCCTCGCGATTGTGCTCCAGCACCGCCATGGGTTGCTGCGCTTGCCAGATGATGCCCACCACCTTCATCTGATCGATGTCGATGCCGTTGTCCGTCGAACCCTGTTCCACGGGAATGAAGGGATCCCGGCGGCCGTAGCTGTTGTAGGAGACGCGGTTCTCTTCGGGCTCGATGCGCTTCTTCTCCTCCTCCGCCGCCAGCTTCTCCTGGGCCAGCTTGGCCGCCAATTCCGGGTTGTCCGCGATGGCCAGCTTGGGTTCCCCCGCCGCGGGAGCCGGGGCTTCCTGGACCTGCGGGGGTTCCGCCGCCTGTTGCTGGGCCTTGGCCAGGGCCCTGGCGGAATCGAGCGCCGCCTTGTCCGCCGCCTTCTTGAGCGCGAGCTCCTCGGCCCTGCGGAGCGCTTCCTCCTGCTTGGCCTTGGCCGCCGCCGCCTTGGCTTCCGCGGCGGTCTTGGCGGCTTCCGCGGCGATCTTGGCGGCTTCCGCGGCCGCGACCTTGGCGGCCGCCGCCGCGATCATGGCTTGCTTGGCCTCGATGCGGCCCTGGATGGTCTTTTCCTGCGCCTTGGTGAGCTCATCCTCGTACACCGCATCGGTCGCCTTGATGTACCCGGTATCGGTCCCGGAAACCACGCGCAGGCTGCCGGCCCGGTTGTCCAGGCGCACCACTTTTTCGCCGATGGCGATCTTCTTGATGAGCGCGCCCTTGGCGCCCGGTTCGGTCTTGAGGGCGGCCGAATCCTTGAGCAGCACCATGGCCTTGGCGCCCTGGCCCGGGGAGAAAATCCTGCTGGAGGAGAGGCCCTTGCCGCTTCCGGCTCCGCTTGCGCCGCCATGGCCCTTGGCCGATTCCAGGGCTTCGCCTTCCGCATGCGCGGACCTCACCGGTTCCTCGGTTTCCGCCGCGAGAGCCCGGGGGGCCGCGCTTTCGGCGCCCGCTTCGCCGGATGCATCGGAGCCGGCCTGACCGGGAATGGCGGGTTCCGTGGGGATGGCCGGGGTCACGGGTTCGGCGCGCGCGCTTTCATCCTGGACCGCGGTTTCCGAGGCCGGCGTTTTTTCGGAGACCGGCGACTTTTCGCCGCCCGGCGACTTTTCGCCGCCCGGCGCGGACGCCTTGGACGCCTTGGAGGCGCGGGCCTTCGCGCCGGCCGCGTTCGCGGGAGGCGCTTCCGCCTTGGCGGAGAGATAGGCGTCCTCGGCCTTGAGGGAATTCGCCAGGGACCAGTTGTACTTGCCCTTGGCTTTGCCGAGCATCACCTTCAGCACGCCCTTGGGGGCCGGCAGCAGCACGGCATCGCCCAGGGGCGGCTGTCGGTATTTCAACTCCAGGCCCAGGAGGTTCTTGCCGCTGGGCGTGGTCACCCTCTTGATCAGGATCTCTTCCAGGTCCGGGCTGTTGGGTTCCAGGGGATGGCGCCCCAGGGGGAAAACGGTTTCCGTCTCCAGGAAGGAGAGGAAGAGGGTCCCCTTGGTCAGGTCGGCCTTCTGGAAATAGAGGGGATAATCCCCTTCGGTCCCATTGGGCGCGAAAGTGAGTTTGAGATGGGTCTGGCCGCCCGCCGAGATCAGGGAAACGTCCTTGAGCTCATGCGCCGGGGCCGTCGGGGCGGATGCGAAGAACGCCCAGGCCGCCAGCAGCAAAGCGGAGCCGGATGTCCTGGCGGAGCGGGTCTGCATATCCTTGGCTTTTCTCATTTTCACCGTTTGGAAGTGAACGTCGTCAGTTGGAAGTTGGCCACGATGGTGCGCGGCGTTTCGCCGTGTTCCTTGGCATCCTCCACCTCCTTGTCCAGATCGGGGGCCTTTTCGATCTGGAGCTTGTTGATGGCGGTGGGATACCTGAAATTGGCGACCTCGCCGAAGAGCATGCCCAAGGCGTGGTAGCTCGACGAGATGGTGATGGCGTAGTGGTTTTCCTTGTAGAATTCCTTCTCTTCCACGCGCAAGGGCAGGAATTTGGTCGGCACCGTCAGGGACCTGCGCGTCACCGCGGTCAGATCGATGAGGCGGCGGGGGATCAGCTCTTCGTCCGGGAACATTTCCTGCAGCTTGGAGAACTCGACGTTGGCCAATTCGATTTCCGCTTCCAGGTCCTTGAGGCGCTGCTTCTGGGCCAGGATCTGGCGCAATTCGCCCTTCTTCTTGCGGATGTCTCCGTCCAGGCGTTCCACCTTCCGGGAGTATTCCACGTACTCGGTGTCGTAGAAGGTATAGCCCAGGTAGGCGATGACGGCAAGGATGGCGCCGGCGAACAGCCAGAGCCGGGCGTCGAGACTCAGGCTTTTCACGCGCCCTCCTTCTTGGGGGGTTCCGCGGGGGGTTCCACGGCCATGTGGTCGATGCCCACGTTCGGGTTCAGGTTGATGCGGATGGTGAACATGAAGGAACTGCTTTTCTGGTCCTTCTGGAGTTCGATGTTGTTCAGGAACACCTTGGAGAAGTACTCGTTCTTCTCCAGCTCGATCATGTATTCCGCGATCTCGGGGAAGATGTAGGTGCGGCCCCGCAGTTCCATCTCATTGTCGTTCTGCTCGGACTGCTTCATGGTCTCGATCCACATGTTGAGCGGCATCGATTTGTTGATGCCCTCCAGGATCCGGACCCATTTCTTCTTGCTGACGCTGATGCTCTTGAGCGAGTTGTTCTTCGCCGTCTTCTCGTCGCGCAGCTTCTCCAGTTCCTTGATGCGGGCGCCCACGTAGGCGTTCGCGCCGATCTCCTTCTGCACCTCGGCGAGGGCCCCGCGCTTGCTCTCCAGGTTGGCCCGGAAGAAAGACTGGCCGATGACGTAGGCCGCTCCCACCGCGATGAGCGCGATGGTGGAGACGAGTATGCGCATGTCGATGAGGAACGAGTAGTCCTTCTTGACCACCCGGTACTCGATCGGCAGCAGGTTCACGTGGATGAAATCCGGCGCTTTGGCCTCCGTCAATTGCGTTGCCGCCATGCTATATCCGCCTCAAGGCCAGCCCGGTCGCCACCGTGAGGATGGTGGAGATGTTCTCGGGGATGGGGCCGCTGAATTTCTTTTCGTCGTACGCGATGTGCTGCAGGGGGTTGGTGACCTCGACCTCGACGTTGTGCCGCTTGGCCAGGATGCCCGCCAAATCGCGGATGCAGGCGCCTCCGCCGCACAGGACCATCTTCTCCACCTTCAGGTTGTTCTCCGAGGACTGGAAATAGCTGAAGGCCAGGTCGATGCCCACGGAAAGCTCCTCGGCGGAGAATTCGATGCTGCGGTTCAGGGTGGCCGCGTTGTACTTCTCGGTGTTCTTGCCGCGCAGGATGTTGGCCGCCTCCTCGCGCTCCACCTTCAGGTTCTTCATGATGGTCTTCACGAAGAAGTCGCAAGCGGTGGCGATGTCGCGCGTGGAATGGTAGGTGCCGTTCTTGAGGAAGGTCAGGTTGGTCAGGTGCTCGCCGATGTTGATGAGCGATACCACCTTGTTGCCGTCGTCCTGGGGCGCGGACAGCAGGTAGGCGTTGGTCACCGCGAAGGCGTCCACGTCGATCACCACCGGGCGCAGGCCCGCTTCGTAAAGGAGATCGATGTAGGACTGCATCACCTGCAGCTTGGCCGCCACCAGCAGCACCTCCATCTCCTCGTTCTCTTCGTTCTTGTGGAGGATCTTGTAGTCGAGAGTGATGTTGTCCACGTCGAACGGGCTGCGCTGGCCCGCCTCCATCAGGATCACTTCCTCGTCGCTCTCGCTCTTGTTGGACTTGAGCTTGATGCGGTCGGCGATCACGCCGTAGGACCAGGACAGCGAGAGGATCACGTCCTTGATCTTGCCCGTGGGATCCGTGCGGTGGACCAGCGCGGTCAGGGACTGCAACAGCTCGTCGCGGTTCTTGATTTCGCCGCCCACGATGGTCTCCGGCTTCAGCACGTGGATGCCCGCGCCCAACAGCACCGGGCCTCCGGGCCTGTGGGCGACGCGCGATATCTTGATGCTGTAATTGCCGATATCGATGCCCACCGTGGTGGGCTCGCCCTGAATCGCGTTTAGAATTTTTTCCTTGAAACCCAAGTCAAAGCCCCCGGCATTGGGATACCCTGAATTTTCTCAATCCAGGCTGAATTTTCTCAACCGATTTATTATAACACCGACGGAAAACGATTTTCAACGAAGGAACGCGAGGAATCGCATGGACTTATAAGGAAACAGGGGAGCTTGGGGTAAGAGAGGAGTAAGAGGCGGGGAGGCGATTTGAGGGGGGAGAAGAGCGGTTTTAAGGGTCAGAGGTGGAGTTTGGGGGTGGAAGCGCAAGTGGAGGCGATGGGTCAGGAGTCCGGGGCTGAGGGCCAGGGGCCGATACCGCGCGGTCTACGGTCGGGGGCCGAGGGTCAGGGGCCGATACCGCGTGGTCTACGGTCGGGAGTCGGGGGTCGGGGCTCGGGAGTTGAATACGAAGAATCTTCCGTATTCAACTCCCGACCCCCGACTCCGAAGGGCGTAGCATCGGATCCAATGTACAGGCCTGTACTCCCGACGGGACGCCCCTGCAAAGCGCCTCCGTATCCGATCCTCCCCCACTCAATCAAACCGCTCTTACACCAACCCGCCAGACTCCTACTCTATCTTGATAGGTCCGCGCATCTGCGAGTCTATCCGCTGCTTTTCGAACACGTAACGCACGATCTTCTCCTGCGCCGCGGTTTCCATGTTCATGAACTTCAGATTGTGCTCGAAATCCTCCCGGTTGCCCTTCACGACGGAAGTCATCCGCATCACTTCGCTTTGCACGCCGCGCAGGGAGGTGCCGGGGAGATCGAAATTGACGGAAAGCTTGTAACCCTGGGGGATCGGGGACGAAAAGCGGGCGCAGGTGCCGCCCCCGCTCAGGTCCAGCATGCGGCCTTCCAGCACCATGCCCACGCCGGGTCCCGGGCCGCCCGTCTCCTTGGTCCAGCCTTCGTACCTGGCCATCACGGTGACGCGGCAGGGGATGTTCACGTCGATGCGCACCCAGTTGCGCAACTGTTTGCGTTCCAGGGTGCGGGTATGCGGCAGGAAGATGGCGCGGGCCCCCAGGCGCGTGGCCGCAATGGGGAGCCTGACGATGTACTCGCCGTCCCCGGGACGCAGCAGGGACATTTCCACCGCGGCTCCCACGGCCACGGTGGGCGGGATCTCCGCCTCCAGCGCCACGGCCCAGGATTTTTCCCGCACCTCCTGGACGCGGCCCTTGCGGGAGATGCCTTCCCCGTCGATCAGGTTCACGGGCATTCCCTCTTCCAACTGGCGCGTGCTGCTGATGGGGACCTCGGCAGGCAGGTGGGAATAGCCCAGCTTCATGCGCAGGCCGCGCAGCAGGGCGTATTGGGTCTCTTCCCGGTCCAGTTGCTTGGCGTTGTCCTTGAGGAAGGCTTCCAGCGCATCTTCGTAGATGAAGGATGAGTCGAACACCATGTCCGCGCTGCTCACGCCGCCCTGTTCCACGATGCGGCGCAGGATGTCCGTCTCCTGCGGGGTCAAGCGTTTCTGCCCGGCCATCTCCGCGAAATACTGCCAGCCGATGTCGATTTTCTCGCGTTGCTTGCTGTCCGTGCGGACGATCTCGAAGACCACGAAGATGGCGAGGATGGCCACCAGGAAGATGCCGAACAAGGCCAATCCCAGGGGGCTGATCCGGCCGAAGCCGCTTCCCAGCTCCTGCATCACTTCCAGGGAAGCTGCCGCATGAGCCTGCAGGGGCGACAAAAGCCCGAAAGCCGCGGCCGAAACCGCGGTTTTAAGGACCGTCCGCAGACAGGGGGAGTTGGCCATAAGGTTCCGTTCAAACCCGATTATCGCATATTTTCCATTGCCTGTCCCGTCCGCTGGGGGATAAAATAAAGCGCCGGTCCCCGCCGTTCCAAGGGAACGGTGCGCCGTTCCGGGAGAACGGTACGCCGTTCCAAGAGAACGGTACGCCGCTTGCGGGGCAAGCGTTTCCAGGACGGGAGGGACGGTCGCTTGAACCCGGATTCCAATGAATTGAAGGCCCTGGTCCATAAAATCACGGACCTGCCCACCCTTCCGGCCATGATGGCGACCATCACGCGCCTCATGCAGGACCCGCGCACCTCGGCCGAAGAGCTGGGCCGGGCCATCGCATCCGATCCCGCCCTGGTCTCCAAGGTCCTGAAACTGGTCAATTCCGCCTTCTACGGGTTTCCCGGCCGCATCAGCACCATCACCCAGGCCATCGTCATCCTGGGGTTCAGCACCATCCGCAACGTGGTGCTTACCACCTCCGTGCTCAAGGCGTTCGGGCGCAACATGGCCGCCAACGGCTTCGACATGGCGAAGTTCTGGGAACACTCCCTGCTCACCGGCGCCATCGCGCGCTCCTTGGCCATGGAACGGGACGCAAGCTTCATCGAAGAGACCTTCATCGCCGGCCTCCTGCACGATATGGGCCGCATCGTCCTCAGCCAGAAGCTCACTTCCGAGTTCGAGAAGGTGATCCTGGTCAAGGAAAAGGCCGGCATCAGCCAATTGCAGGCCGAGCAGACCGTGCTCAAGCTCACCCACGGGGACATCGGAGGATGGCTCGCGCGCAAATGGAACCTGCCCATCCCTTACGTGGAGGTCATGCGCTGCCACCACAGCCCCATGGAATCCCTCAAGCAGGATCCCAACACCCAGATGGACACCACCAATCTCATCTACCTGGTGCATGCCGCCGACATCCTCTCCAAGAACCTGAAGGACGGCAAGCCGGACCTGGCCTCCGCCGAAGAGATCCATCCCGCCGTGCGCACCGAGCTGAAGCTGGGCCCGGAAAGCTGGGAACGGTTCCAATCGCGGACGGAAGAGGAGATCGGGAAGGCGCGGTCGTTTTTGGAAATACTGTGAAGAAGCGATATGAATCGGAGTGGCCGGATGTTTGAAGCTGTGGAGCCATTTGCGAGATCACGTCGGGAGTCGGGAGTCGGGGAGCTTCCACGAGCGCAACTCTATCCAGACCCGCCGCTCCCCGTCCAACGTTCTCCTCTTCTCCCTCCCCCCGAGGCCCGCCATGCCCGCTGAATACAAACGTTCGACCAAAAAACGCCTGACCATGGAGCAGCTCCAGGACATCACCCTGCCCGTGAGCATGGAACTGGGGCACAAGTTCATGCGCGTCAAGGAGCTCCTGGACCTCACCCCCGGCCGCATCGTCAAGCTCGATCGCCTGGCCGGCGAAGCCGTGGACTTGGTCATCAACGGCAAGTGCATCGCCAAGGGCGAAGTGGCGGTCACCGACGAGAATTTCGCCGTCCGCATCGTCACTCTGCTGAGCCCGGAAGAGAGGCTGAAACTACTCTAGTGCCGTAGTGCCCGGCTTCTTTAAGGAATCGAGCCTGTATCCACCAAAGCTTTGGTGCGGAATTTTCCGTCCGTACCCACGCTTTCCAGGACCTGGCTCGACGCATCCACAACTCGCAAGGCATTCGACGGATGGGATGCCCCTGCCGATAGTAAAGCGGCGATTTCTTTCTATTTTAGAGCCCCGATGAGCAGGGGCTTCCGAAAACAGGCACCGGGTCGAGCCAAAATCACCCGGCTGGTTTTTTGGATCGCGCTTCCGCTCTTGCTTGCGGCATTGCCGGCCCGGGCCCAGCTCCACACCCTGGACCGCTCCGTGCAGGACAGCCTCGCAGCCAAGGCCCTGGCCGATTCCCTGCGCTTCAAGGCCGACTCGACCCGGGCCGCCGACGACACCTCCGGATCCGGCAGCGATACCGTCAGCTATTCGGCGGACCGCATCCGTTACCGCAGCGATCGCTTTTCCCTCT
This sequence comes from Fibrobacteria bacterium, assembly GCA_035275285.1. GTDB lineage: Bacteria > Fibrobacterota > Fibrobacteria > UBA11236 > UBA11236 > Chersky-265. The sequence continues at coordinate 3,781 of DATENA010000031.1, read as the reverse complement.
CCGACAAGGCCCTGCTCACCTACCGGGGCTCCTCCCTGGTGGCCGACTCCATCGTGTTCTACAGCCGGGACAACGTGGTGGAGGCCATGGGCGCGCCCCTCATCCAGGATCCGGCCAATCCGCCCATCCTGGGCTACCGCATGCGCTACAACCTCAAGACCAAGGTGGGCGAAATCTACTACGGATCCTCCAAGAAGGACAACCAGACCTTCAACGGCGTGGAGATCCGCCGCCAGAAGAACGGGGAGATCCTCATCGCCCGCGGGGACTTCTCCACCTGCGATCTCACCCTCGACAAGCATTATTTCTTCTACAGCCGCCGCATGATCCTGGAGCCCAAGTCGAAAGTGCTCTCCGGCCCCATCGTCATGAACGTGGGCGACGTGCCCGTGGCCATCCTGCCCATGATGGTGATGCCCCTGGGAAGCGGCCGCCGCTCGGGCCTGCTGCAGCCCAAGTTCGGGGGCGATCAGACCCAGGGCTTCTACCTCACCGGCCTGGGCTACTATTGGGCCATCAACGAGTACACCGATTACATGATGGCCGGGGACGTCATCGAAGGCCAGCAGGGGACTTTCGATCGCACCAACCTGAATTCCCAGTTCCGCTACAACAAGCGCTACGCCTACAACGGCTCCCTGGGAGGCAAACTCTACGTCAGCGAATTCGACCTCTCCAACCCGGGATGGAGCGTGGACTACGCCCACGATCAGAACGTCACCCCCGATCAGAAGCAGACCTTGAAAGGGACCGGCCGCTTCCAATCGGATCCGTCCATCGTGGACCGCAACGCGCTGACGGAGGAGGAAAAGGTGAAGCAGACCGCCAATGCCACCCTGGGCTACCGCCGGCAATTCGACTGGAACCAGGCCACGTTCAACGCGGATTTCGCGCAGGATTACAACCTGAGCACCACCCTCCTCAACCGGGACGTCCCCAACCTGGGGTTCCGCGTGAGTGGACCCCTGTTCCCCAAGCCCGAGGACGACGGTCCCGCCCAATCCGGCGAAGACCCGTGGTACCGCAAGCTGACCTACAATTACGACAACCGCCTGAACGTGAACATGGTGAGCCGTCCCGCGGAAAGGGCCGCCCGGGGGGACACCAGCACCTACGTGGGATACGTGGACCATCTGAGCTTTTCCGGGAAATACCCTTTGCTGCAATATTTCAACGTCACCCCTTCCGTGAACCTCAGCCAGTTGTGGAGCCTGAATTCCCGCGGCGATTCCGCCGACCCGGTGCGCACCGCTTGGGATCCCGGCGCCGGGGACCTGGGCGAATACTTCGCCTTCTTCAACACCGCCGCCAGCGTGGACACGCGCATCTACGGCATCGCCCAGGCCGCGGACGAACCCTGGTTCGGCAAGCTTTCCGGCATCCGCCACACCATCATCCCCACCGTGAACTTCACCTACGCGCCCAAGCTGGATTCCAACCCCCGCTTCCTCCCCAACCCCAAGATCGGCGGCACCGCCTTCCAGGAAGAGCAAAAGACCATCGGGTTCACCCTCGGCAATGAAGTGGACCTGAAGCTGGCCCCGGAAGGCGGGAATGATGCCGCCGCGCCCCGAGCGACCGCGCCGGGAGCCGCATCGGCCGTTCCCGCGACCGCATCGGCCTCTGCCGCCGCTCCGGGGACCGCCGCTTCCGCCGCGGCCAAGAAGGGCGAGCCCTACAAACTGCTCTCCGCCTCTTCTTCCATCAATTACAACTTCGCCAAGGACGTGCGGGAATGGTCCGACATTCCCAGCGTTTTCAGCATTTACCTCACCAAGAACGTGGCCTTCACCCTCAACGCCCGGCATACCCTCTACGACGATTTCGCGGACTCCTCCTCGCGGGATCATCTGGTCTCCCCCATCCTGACCGGCTATGGCTTCGGATGGCGCAAAGGCATCCAGGTCGGCGGCAATTTCAACTCCGGCGTGCGCATCAAGGACACCCAGGGGTTCCCCACCGGCCGGTTCGAAACCACCCCCTGGTCCGGAGATCTCAACTACAGCTTCGACTATGCCTCCACCCGGGTGGGCGGGGACGATAATTCCCCCTTGGAGCGGATTTTCGGCGCCAACGGCACCTTCCGGCGCACCCTTTCCCATACCGCCAACGGCAGCCTGAAGCTCAACCCCACCCCCGGCTGGCAAATGTCCTACGATACCGAATACAACTTCTCCGACGGCAAATTCTCCAAGCATTCCTTCGCGTTCCACCGCGTCCTGCATTGCTGGCAAATGGATTTCCAATGGACCCCGCGCGGCATTTCCGAAGGGTGGAACTTCAACATCCGCATCACGGATTTGCCGGACGTGAAGCTCCAAACCAGCGACACGCGCACCCGGAGCCTCAATCGATGATGGAAAAGGGGACGGCTTAAACTAACTTATAGGCATGCCGGCCGGTTTTCCGATCTCCCCAAGCCTTTGGAATGAAAGGCCTTATGTCGAAAGTCACTCCGGTGCGCATTGACGGGGGCGCGGGCCGTGATCGTGCCAAGGCGCACCGGAGCAAACTGGTCCTGGCCAGCCGCTCGCCCCGGCGAGAGCAGATCCTCCGCATGCTGGGGGTGGACTTTACCGTCCGGACGCCGGACTATGAGGAAATCAATCCACCGGGAATGGATCCCCGGCGGGTCCCGGAGCATCTGGCCCGGGGCAAGGCCGGGTCCATGGCGGGACTGGGTCCGGACACCCTGGTGCTGGGATCGGATACGGTGGTCCTTTTGGGCGATCGCATCCTGGGCAAGCCCCAGGGGGCCGAAGGCGCCTTGGAAATGCTGACGGCCCTCAACGGCCGCACCCACCAGGTGGTGACGGGCGTGGCCTTGGCACGGGAAGGCCGGATCCTGGAATCCGGGGCCGCCCTGACCGAGGTCACTTTCGCCCGGCTTCCCCCGGAAGCCTTGCGCGCCTATGCCGCGTCCGAAGAGCCGATGGACAAGGCGGGAGCCTACGCGATCCAAGGCCACGGTGCGAGATTGGTGGAAAAAGTGGACGGGTGCTTTTACAATGTAATGGGCTTGCCCATTCAGCTGACCTTGCGGATGTTAGGGCCTTATCTTCATCAGGAGTGACATGAGCGACGAATCCAACGGCACCGCCCCCGAAGGGCGCGAGGGCTCCCCCAAGGGAAGCGCGGGCGAAACCGGAATCGGGAAGACCCTGCGGGAGGCCCGCGCGGCCGCCAACATAGACGTGAACAAGGTCTGCACGGACCTACGCATCGCGCCCCAGGCGCTGGAGGCGCTGGAACAGGGGAACTACCACCTGCTGCCCGGCGATCCCTACATCCGCGCCCTCCTGGGGTCCCTGGGACGTTACCTCAACCTGGACCCCGGCGCCCTGGTGCAGGGATACAACAAGGAGATCGGCGCCGTGCACGCCGCGCCGTCCATCGCGCCTTACAAGGACCGGACGCAGACCCACACCGCGGCCCATAAGCAGATCTTCATCGGCATCTTCGCGGCGCTGTTCATCGTCCTGTTCCTTTTGTTCCGCAAACTGGGCACGGACGATTCCGACGTCTCCAAGGCCGCGCCCCCCATGGCCGGCACCGCGGCCACCGATACCCTGGCTCCGGCCTCCCAGGACACCGCGTTGGAAAGCAAGTCCCTGGCCCCGGATTCGTCCCAGGCCAAGGCCTCTCCCGACTCCGGGGAGACGCGCGGATTGGGCGCCAAAGGCGCCCTGAAACCCATCACGCCTCCGGGCGCTCCGGCGGCCCCCGGCGCTCCGGCCCCGGCCGTCAAGCCCGCGCTTCCCGGCAACGCGGCCGCGCCCAC
>DATENA010000030.1:0-2147 GCA_035275285.1 Fibrobacteria bacterium | reverse complement strand
CTCGTTGATATGATCGACCATGGCCGCCAAGGTGGTGGACTTGCCGGAGCCGGTGGGGCCGGTGACCAGGATCAACCCCCGGTCCCGCAGGCACAGGGACTTCAGGGCCGCCGGCAGGCCCAGTTCGTCGAAGCCGCGGATTTGGATGGGGATCAGCCGGAACACCGCGGCCACGCCGCGCAACTGCCGGAAGAAATTGACGCGGTAGCGCGCGTCTTCGTCCAGCTCCCAGGAGAAGTCCAGTTCATGCCGGGTCTCGAAAACGCGCTGCTGCTCGGTGGAAAGCAGCCCGTATACGCCGTTCTTCAAATCCAGGTTTTCCAGGGGCGGAAGCTTGAGGCGTTGCAACAGGCCGTCGATGCGCACGATGGGCACGGAGCCCGCGCTCAGGTGCAGGTCCGAGGCATTCCGTTCCTTCGCGAAGACCAGGAGTTGGCGGATGTCCATGCGCTCAGCGTCTTTCCGACGGGTATGGGCGCGGGGCGGCCGCAGGCGCGGGGGAAAGCGGGATGTTCCGGCCCATGGCATCCGAGAGGCGTGCGTCCGCTCCCCGCGCGGGGTTTCCGGGACCGATGAACAGGGGCGTGGAAAGGAACGCGCCGCGGTATGCGGCCTTGCGCGCCGGTGCCGCGCCCGCGGTGCTTACGGGGGCGGTAAGCAATTCCCCTTGATTGCATCCGGCCGCCGCCGAGACCTTGCCCGCGGCCGAACGTTTGGTCAGGATGCGGAACTTGAGGATGATCTTGTAGATCATGTCGATGCCGTTGTCCGCGAACCACAGGTTCTCCCCGTCGAAGGCGAACCCCTCCGGACCGTGCCCTCCCGAGGCGGGCGCGTCGAACTTGTCCAGGATCTCCATGGAACAGGGGTCCAGTTCATAGATGGTGGCGTTGTTGGTCACCACCCAGAGATGATCGAAGGCCCAGGCCATCCCGTCCAGGTACCCCATGTCGAAGGACATCTCGTACATGGACTGGGCCTTGGTCGCCGGATCGATGCGGATGATGCGGTTGGTCCCGCCGTCCACCCAGAGATAGCGGCCGTCGAAGGTGATGCCTTCCAGTTGGATTTCGTTGGTGCCGTTCCGCCTCGGGAACCCCGGCGGGATCCCCAGCACCAGGATCGAGTCCAGGGTCTTCCCCGAGGCGGGATCCACCTTATGGATATAGTGATCGTTCTCGGAATTCACCCATAGGTATTTCCCGCCGAACTCCAGATCGCCCTGGTCCTGCAGGGTGGTGGCCATCTCTCCCGCCACCGCGCCACCGAAGGGGTTGATTTTGTAGACGATGGGCTCCACGTCATTGGTATGCCACAGGTAGCGGCCGTCGAAGGTGAGTCCGTTGGTCTGCCCCGTGGGCGCGGCGAAGGAGTAGCCCACCTCCCAACTCCCGGCCAGCGGGAACCCCAAGGGAAACAGCAGGAAAACCAGGATGGCCCTGAATGGGAGCGGGTGGGGACGATGCAAGGAAGTCATGGCATCCTTTGCTTGGGGCGCGCCGGGGATTTCCGGCGGACGAATCAGTCCTGGCCGTAGCCGGAGAAAACTCCCGTGTTCACCTGGAACTCCACTTGCTTTCCGGAGCCGCCGGCCATCTCTTCCTTGCTGTTGGCGCGGACATAGGTGAAGGCTTCTCCATTGGCATCCGTTTCGAAGCTCCAATTCGTATTGGTCGCCTCATCGACTTTCAGCACTTTTTTCTTCTGCAGCTCTTCCAGGGGCGCGTAATGGCCGTATTTCTGGTAATGGATTTTCTCCGCGGTGACGATGGATCCGATGGTGGTCTGCGCATCGGCGGCCCGGGCGCCTTCCACGTATTTCAGGTAAATAGGCGTTCCCACCGCCGCCAGGATGGCGATGATGATGAGCACGGCGAGGACTTCCACCAAGGTGAAGCCCTTCTCGGCCCATGCGTGCCGATCCGGAGCGCGTTCCACCAAGGTGGCATCGTTTCGCGACGGCGATGTACCTTCCATAACCCCTCCTCGAGGATCAGGCCGAGAGGTTGACGCAAGCCGATAAAGATGGCGCGCGAAAACCGGCGATTTAAATGACCTCACCAGGCATATAATACATCGTCCTTAAAAACTTGGCTGGAGGCTTCTCCCGGCAATATCAGGACTTCGGAAGGATCCGGTTAAGGCGC
>DATENA010000029.1:0-9353 GCA_035275285.1 Fibrobacteria bacterium | reverse complement strand
AACTCCAGAGCGATCCCGCCTAGAAGGTGAACTTCAGGCGCGATTCCAGCACGTTGGCGGAGAAGTTGTCCGGCGCGGTATCGTTGAAGTACCGGAAGTACATGACCGAGATGGAGCTGTTGTTCAGGAAGTCCCAGGTGGGATGGTTGCGGCTGAACGCGCGCAGGAAACAGGTCACCCCCGCGCCCGCGTTGTTGGAGCTGAACATCTTCAGCTTGTAGTCTTCCGCGTCGTACCCGCCCGGATTGGCCCGGCCGTATTCCCCGAAGTCCGCCGCCGTCTGCTCATAGTACCGGTATTCCGGGCTGAAGATCCAATCCTTGGTGACGTACTTGTTGATCTTGAGCGAACCGGTATGGGACGTGACGCCCCAATCGTCCCAATAATACCGGTAATGGAAGATGAGGGACGCTTCCAGGCCGTTCAGGTATTGGCTGATCTCCCCCCAGGCGGCCTGGCGGTAGCGCATGCCCGGGTGCCGTTCCGAAACGGTATCGTCCACCAGGGGATTGGCGGTGGGCAAGGGGACTTTGCGGTACGGATCGCTCAGGTACCCGTGGTTGCGCACGGCGTCCCCGCCCACGCGCAGGATGGTGGTGGGCGAAAGCAATTGCGTCAGGATCAGGGAGGCTTGATGGGTTTCCTTGAACAGGTTGGAGATGGTCCCGTTCGCGAGGATTTCCCCCACCGAATCCATGGTGTACTGGGCGCGCAGGGACACCGTGAAGTTCTTCCGGAAGAACTCCCGGGTCACGCCGCCGATGAAGGACTCGGACTGGTAGTCCGGCTCCTGGCTGAAATAATAACTGGCCACCACCTTGGTGTTCTCGCCCAGGCCCTGTTCCACCCCGCCGATGATCTGGCCGCGGTTCTTGCGGAACTCGGTTTTGCTCTGCCGCGCGGGACGGGAGGCCCCGGTCACGCCGTCCAGGGGGGGCACGGTGGTCTGATCCAGTTCCACGTCCAGCAGGATCATGGTGCGGCGCCACAGGGTCTTGGCCAGGGAAAAGGACGTGGTGGCCACGGTATTGTCGTTGTTGTCGCCGAAATAATAGGCGGTGTATTCGATCTGGTCCGCATGGCCCGTGGCCGCGCAAGCCAGCAGCGCGGCCAGGACCGGCCCGGACGCGCGCTTCCCGGCGCGGATTATTTCGAGCACCCGCACCCGCCGCCCACGCCGCCGCCGCCGCCGATGCTGCCCTCGCGCGTGGAAAAGAATTTCTGCTCCAGGGTCTGCTTGGAGAAATGCCCGGCCGGATCCATGATCGGGTCCGCCAGCTTCTCCCTTTCGAAGGGTTTCACCGCCGCGCAGCCGCCCAGCGCCAGCGCCAGGGCCGCGCCGGCGAACCGGGCCAAGGGCGCGGCGCGAAGTCTCGGCTTCATGGTTCCTCCAGGAGTTTCCGGGTCTCTTCTTCCATTTGCTTCATGTCGGATTCCGAATAGCCGTCGAACCGGCAACGGAGCACGCCCTTCTTGTCGATCAGGTACAGGGACGGCATGCCGCCCAGATCGTAGTCCGCCGCCGCGGATTTGCCTGGGTCGTGCAGGTATACCAGGGAAGTGTCCCGCCGGGAGGCGAGGAAATCCAGCGCCTTGGAGCGATCCTCGTCCACGCTCACGGCCAGGACCACCAGGGAAGGATGGCGGAGGCGCATGCGGCCCAACAGGGGCAGGGTCTTGCGGCAGGGCGGGCACCAACTGGCCCAGAAATCCACCATCACCACCTTGCCTTCCAGCGACCGGAGGCTGACCGCGTTCCCGCCGCGGATGAGATCGGGGAGGTTGAACGCGGGGGCCCGGCTGCCCGGCTTGGGCGCGGCCGCCCCGGCGGAGGCGGCCAAGGCGAGGCCCAAAGCGAGCCCCAAGACGAGAAGGGGGATGAAGCGGTTCCGGATCATGGCTCTTTATTATATCCCCTCCGTCAAGCGCAAGCACCAACCGCTTCCCCAAAAGCGGGCGCCGGGATCGGCGCCGTTTCCGGGCGCGGCCGGGGAGGGACGTCCGTTATCTCTTATTCGGCACCGAATTCATGAATTGCGTGCCCATGTCCATCCATTCGATCAAGGCGAGCAGGTCCGCGTTCTTCTCCGCGAACACCTTGATCTTGCCGCTGGAGGGGTCCTTCTCCCACAGGCCGGAATGGTCGTAGGAAAGGGTGCGGAACAGGGTATTGTTGTTGTTCATGCGGCCCAGTTGCCGGTTGAACATCACCCAGGCCAAGGGGCTCTGGCGCGCGCCGTTGTCATTGGCGTAGTTGAGCTTGGTTTTGCCGTCCGCGGCCGCATAGCGGCTGCCTTCCGTCAGCTTTTCATAGACGTTGGTGGTCCCGTGGTTGGTGAAAGCCGTGTCCAGGGTGGCCTCCAGGGACAGCCCGCCGCCCTTGGCATCGGCCTCCCCGGCGCCGTGGCAGGAGTTGCAGCGGTTGTTGAAGATGCTCTGGATGGTGCCGTTGCCGGCTCCGGCCGAGGTGTCCCGCAAGGTGTGGAAGTTGAGGATGGACGCGCGGGCGGAAGGGTGGGCCGCCACGTTCTGGGCGTTGTAGAAGCCCGAAAAGTACTGCTTGAGGGGTTCCAGATCGAACTTGACCGAATCGTTGACGATTTTCATATGATCGATGTCCGTATCCTTGTCGCGGGCGCCATGGCAGCCCGTGCATATGCGCTGCTCGCCGGGCATGACGTTGATCCACTGCAGTTGGTTCACCAGCATCAGGCCGTCTTCGTCCAGGGTCTGCACGTGCATGGGCGTGTTGGCCGGGACCTCGATGGAGAAGGAGCCGTCTTCGCGCACGTCCCCGTAGCCGATGACGCGCTGCCGCTCGAACTCGGTGTTGCCGAGGGTCTGGCTGCAGAAGTCGCAGCCGCTCGGGGTCCCCACCGCTCCCAGCACGCGGACGTATTTGACCTTCCCGTCCAGATCCGCGCCGCGCGCCTGCCCGTCGTTCTGGCGGCTGTACACGTTGGCGTCGAAGAAGATGCCGGTCTTGACGCCGTTGGCGAGCGCTTTCTGGACCTGGGAATTCATGGTGAAAGGCTTGACAGGGAGGCTGCGCGGCGCCAGCACCACGGGATCGTAATCGTTGGCGTTGGGATCGGCATGGATGAGGTGCAACTCGCCGCCGGACTTGTCCATGATGAACAGATCGTAGTTGACCACTTCGTTCTCCACCCCGTTGCCGGTCTCATGGGCGGACTCGGCCACCAGGATGCGCTCCTTGTCGCCGTCCATGATGGGGTACGGGGTCTTGAAGATGGCCTTGGACTTCTGCTGGGTGGTGGTGTAGGGGCTGGAGCCCGGGGTGATCATCTTGGGCGCGGAGGTGAACTTGGACAGGTCGATGATGCAGATGGCGCCGCCCTCGAAGTCCGAGGTGCGTTCCATGATGGAGGCGACCAGGCCGCCGTCCCGGAGCTCGCGGGCCTCCATGAAGGTGCGGCTGCCGCTGGTGTTGCCCTGGCCGGAGAAGGTCTCGTCCGCGCCGTACAGCACGAACTGGCGCGTGCCGTCCGCGTCGACCGTGAAGAGGGGCATTTTGTTGGGGCCGCCCAGGTGATCCCAGCGCGTGTAGTAGATCTTGCCGCTGCTGTGCACGAACGGATTCTGGTCATGGCTCTGGTTGAAGGTGATCTGGCGGGGCGCGGAGAACTTGCCGTCCGCGCCGCGCTCGGTCACGAACAGCTGGGGCACGATGCGGCGCTCGTATTCGTCCAGGATCTGGTTCTTGGTGGAGGCGAAAACGATGTGGTCGTTGTCGATATAGGCGGGATCCATGTCGTCGTACCCGGTCGGGTAGGTCAGTTGGACCAGGTTGGTCCCGTCCGCGTTCATCTCATAGAGGGCGAAGCGCGGATGGTCCCTGTCATACCGCGGGCCGGCCTTGCGCATGGAGAACAATATCCTGGTGCCGTCGAAAGAGGCTTCCGGATCCTGGGCGGCGCCCCATTCCGATTGGTTGTCCCGGGAGCGGGTCCACTGGGAGGTCAGGTTGGTCAGCTTGCCGGTGGGGGAGATGGGCGACAGCAGCATCAGGTCGGTGCCCGGATGGAATTCGTCCGGGTTGGCGGCCATGGCGATATCGCGGTTCATGTTCATGCCGCCCGCGGAGGGATCCTTCACGAACACCAGCTTGCCTTCGCCGTGGCTTTCCAGGATTTGATCGGCCGGCTCCAGGCAGGAGACCAGCAACACCCCTCCCGCCAGGGAACCGATGGCACGCAAAGCCGATTTAAGGTTGGACGATTTCATGGCACACCCCCCGGATCAAAAATACTTCTGGACCCCCAGCAATAACGCAAGGTTTTGCGTCAGGGCCGGATCGGAATTGAACTTCTGCGAATAGACATGATCGTGGACGGCATAGTTGAGAATGTAGGGGCTGCTTTTGGGCCCAAACGGCAGATTCATGCGGTTCCCGAAGCCGCCCACCCCGCCGATATTGGGGATCCCCCCCTGCCAGACCGCCGTGATTCCCGCGACAAAATACGGGAAAAGTCCTCCCGATCGCCCGTTGCCGCGGGACAAGCCGGTGATGGAATAACCTCCCAGAGCCTCGAAGGTGAGGATGAAACTATGGGGCGTATAGGACCCTCCCACCAGGCTCTTGGAGATGGAGGATTGCGAAGGGCCGATGCCGGAGGTGAACTGGAAGAAATAAGGCTGGGACTCGGGATACAGATCCCAGAAGGCGCTCGCATAAGGGCTGCTGCCCAATATTTCCGCGGCGTAGAAGCCCAGGTACAGCCCGAAAGCCTGGGAGTAATTGCGCAAGGGGCCGGTGGAGGCGGCCGCTTCCCGCCGCCGGTTTTCGCTTTCCCGCGCGGCGGCGGCCTCGGCGGCCCGTTCCTCCCGATCGGGAACGGCGGGCGGAGGGGTAACGGGGACGTAAACCGTTTCGGCCGGAGCGCGGGAGACCGCGGGTTTGGCTGCGTTTCTTTTGGGGGCGGACCAAGAGGGGGCGGTAAGGAAGAGAGCCGCTATGCCGACCAGGGCGGTGCTTTGCAGCATCCTAACTGGTCGGAGGTCAGGGGTCGGGAGTCGGGAGTTAAGAAAGGAAAGGAGCGGAAACCGGGCTCTGAACGCATTCAGGGCTTTTCCCGGTTTTCGCTTCCGACTCCCGACCCCGGACCCCCGACCCTCTTGGTCTTCTCCCATCGCCCCACCCTCTCCGTTTTCACCCGAACGCAAACACCACCCCCAGGCTGGAAGATTGGAAAATCAGCAGATCTTTCCGCTCATCGTGCTGGTGCTTGATGCGCGTGAACAATTGCTTGGTTTCGAAGCGGATGCCGATCTTGGACGTAATGTAATATTTGAAGCCGCCGCCGAAGCATAGGCCCACCGAGGACACCGTCTGGTCTCCCACCGAGTTCAAGGGCACCGTGAGGAACAGACCGCCGCCGACTATACCGTAAGGCACCGTCCGGGTGGAGTTGGCCAGGACCAAAATGGCGTTGAAGGTAATCGGATAGAGCGTGGCCGTGCGGCCCAGCACTTGTTCAGCGGCCAGTTCCAACGATACGGGGAAATAATTCATGCCCGCCCGGGCGCCGATCAGGGCGCTGGCGCCCATGAACCCCACAGTGGGGGAGATCTCGAAAGGGGACTTCGTCCCGCCGGTCACTTCCGTGACGGCCGGCGCGTCCGCGTATCGGGACGTGCCGGCCGGTGCGGAAACGGGTTGGAAGGCCGCGGCGGGGAGCAGGGAAAGATGCGCGGCGAACGCCGCGCAAAGCAATGGGAAGGACAGGCTGCTTACCATGGGTTCCCAATTATAACCCCACCGTCAACCGTAAAAAAGCCATTTCCCCAAAATCTCCGAAGTATTTCCGGACCTCGGAGGCCATACCGCGATTCGATCCGTCCCGGGCGCGCGCATGCACCTAAGTCATTCAATAATGGGGCAAAAGGGACTTGTAAGGAAAGGCCGAAAAAATTTAAGATCATAAAAAAAATCAACCCCCCCAAACCCAGGGGGCTATATTTATCTGAAAATCAGGTTGTTTACCGGAAAGGCACAATGGATCTCGATATAGAGTTGCCTCTTGCTCTCGGCATGTTGGGCGGCATTTTTGCGCTGGTTTTCGCGTTCTACAAATCCAGGTGGATCCTGTCCCTGCCGGTGGAGAACGAGAAGCTGAAGAAAATCGGCGGTTACGTGGCCAAAGGCGCCATGGCCTTCCTGTTCCGCGAATACAAGGTCCTGGTCCCCTTCGTGATGGCGGCGGCGGCCTTCCTTTTCCTGGGCAACAAAGGCGTGCTGCGCTGGGAAGCCGTCACGTTCGCTTTCGGAGCGATGTGTTCCGCCCTTTCCGGTTTCTTCGGCATGAAGATCGCCACCCAGGCCAACATGCGCACCACCGAGGCGGCCGCGAAAAGCCTCAACCTGGCTTTGAAGGTCTCCTTCGCGGGCGGGTCGGTGATGGGGATGAGCGTGGTGGGCCTGGCCCTGTGCGGCATCACCGGCATCATGTACGCGACCATCCATTTCTTCGGCCGCGATCCCTTCAACTTCGATCACCAGATCCTGCCCATCCTTTCCGGATTCGCCCTGGGGGCCTCCTGCATCGCCCTGTTCGCGCGCGTGGGGGGCGGCATCTACACCAAGGCCGCCGACGTGGGCGCGGACCTGGTGGGCAAGGTGGAAGCGGGCATCCCCGAGGACGATCCCCGCAACCCCGCCACCATCGCGGACAACGTGGGAGACAACGTGGGAGACGTGGCCGGCATGGGCGCGGATCTGTACGAATCCTTCGTGGCCTCCGTGCTGGGCTGCATGATCCTGGGGCTCGCCGCCGATACGGACGACGTCATCAAGCTCCGCCTGGCCCTGCTGCCCCTGGTGCTCGCCGCCGGCGGCGCGGTGGCGTCCGCCATCGGCATCCAGTTCGTGCGGGTCAAGGAAGGCGGCTCCCCGCAAGGCGCCCTCAACAAAGGTTCCCTTATCGCCTCCGTGCTGGCGGCCCTGTTCAGCTACCCCATCTTCTACGGCGCCCTGAGCGGCCATACCTTCAACGGCGGCGCCAATGCCAACCAGCTTTTCTGGTGCACCGTGGTCGGCGTCACCGCCGGCACGCTGATAGGCATGCTTACGGAATACTTCACGGGCACCAACAAGGCTCCCGTCAACGCCATCGTCAAGGCCTGCGAAACCGGGCCGGCCACCACCCTCATCACCGGCATGGGCGTGGGCATGATTTCCACCGCCCTGCCCGTCATCACCATGGGCGCCGCCATCCTCCTGAGCTACAACCTGGCCGGCCTCTTCGGCGTCGCCATCGCCACCGTGGGCCTGCAGCTCACCCTGGGCATCCAGCTCGCCGTCGATGCGTTCGGCCCGGTCGCGGACAATGCCGGCGGCCTGGCGGAAATGGCGGAGCTGCCCCCCCACGTGCGCGCCACCACCGACAAGCTGGACGCCGTGGGCAACACCACCGCCGCCATCGGCAAGGGGTTCGCCATCGGCTCCGCCGCCCTCACCTCCGTGGTCCTGTTCGCGGCGGTCAAGGAGGAGGTGGGCATCGACGTCATCGAGATCACCGACCCCAAGGTGCTGGTGGGCCTGCTGCTGGGCGGCATGGTGCCCTATCTCTTCTCCTCCATGTGCATGATGTCGGTGGGCCGCGCGGCCTTCGCCATGGTGGAGGAGGTGCGCCGCCAGTTCCGGACCATTCCCGGGCTGATGAAGGGCACCGCCGAGCCGGATTATTCCCGCTGCGTGGACATCAGCACCACGGCGGCCCTGAAAGAGATGATCCTGCCCGGCCTGCTGGCCATCCTGTCCCCGGCCACGGTGGGGTTCCTGGGCGGGGTGCAGATGCTGATGGGATTCCTGGCGGGCGTCACGGCATCGGGAGTGGCTTTAGCTATATTCATGTCCAACACCGGCGGCGCCTGGGACAACGCCAAGAAGACCATCGAAAGCGGAGTCGGCGGGGGCAAGGGCTCGGATGCCCATAAAGCCTCGGTGGTGGGAGATACGGTGGGCGATCCCTTCAAGGACACCGCCGGCCCTTCCTTGAACATCCTGATCAAGTTGATGGGCGTGATGTCGGTGGTCATCGCTCCCATGCTGAAACTCTTCTGGGGCCTCTGATCATGCACTATGAAAACCGTCTTTACCAGATCCTCTATCCGAACCAGGCGCTGGTGGCGTCGCAATTGGCCCCGGAGGCCTTCGCGCGGCATTACCTGATCGGATCCATCCGGCACTATTCCGGCAAACTCGTCTTCGCGGACATCGACATCGGCTTCCGCAATCCCTACTTCGACATCGAGGGCGGATTGGAGCGGCTGATCCCCCACGAGGACGGATCGCCCAAGCACACCAAGTTCATCTGCTCCTACCGCGTGATGGAGCACATGGATTTCGACTGCATCAAGAGCCTGTACATCTCGACCTCGGAAGCCCACGTGCTGGAGCTGAAGCCGAAGGAATACGACAAGGTCCACCAGCAGGGGTTTTTGCGCACCTTCGCCGAGATAGCGCCTCTCTCCATGCTGGTGATCAGCCCCTACGACATGCCCGAATTCGGCAAGTTCATCACCCAGCCCGGCAACTCCAAGGGCTGCCCCAAGCTGTTCTATTCCCAGATAGACCTGAACGTGGACGAGTTCATCGCCAATTTCGAGAAGAACCCTTTCATGCAGGCGCCGTTCCCGTTCCTGCATCCCTCCAAGCTGCGCGACGCCATCCTGCAGATGAAGATCAAGCCGGAGAAGAAGACCAAGGGCCTGGCGCTGTTCTGCCCGCTGGATCAGATTTCCTTCAAGATGATCCGGCACGGGTTCATGTTCGCGTCGCAGGACAAGTACAAGTTCTTCCCGATGCCTGGTCTGCATGATATCGAGACGAGCCATTTCCGGTTCTGGCAGGATATGTAGCGCGCGGTGCATGGGGGGGTGGCTGCGGGTGCGGGGGCTCAGACGGCTCCAGCGCTCGCTTGCGAACCCCTGAGGCCTTCCGCTCGTTAAGCGGCGAGTCCCCGTTGCCGCCGGCTTGGGCCGCGGATTCTCCTGGATTCCACTTGTATTCGCATGCCGCGTCCCCGCGCCCTGCTTAACGGCGACGCTTCGCGCCTCCGCCGATTCGCCCCCGCACCCGCAGCCACCCCCCCAACGGAACCCACGCAGGGGCGGTTTGCGGGCGCTAAGAATAGAAGAGGGCCGGGGCTTAGGACTGCTACGGCAGTCGCTGTCCTCCCCACGCGGGCTTCCGGCCTTTTAAGCTTTCGATTCCCCGTCAACGTAGGTTTGGGGCGCTGATGCGCTTAGGCGTTACGTGTATTCCCGCGACGCGCCCCTGCACCACGCTTAACGGCCCCGCTTTGTGCCTCCGCAGATGCGCCCCGGACCCC
>DATENA010000028.1:0-5028 GCA_035275285.1 Fibrobacteria bacterium | reverse complement strand
CTCGGCGATGGCGTCCAGGGTGATGGCCTCGCGCCCGATCAGGCTCAACAGGGAACGGGACTCCTCATCGAGATCCGCCGCGGCGGACTCCAACGCCGTGGGCGCGGCGCCTTCCCGCACCGGGGTCCATTTGCCCGCTCCGGAGGTTCCGCGTTCCGGGGCTTTTGCCAGGAGGAGAGGAAGCACCGGATCTCCCGGAACACCGTCGCATTCCCGCCGCCCGGAGGCCGGGCCGGCCGGGGACGGATCCGCTCCGGGCGCAATGCCCGCCGGGAACGCCTCGTTCCCGGGTTCGCCGCCTCCGAGGCAGCTCAGGGCGAACCGCCGCGCCGGCACCGCCTGGCTGGTGCCCTGCAACAGGCGCACGATGTCTTCCGCGCGCTCCACCAGATGGGCTCCGTCCTGGATCAGCTTATGGGTGCCCTGGCTGCCCGGCTGATGCACCGCTCCGGGCACGGCGAACACTTCCCGGCCCTGGTCCAGGGCATAGTCCGCCGTGATGAGGGCGCCGCTATCGTTGCCGGCTTCCACCACCAGGGTGCCCAGGGACAGCGCGCTGATGAGGCGGTTGCGCCGGGGGAAGTGGCTGGCATGGGGCGCCATGCCCATGGGGAACTCGGAAACGACGCAGCCCAGCTTGGCGATGCGCCGGGCCAGGGAAACGTTCTCCGGAGGATAGATCCAATCCAATCCCGAACCCAGCACCGCCACCGTGCGCGCATGCGCGTCCAGCGCGGCCTGATGGGCCAGGGTGTCTATGCCCCGCGCCAGGCCCGAGACCACCGTGAACCCGGCCTCGGACATGCCCGTGCTCAGCTCCCGCGCCATCCGCACCCCGTAACTGGAAGGATACCGGGTGCCCACCACGGCCAGGGCCTTGGCGTCTTCCGGACGCCATGCGCCCGCCATGAACAGGAAAGGCGGAGGCTGGGGCAGGGACCGCAAGGGGGCGGGATAGGCGGACGAGCGCTCGGATACGATGCGCACCTTGAGGCGTTGGCAGGTTTCCTCCTGGAACCGGACCGCCCGGAGGTTGGGCCCCGCCAGGATGGCCTCCAGGCTTTCCGGCCTGAGCTGGGGGCATACCGCGGTCAATTCCGCCGCCGCCGCCCCGAAAACGCCTTCCGCGGAGCCGAAGACCTCCATCAGCCTGCGGAAGGTGGCCGGGCCGATGCCTTGCGCCATGGACAAGGCCAGCATGCTCCTGAGTTCTTGCGGAGGCAGATCCCCTCCATCCCAATTCGTTTCCATCCTCCAAATATACTGCACATTTGTACAGGTTATCAAGGGTGCTTTTAAAGGGATTGCCGGGCGGCTTTTTCAGCGAATTTTTGCATTTTTCGGGAAGAGGTACCGGAATGAAGCGCTATACACTCCCCGATCTGCTCGACATCATGGCCAAGCTCCGCGCCCCGGACGGATGCCCCTGGGACAAGAAGCAAACCCATCACAGCCTGCTCAACTACCTCATCGAGGAATCCTACGAGTTCATCGACGCGGTGGAAAACGCCGATCGGGCCAATATGAAAGAAGAGCTGGGCGATGTCCTGCTCCAGGTGGTCTTCCACGCCCAATTGGCCCAAGAGACCGGGGACTTCGATTTCGGCGAGGTGGTGCACGGCATCTCCGAGAAATTGGTCCGCCGCCATCCCCACGTTTTCGGCGCGCTGAAGCTCGACACCGCGGAATCGGTGGAACGGAAATGGGACGAGTTGAAGAAGGCGGAAAAGGCGGAGAAAGCCCGGGAAGCCTCCGGAGGCGAACCACCCGAAAGCGGCCTGGGCCGCATGCCGCGGCATCTCCCCGCCCTGCTGAAGGCGGAAAAGCTCCAGAAAAGGGCGGGGCAAGCCGGTTTCGACTGGCCGGATTACAAAGGCCCCGTGGACAAGATCCGGGAGGAATTGGAAGAGTTCCGCGCCGAAGCCGAGGTTCCGGAAGGCAAGCCGGACGCCGATCGCCTGGAAAGCGAATTCGGCGACCTGCTCTTCGCCGCGGTCAATCTGGGCCGCTTTTTCAAGCTGGACCCGGAAAAAGCCCTGGCGCGGGCGAACCGGAAGTTCGTGGACCGCTATGAAAAGATGGAAGGGTTGGCGAAGGCGGAGGGGAAGGTGTTCGCGGAGTTGGGGTTGGAAGAAAAAGAGGTGTTTTGGGGGAGGGTGAAGGAAAATGAGAAGGCGGAGCTTCGTGGCAGCTCCACGTCGGGAGTCGGGAGTCGGGAGTCGGGAGCGAAAACCCAAGAGCGCGCCGAATAAGCGCTTCTTTGGGTTTTCTGCTCTTTTCCCGTCTTCAACTCCCGACTGCGAAGGGCGAAGCAGCGGAATCAGGGGATAAGCCTGTACCCCCGACGGGACGCCGCTACAGCGCAGGCACCCTCTGCCCACACTGCCGTCGCCCTACAAGGTTTTTCAATTCAGAATCAGGTTATTCACTATCAGTCCGCCGAAAAACACAATCAGATACCCGAACCACAGGAACATCAGCGGATAATTGAACACTTTGTCTTCCATCCGGTGGGCGCCTTTGGGCTTCGAACGGATTTCGACGATGTTTTTGCGCAGTTGCTTGACGGAAAGCCACAGGCCTCCCAGGCCCACGATCAGGATTAGAACCAGCTTCATGCGCCCATTTCCTCCAGAACCTTCCGAATTCGTATATTATCAATATCGGTGACCTGCTTCACGCGCAGGAATTCGGTCCGCAAACCTTGCCGATCGATGTAAAATTTACTTAATTTTTCACCTCGTAGTGGTTTCCCACTTCCTCCTTCTTTAAGATTTCCGAGGCATTGAGGGCGGGGAGCCCACCCGAGTGAATCGAGCCTTTTAGCTATTTTGGTTGCAGGAGCCCATTCTTGGATTTGATCGAAAACATCGCGCAGCTCGCGACCAAGGTCGCGGAGTCGAACGGCTTGGAGCTGGTGGACGTGGAAATCTTCCGCGCCGGCAAGCGCCGCGTGCTCCGCATCTATATCGGCAAGCGCGATGGCGTGAACGTGGACGATTGCGCCAGGGTCAGCCGGGACCTGGGGACGCTCCTGGACGCCGACAACGTGATGCAGGACGAGAA
Source organism: Fibrobacteria bacterium (assembly GCA_035275285.1). Taxonomy (GTDB): domain Bacteria; phylum Fibrobacterota; class Fibrobacteria; order UBA11236; family UBA11236; genus Chersky-265. Next base: position 1,962 of record DATENA010000028.1, on the reverse strand, counting down.
TTACATTCTCGAGGTCTCCTCGCCCGGTTTGGATCGGCCTTTCAAGACCGTCAAGGATTACCGCCGCAACCTGGGACGCTTCGTGCGCGTCTCGACGCGGGAACCCGTGGAAGGGCTGGGCAACAAAAGGCTTGTGGTTGGAAAGCTGGCGGACGTCGGAGAGGCGTCCATCACCGTGGATACGGACGGGACGCCCCGTTCCATCCCCTTGGATCTGATCGTTCAGGCCCGGGTGGATGTGAGACTTACTTAAGAAGAGCACTGGAGTCATAGATGGCAGCCGAAATTTTTGAAAGCCTCAACCTCATCGCCAAGTCCAAGAATCTGGGCCCGGAGGTCGTGATCTCCACGCTCCAGCAGAGCCTGATCAATGCGGCCAAGAAGTACCTGAACCTGGCCAAGAACATCGAAGCCGAAATCGACAAGGACTCGGGCGAAATCCACGTGTTCCTGCGCGTCAACGTGGTGGACGATTATCCGGACGTGGACCCGGCCCTGACCCCGGAAGAAGTCGCCGCGTACGATGAGAAATACATGCTGGTGGGCGAGGCCGAGGAATACAATTCGGAAGCCACCGCGGGCGATTACCTGGAAATGGAAATCCCCATCGAGAACTTCGGCCGCGCCGCCATCCAGAGCGCCAAGCAGATCCTGCTCCAGAAGGTCCGGGACGCGGAACGCGACAAGATTTTCGAGGATTACCAGCACCGCATCGGGACCCTGGTCTCCGGCACCGTGCAGCAGGTGGACCGCGGCAACATCCTGGTCAACCTGGGCAAGACCGAAGGCATCATCCCCCTCAAGGAGCAGATCCGCAAGGAACGCTACCGCCAGGGCGACACCATCCGCGCTTACATCGCCAACGTCAGCACCAACACCAAGGGCCCGCAGATCCTGCTGTCGCGCACCCATCCGGATTTCCTGGCCAAGCTGTTCGAGCTGGAAGTCCCGGAAATCTACGATGCCATCGTGACCATCAAGGCCGTGTCCCGGGACCCGGGCTACCGCGCCAAGATCGCCGTGACCACCAAGGACGACCGCATCGACCCCGTGGGCGCCTGCGTGGGCATGAAGGGCAACCGCGTCCAGGCCATCGTCCGCGAGCTCTCCAACGAGCGCATCGATATCATCCATTGGAGCGATGATATGAACACCTATATCCGCCGGGGCCTGTCTCCCGCGAACATCAAGCAGATCACGGACATCGGGGACGGCCGCGTGGTCGTGATCGTTGGCGACGAGGATCTGTCCCAGGCCATCGGCCGGGGTGGCCAGAACGTGCGCCTCGCCTCCAAGCTCATCGGCAAGGAACTGGACATTTACGGCCAGACCGAGTTCGGCAATATGCCGCCGGAAGAGAAGGAAGTCCTGTTGAAGCCGCGCGAAGGCGTCAAGATTCCCGGAGCCGGCGAACCCGTGCCCACCGCGGCGGCCGTGCCCAGCAAGTTCTCGGAATTGGAATCCCTCTTCGCCAAGAAGAAGCCCGAGGGAGAAGTCTAGATTTTGAAAGCGAGGAAGCGTGGAGTTCGCGTCAGCAAGCTCCATAGCGACGAGCCAGTAGGATAGTGAAAGCGAGGAGCGGGGAGTTCGCGCAGCGAACTCTCCAGCGACGAGCCAAACTTGGAATTCGCCGGGCGCGAGCCCAGAGTGGAAACGAAATTATGACCGATGTTACCAAGAAAAGAGTCTCCTCGCTCGCCAAAACCTACGAGATTTCCAGCGATTTGCTGGTAAAGCTCCTGAAGGACGTGGGCGTGGACGTGAAGTCTTCGGCCGCCATGATCGACCAGCCCAGCTTCCTCAAGGTGAAGCCGCTGATCGTCGCGGAAAAGGATCGTATCGAGAAGGACGCGCTCATCAAGGCCGGGAAGAAGATCCCCATGAAGGCCGTGCTGAAGAAAGTGCCGCCCACTCCGCCGCCGCCGCCGCCCGCGCCCAAGCCCGCGCCGCAGCCGGCCCCGA
>DATENA010000027.1:0-9966 GCA_035275285.1 Fibrobacteria bacterium | reverse complement strand
GGGCGGCCCGTGCGCGCGCGGCCGCGCCCTGGAAGCGGCCCCGGAAGGCCAGGAAATACCAATGCAGGTAATGCGGCAGCCAGGCGAAGAGCTTGAACTTGGATGCGCCGCCGGAGCGATCGCGCCAGGTGGAAGGCACCTCCCCGATCTTGCATCCCAGAAGATGCGCCTTGATCACGATTTCCATGCCGATCTCGAAACCGCCCCGGCTTTCGATGCGGATGCGCTCGAACAGGCTGCGGCGGTAGAGCTTGAAGCTGTTGGTGGCGTCGTGGGTGGGGATCCCGGCGATGCGATGCAGGGTGACGCCCGCGATGCGGGAAAGCAGGCCCTTGAAGACCGGTCCGCCGATCTGCCTGCCGCCCGCCATGTAGCGGGAACCGCAGACCACGTCGCAGCCCTCCTCCGCTTTGGCGAGCATGGCCGCCACCGCCGTCATGTCGTCGGAGAGGTCCCCCATGCACACCAGGCACCACTCCAGCCGGGCCGATTCGAATCCGGTGCGGATGGCATTGAGCGCCCCGCGGCCGTAGGCGTTCTTCAGGGCGCGGATGTCCGTCCGGTCCGGCGTTCCGGAGCGGGCGGCCATGAAGCGGCGCAGGGGCGGCAGGGTATCGTCCTGGTCGAAATCGTAGACCACGGTGACGGCATGGGGATGCTTGATGGAGCCCTCGATCTCCTCCAGGGTGCGGATGATGTTCTCCCCTTCGTTGTAGACCGGGATGATGATTTCCACCGCCCCCGGTCCGCCCGGCCGGATCGGGTTTCCACCCGCCATTACATCCCGCCCAGTTCCATCTGGCGTTCGATCCAGGGGATGATTTCGTCCAGGGCCTCGCTCAGCGGGGTCAGGGCCTCGTAGCCCAATACTTCCTTGGCCTTGCGGACGTCGGGCACGCGCATCCGCACGTCATGCGCGAAGGGTTCGTCGCTTTCGAAGCGGAAGGGCTTGTCGCCTTTGATCTTCTTCCAGACCATGGCGGCCAGCTCGATCACCGTGGTGGAGGCGGCCGTGGATAGGTTGAAGTCCTGGTTCAGGGCCTTATCGCTCTCCATGGCCATGCGGATTCCCTTGGCCAGATCGCCGCCATAGGTATAGTGGCGCACCTGTTCCCCGCTGCCGAGCAGGCGCAGGGGATCCTGCCCCTTGAGCACCTTCTGCACCAGGTCCGGCACCACGTGGGTCATGGCCAGGGAGACGTTCCCGGATTTCACTTCGTGGCCGCCCAAGGCGCGCTTTTCGCCCGTGCCCACGCAGTTGAAGGGCCGCAGGATGGTGAAGGGCAACCGGTATTGCCGCCAGGCGCCCAGGGCGAAATACTCCGTGGCCAGCTTCTGGAAGCCGTAGGTGGAAAAAGGGGGCGGGCATTCCTGCTGGTGGCCCTCCGGCGTGGGGAACTTCACCGCGTTCTCGAACACCATGGACGAGGAGATCACCGTGATCTTCTTCAGGCGCGCTTGCTTGTGCGCCCAGATGGCGCCGTCGAAGGCCCCGGAGGTGATGCGCTCGTTCTCGGCCAGCAGATCGTAGGCATAGGCGTGGAAATAGGAGATCCCGCCGATCATGGCGGCCCCGGCGACGAAATGATCGCAATCCGCCAGCAGTTGCTTCAGCAAGGGGACGTCCTTGGCGTCGCCTTGCACGTACCGGTAGCGGGGATGGCGGTCGTAGCTCTTGTCCACCTGGCCGTACTTGGAACCGTTGTCCAGCCCCACCACGTCCCAGCCGTGCTCGAGCAGATCCTGGATCAGGTACCCGGCGATGAACCCCTTGGCGCCCGTGACCAGGGCCTTCATGCTTCACCCGAGAGCAAGGTGGGATAGGGCAGGAAGTCCCACACGTCCACGACGGGCTTGCCCAGGAAGTCCAGCCCTTTGTAGCGCGCATGCGGCGCCCCGATGAAGATCACGTCGCTGTCCGCTATCAAACTTTCCTCCCCTACGAAGCCTTCTTCGCGGATGTACGCGTCCGAGCACAGCACCGAACCCGCCTCCATCTCCAGCACCTTGCGGAGCTTGTAGGAGAGGGAATCCCGCTTGTCGTCGCTGTCGGCCTTGAAGGCCATCCCCAGGATGCCGGCCTTTTTCCCGCGCAGATTCATGCGCTTCTTGGTCTGCTCCACCAGAAAGTTGGGCAATCCTTCGTTGATCAGCATGGCTCCGTGGCCCAGGAAGAACTTGTTGTTGGTGAAAGCGGACAATTGCATGGTGTCCTTGAACAGGCAGGGCCCGGACGCGAAGCCGGGCCGGGGGAAATCGGCCAGGCGCGGGTAATTGTGGGTCATGGCCTCGTAGATGCGGTGGAAATCCACCGCGTAGTCGCCCGCGATCATGTAGAACTGGTTGGCGATGGCGAACTGGATGTAGCGGTAGGAATTGGTGAACAGCTTGGTCAGCTCCGCTTCCAGGGGCGTCAGGGTGACGATGTCCCCGGTCAGCAGCCGGAACAGTCCGGAGACCTTTTCCACCGCTTCCGGCGCGAAGCCGGAGACGATTTGCGGGAGGGAGTGCAGTTCCTCCAGGGCCTTGCCTTGGGCGATGCGTTCCGGGCAGAAGCACACTTCCACGCCGGCGTTGAACGCTTTGAGGGTGCCGCGGATGCGCTCGGAGGTGCCGGGATACAGGGTGCTGCGCAGGATCACCACCTGCCCGGCGCGGAGGTGGGGGCCCAACTCCTCGCAGAGCCGGTTGAGGGTGCGCAACTCCGGATTGAGATGGCCGTCCACGGGCGTGCCGATCGCGACGATGACGAACCTGGACTTGCCCGCCACCGCCGCATCGGTGGTGGCGAACAGGGTCTTGCCGATGACGCGGGCGAGCACCGGTTCCGCGCCTTTGTCCAGGAAGGGCATTTTGCCGGCCCTTATCAGGGAGAAAACGCTTTCATTGATGTCCTGGATGACGGTTTTCCTGCCTCGGTCCGCGAACGCGATCGAAAGCGGCAGGCCCACGTGGCCGGCCCCGCCGATGATGCAAACGTCGTATTCGAACGATTCCGGCATGGACCGGGACTCCCTTCGGCGAAAACCGCCAGGGTTAGAAAAATGCGTAAATCCGGCCCGGTTCGGGGTCTTTATCCTTGATTATCCCGCGTTAATGGGCTTGAAGGCAAGTTTACCGGAAATGAATAATGGGGGGTGCCGCTCAACCCTTCCGCCGGCGCGGCCGGCTTTCCCGGCGCGATCCCCCGCTCCATCTACCTGGCGCCCGCGGCCGGCTTCCTCTATTTCCTGATCCGGTATCGCTCGCCCGCCTATGGCGCCGGCGGCGCCATGGTCCTGATCGCCTTCCACCTGTTCCTGCAAGGCCGATTCCGCGGCCCGCATCGGGACGGCCTTCCCTTGGGAAAGGCGGCCCTGATCCTCGCGGCCGTCGCGCTGCCGGCCCTGGGAGCCTGGCAATTCCTGCAATTGCGCGATCTGGGGGACATGGACCAGGCTTCCTACTCCGCGGGCCTGTGGAACATCCGCCACGGCAATTTCCGCTACTCCATCGACGGCAATAACATGTTCGGGATCCATTCGGCCTATACGGCTTTGCTGTGGATTCCGTTGCATTGGCTGGGAGGGGAGCTGGGGATCAAAATGGGCCAGGGCGCCTGCCTGATCGCCGCTTCCCTGCTGGCCGTCCGCGATCTGCGGACCCCGCGGGATGCGGCCGCATGGGGAGCCCTGGCCATCCTGCTCGCGCCCCAGGTGGCCTCGCAATTCTTCTTCGGGTTCCATCCGGAAATCCTGGCCGCGCCCGTCCTGGTGCTGGCGTTGCGGGCCTACCGGAAGGAAAACCTGGCCTTTTTCCTCTTCTGCACCGCCTTTTTGGCCTACAGCAAGGAAGTCTTCACCCTCGCCGTGGGCGGCATCCTGCTGGTGGCCCTGGCGGAAAGGCGTTCCTGGAAATGGATCCTCCTCCCCGGCCTCCTTTGCTGCGCGCAAATGGCCGTATACTGGTTCCTGGTGATGCCGCGCTTCGCCCCGGAAGGCAATCTGCTCTCCTTTTTCATGCCCACCTCCCCCGCCCAGATCCTGGACTCGTGGCTGCGCCCGCGGAACCTGTTCTACCTCCTGCACGCTTCCCTGCCCTTCCTCCCCTTGATGCGCGTTTTCCCCAAGCGCTACCTGCTGCTTCCCCTGCCCCTGATGGCCTTTTACGCCGCCTTCCCGGACCCGCTTTTCACGGTGATGTGGCCCAACTACGCCTTCCCCACCGCCTTCCTGTGCGCGGCGGGCCTGGTCCTGGACCCGGATCGGCTCGCGGCCCGGCCCCAGGACGGGCGCATCCTGGCCGCCTGCGCGGTGCTGTCCCTGCTGAGTTACCCCTTGTGGCGGGAAGCGTTCTCCATCCCCATGGGCAACCTGGAGCGCGCGCGCGAGGTGGATCGCCTCAGCGCTTCGATCCCCCTCGACGCGCCCGTGGTGGTCAACGGCCCCTTGCTGGCGCGCTTCGCCGCCCGCGCGGAAATGGCCAGTTGGGGGTACCGGAAAAAACCGCTGGCCCATTTCGAATACGCCGTCATCGACACCGTGGTCCCCTTCTGGCAATTCACCTCCGGGCAGCGCGCCCGCAGCGCGGACAGCCTGGCGGCGGACCCGGCCTGGACCGTCCAATACGCGGAGAAGGGGCTGTACGTGTTCCGCCGCAAGGATGCCGCGCCATGATCGAATACCTCACCAAGCCCTGCCTGTTCTGCGGCGACGATGCCTGCCTGCGGGAGGTATACCCCAGGAACTTCCGGGACGAGGATCTGAACCCGGAGGTGTTCTCCGCGCGGCGGGTCACGGAGCATTACCATTACAGGATGGTGCGCTGCGCAAATACCGGCCTGCTGTTCTCCCGGGAGATCCTGCCCGATGCGATCCTGGAAAAGCTGTACGCCGGCAGCAAGGTCACCTTCAGCGCCTACGCCGACATCATCCGCAGGGATTATTGGCGGCCGCTCCGGGAGTTCTCCCCGTCCCTGTCCCGGGACAAGGCCCTGGAAATAGGCTGCAGCAGCGGGTTCTTCCTGGAGGAACTGCGGGCCCGGGGTTTCCGGGAAGTGCACGGCTGCGAGCCCAGCGTGGAGGCCCGGGAGATGGCCGCTCCCTCCGTGCGCGAGGGGATCCACACCGGCTTCTTCACGGACAAGGTCTATCCGGACGCCAGCTTCGATTTGATCTGCTGTTTCCAGACCCTGGACCACCTGAGCGATCCCATCGACATGCTGCGCACGTGCCATGCCAAGCTCAGGCCCGGCGGCCTGCTCTACGCCATCGTGCACAACGCGGACGGGCTGCAGGCCAAGCTGTTCGGGGAGAAATCCCCCATCATCGACGTGGAGCACATCTACCTGTTCAACCCGCGGACCCTGGCCATGGCGGTGGAGAAAGCGGGATTCCGGACCTTGAAAGCCTTTCCGCTGAAGAACTCCTATCCCATGGAGTACTGGACCACGCATGCGCCCATCCCCTTCCGCAAGCAGGTCAACGCGGTCTTCAAGGCGCTGGGCCTGGACAAACTCAGGTTGGGGCTGAGCGTGGGCAACATGGGCATCGTGGCCCGCAAGGCGTGATCAGCGCGATAACGCCAGCAAGGCCAGCACATCGTACCCGTTTTCCCGGGAGGGGACCAGGGTCCACCCGGACTCGCGGAGCCGGGCCCCGGATCCCAGGGCGGCCAGATCCGCCGGTTCCCATCCCAGCACCAAGGCGACGTCGCCCGCCAGGATCCGGTCCCGCAAATAGCACGCGGTCCCGTCCAGGTCGATGCGTCCGGGCAGGGGCGTCCAATAGCCCGGCGTGGGCAGGCGGAAGCGGTAATACAGATACGCGTCGTCGGGGCTCACGAAGACGAGGTTCCGATGCGGGAAGATCCCGGGCCAGTCCGGATAGCCGTCGGCGCGGATCTCCTCCGGGGCGCGGAGAGCCAGGGTGCGCGCGGAGAGGTTGCGCCCCGCCTGGGAGACGCGGCTCCAGATTCCTTCTTCGAACAGGAACGCGGAGGCGGCGATCAGCAGGGCGGCGAGGCCATAGGCCGGACGCGCCCGGCGCGGGACGGCGGCGACGCGATCGAGGGCCAGGAAAAAAACCAGGAGGAACGCGCCCGATATCGCCATCAGGCTGTTCTCGTGGGAGCGGCCGAAGAAATAGATGAGTTGCACGGCGGCCACCGGGAACAAGGCCAGGTGCAAGGGCCTGCGGCCGGGGGCGATGGCGAAGGCGGAAAATCCCAGCAGCAGGGCCACGGGCCAGAACAGGGAATGCGGGTCGATGGGAAGGAAGCCGATGTTCAGATGCTGGTAATGGCGCCCGGCCGGGGAAACCGGCGATCCGTAGACCAACACCTGGAACCCGCAGGCCAAGGCGGCCGGCAGGAAAAGCGAGGCGATCTCCCGGGGCTTCCGGCCCGCCAGGACCGGATGCTTGCGGAGCAGGGCCAGCAGGAGCGCGGCGACGTACAAGCCGCAGAACAACATGCCGAACAGGTTGTCCGCCAGGTAGAGGCCGCCGAAGGCCAGGGCCGTCCAGGGCGAGGCGAAGCCGAAGCGGGCCCAGGCCAGCAGGGCCGGGACCCAGAGGTCCATGCGCAGGGCCGATGCCTGGGGCTCCCCGAACGGGCAATACCGGGAAGCCAGGACCCGCACGACGATGAGGGCCGCCAGGAAGAGCAGGACCAGGACGCGGTCCGCCAAGAGCCGGCGGGCCAGACGATGATAGAGATGGATCCAGAAGGCGAGGATGAGGCCGAGCGCCGCCTGCATCCAGGACAAGGGGAATCCCAGTTTCATCATGCCGGCGAAGAGCAGGGTCTCCCCCAGGCCGTATTGCTGGTAGAAGCTTCCCCACGCCTCCCCGTGCAGGATCTTGTTGGCCGGGCCCAGGAAGAATCCGTAGTCATGGAGCGAGGGCGGCGGACTGCACGCCAGGATGAACCCGGCCAGTCCCGTCCAGAAAACCGCGGAGAAAAAAACCGCGGCGGAAGAGGCGGAAGAGGCGGACGGCCCGGATGGCAGGGCGGACCGGCCTTGGCGGGCGGCCAGGAACCGGATGGCCAGGGCCGCCAGGCCCAGCCCGGAGGCCAAGGCCAGGTGGATTTTCCAGCAACGCAGGGGCAGGGCCGTGAAGGACCACGAGCGGGTGGCGAGGACGATGCCGATCGCCCCCAGGCAACCGGCCGCCGCCGCGAGCGTCCAGGCCTTTCCGCGGCGAGGCTTGGGATGGAAGGCGGCGAAGAAAACCACCCCCATGTAAGCGGCGAACAGCGCCGTCATCCCTTGCAGTTCGGCGCCGTCGTGATCTCCGGCGTAGATCCGGGCCCAAGGCGTGATCGCCTCCGGATCCGGGATCGATCCCATCCCGTGCAGCCAAGGGGCCAGGGCGCGGAACGCCAGGTAGAACGCGGTGAATATCAGGGGCAGGATGGGAAGGATGGACGGCCCCTTCAGGGAGGGTTCTGAAGCGCTCCGGAAGCGCCGGACCGCGCACGGCCGGATTCTTTCCGGGGCGCTTGGGGATCCGGGACCGGGCCCCAATCCCCGGCCGGAGCCCAGGGACCCGTGCCGGCCCGGGGGGAACGGGATTCCCCATGGATCTTGAGGGCGGTTTCGGCCAGTTGCTCGGCCGACAGGCCATGCAGCCGGTTCATGAAGTCCTGGTCGCCCTGCAGGCCGGCGGGGCTGCCGGTGACGCCGCGGCGGGTGATCTTGCAATTGAGATTGTGCTCGGCGACGGTTTCGCAGACCAGGGATCCCAGGCCGCCCACGGCATAATGGGCCTCGACGGTGATGGCCGCGGGGAAGCCGGACAGCATGGACACCAGGTCCGCGACCGGGGGCGGGCTCATGGAGGCGACCACCATCACGGTGCTTTCGATCCCGAGCGCGGCCAGGGATTCCGCGGCCTTGACGCACGGGACCGCGGAGGGGCCCATGGCGATGAACAGCATGTCCTTGCCTTGTCGCACCACCTGGGCGCGGCCGGGCTCGAAGCGGCCTTCCAGGCCGGGCAGTTCGCAGGCATCGTCCTTGCCCAGGCGGAAATAGGCCGGGCCGGGGGCGTCATGGAGGGACAGGAGGGCGGAACGGCATTGCCGGAAATCGGCGGGCGCGATCACGTGGAGGCCGGGGAGCATCCGCAGGACGCCCACGTCCTCGAGGGCGTAATGGGTGGGTCCGGCGGGGGCGTATTCGAAGCCGCCCCCCACCCCGATGATGCGCACGGGGAGCTTCTGCAACACCGGGCCGTTGCGGATGAACTCGTACGGGCGCAGGGCGGAGAAGGTGGCGATGGAATAGACATAAGGGATGAAGCCGCCCTCGGCCAGCCCCGTGGCCAGGCCCAGCATGTTCTGCTCGGCCACACCCACGTTGAAGAAGCGATCGGGGAAGCGATCGGCGAAGGGCTCCACCACGGTGTATCCCAGGTCCGCGGTCAGGAACAGGACGCGGGGATCGCGCTCGGCCAGCTCCACCAGGGTCCGGATCAACGCCTTTCTCACGCCGCCCGCTCCAGTTCCGCCAGGGCCTCGGCATATTGGGCGTCGGACATGGGCCAGTAATGCCACTTGACCTGGCTTTCCATGAAGCTCACGCCCTTGCCGCAAACCGTGCGGGCGATGAGGATGCTGGGCTGATGCGGATCCTCCGCCATCGACTCCAGGTGCCGTTGCATGGAAACGGCATCGTGGCCGTCCGCCTCCCGCACGTCCCAGCCGAAAGCCTCCCAGCGGGGCCGCAGGGGGTCCAGGTCCAGCACGTCCCGCGTATGCCCCAAGGCTTGTTGCCCGTTCAGGTCCAGGATCAGGTCCAGGTTGCCGAGCTTGCGGTGGGCGGCGAACATGGCGGCCTCCCAGGTGGACCCTTCGTTGAGTTCGGCATCGCTCATCAGGACCCGCACCCGGCCGGGCGCGCCTTTCAGCTTCATCGCCAGGGCCGCGCCCGCGCCCATGCTCAGGCCCTGGCCCAGGGACCCCGTGGAGAAATCGATCCCCGGCAGGCCCTTTTCGGGGTGGACTCCCAGATGGCTGCCGTTGCCGCAATAGGTATCCAAGACGGCCTTGTCGATGCGCCCCTGGAGGTGCAGGGCCGCATACAGCGCCAGCGCCGCATGGCCCTTGGAGAGCACGAACCGGTCCCGCGCCCCGGGTCCCGCACCGGATCCGGCCCGGTCCAGCCGGCCCGAGAACAGGACCGCCATGATGTCGGCCACGGACAGGGCGGAGCCGATATGCCCCACGTTGGCGCGCTTGGCCTGTTCCAGGACGTTCCGGCGAATGGCCGTAGGCGTGACGCGTGGGAAAGGTGAGGGTGCTTCCATGTTCCGCCTGTTGACCCGATGGTTTCCGGACAAACGCTGGCCCCGGATACAGGGCTTCCAGATTGTACCCCCTGCCCCGGCGGGGATCCAGGGCTATCGCGCGGCGATCATCCGTTTTTGACGCATATCACCGTGAATCCCAGGCAATCGTCCGTGTTGTGGATCCAACGGGTTTTCAGCAATACCTGGCCCAGGAGCGCCAGCGCGGGAAGCAGGACGGCCGCCAGGGGGATCAGCGCCAGGTTCGCGGCCCAACGGAACGGGTTCCGGCCCCATCCGCCCAGCACCACCCCCAGGGCGAAGACCATGACCTTGTTCAGGATCACCGTCAGGGCATCCCCCCGGGCGGAGATGGACGCGATCGCCAGCCCGTGGGCCCCGCACAGCTCCCGCAGGGAAGAAGGGGTGAACCGCCAATAATCGTGAGGCTGGTAATGGAAACGCGCGGAAAAGGGGACGGTGAAGAACATGGACCCGCCGCGTTTCAGCACGCGGGCGCATTCGCCCAGAAAGGCGCCGGTCTCGAAAACGTGCTCCAGGACCTCGGTGTGGAAGACGATGTCCAGGCTGCCCGATTTGAACGGGAAACGGGAACCGTCGTACTTGATCGAGTTGGAGAAATACCCGAACTCCTTTTCCAGGTGATAGGTCTCCAAGGTCCAGAAATTCTTCATCC
>DATENA010000026.1:0-26429 GCA_035275285.1 Fibrobacteria bacterium | reverse complement strand
GGCCATTTCCCCGATGACCGAAGGCTGGCCCAGGCGCCGGGACAGCTTGCCGCATAGGCCCGCCGCGGCGACGACCACGGCCAATTGGCACAAGAGCATGGGAAAGGGGTGGGAAAGGATGCCGGGATGTGCCATGGGAATGCGGGCCTCTGGGGTTCCGCAGGAAAACTAATAAAGGCGGGCCGGCCCGCCTCCGCCGCCTCCCGGTTCCCGCTAGGCGGCGATGAGATGCCTTTGCGATTCCGCCCCCGTGCCTTCCAGGACGGTGAGGCCGGCGATCCCGGCCGTTGCGGCCAGGGCGGGGGACGGCGAGGGCGCGAAGACTTCCCGGCGTATGCGCGGTTTGGGCCGCGGCTGCGCGCGGGCGAAGGCCAGGTCGCGGACCTGGTCCACGCCCTGCAGTTCCTTCTTGAAGCGGGTCAGACGGCGGGTGATGGCCACCCGGGACACCCCCATGCGGACGGCGATTTCCCGGTGGTTCAGGCCCTGTTCCAGGCTCAGGCGCAGGATTTCCTTCAGTTTGCCGCGCACGGCCGGCATCAGCTTCTCCAGGCGCATGCGGTGCAGCAGCAGGTCCTCTTCCGGCTCGCAATTCTGCAGGGTCTCCTCCTCCATGGCCAATCGCGCCCGGCGGTCGAGCTGCTTACGGAAGCGCTGCCGGCGGCTGAAGCAATCGTGCTTGGCGATGGCGCCGATCCAGGTGAGCGGATCGCATTTCCATTCGAAGTCCTTCCAGGCCTTGAAGGCCTTGATGAAGACATCGTGGGAGGCGTCCTTGGCCTCCTCCCTGTCCTTGAGGAAATACAGGCAGATGCCGAATACCTTCTGATGGTACCGGTTGTAGAGCTGGTTCTGCCAATCGGAGCTGTTCCGCAATTCTTCATGTCCCGACATTTTGTCCTTCTTTCCGAGTCCGTTCCGCTTGTCCGGACTCATGGCCCTTCGACGGAAAAAATATCCAGGATTGTTGTCGCCCTATCCGGCGCCGGTTTACAAAGCGCTCCATTCTGTGAGCGCCATGAAGGCCTGGTCGATGAGCGCGGATTCGCGGGAGCCGCGGGCGCGGGAAGGAACCGGGGAAGGGGATCCCAACTCGCCCGATCGAGTAATGGATAATGGGGAAATCCGGGGGTAATCCGGAAAGAGCCGCGACCGAAGAAAGCGCCGGGATCGAAAAGGCCACGCGAATTCCGCGTGGCCGGTTCCAGGTCCGTTCGGGGCCGTCGTTACTTGGGAGTGGGCGCGGAAGGCTTCCCCGGCGCGGAGGGTTTGGCGGGCGCGGAAGCGGTCGGAGGAGCGCTTTGCATGGCCTGCTTGCCATCGGGCCAGCACAGTCCGGATTCCGGACGGCAGGGGAAATTGAAATGCAGGAGGACCGGCTCGACGGGCTGAGGCTGGCTCAATTTCCGGGCGCTGCGGGCCACGGTCACCTCGGCGAGCACGGTTACCGCGGGCATCAGGTAGGCCGCGCCCGGTTGCGTTCCCGTGGCCTTTTCCTGGGCCACCACGTAGCTGTCGAAGGCCTTGATTGGCTTGATGTCCCGCACGCGCAGGCTGTCCGGATGGTAGGGGTAGTAAATGCGCCGGGGCCGGGTTCTGGATTTGGTCCAACGCCCCAGGCTGTCCAGAATGCGCTCCTTGGTAGGGGCTTTCATCGGGCCGCTTTCCGCCAGCGCCGGGTCCCGGAAGGAGAAGAACTGGGGCGCACCGCCCTCGCCGTAACCCACCCGGACCTGGAAGGCATCGCCCAGCACCAGGCGCTCATCGAGCTTGCGCACGTACCGGCCGCAATAGTACGCGGGCACGGGCGGATAGACCTTGGCGGCCTTGCCCTCCCCCTCTTTCTTCTGCACCAGGGTGATTTCGTAATTGGAGAAGACATACTGATCCGCCTTTCCCTTCAGCAGGCCCTTGAGCAAGACATCGGTCTTGGTGCGGATGAGCGAATCCGGCAGGTACTCCTTTTCGCTCAGCATCGGCACGGTCTCATTGGCGTATCCCAAGTCGGAATAACCCGCTTCGTAGGTCAGCACTCCGCCCTTCTTGTCGCGGCAGATCCAATTCACCCCGGTCGATTCCGGCTTGGCCGCGTCCTTCATGCCGAACTGGGCCTGGAAAAATTTCATCTGGTCCTTGTTCAGCGGACGGTTCATGATGCGGTACCGTTTGACGGAGACGCTGTCGATGCGGGGCCTGGAGGCGGCCGCTTTCAGCGAATCCGCATGGGCCGCCTTCCGCGCCGCCACCACGGAATCATTGGCCCGTTTCACGGCGGCGGCCAAGGCCATGGCCGCTTTGGTCGAGTCCGCCTTGGCGGCCTTGAGCGCCGCGGCCAGGGAGTCCTTGGTCTTCTTGGCCAGCGCCAAAGAGTCCCGTACCGCCTTGGCGCGGGCCAGGGCGGCTTCATGGGCGGCCTTGCGGGCGGCGGCGAGGGAATCCTGCTTGGCCTTTTGGACCGTGGCGATGGAGTCCCGCACGAATCTGTTTCGCGCCGCGCTGGAGTCGCGGATCGCTTTGCGCCGGGCCAGGGTGGAATCCCGCACGAACTTGTTGCGGGCATCGGCCGAGTCCTTGATGGCCTTGGCGCGGACGGCGATGGAATCCCGGACGAACTTCCTGCGGGCGTTGACGGAGTCCTTGACGGCCTTGTTGCGGGCGGCGGCGGAATCCTTGGCGGAGACCTTGGGCGCGGGCTTCGCCGTATCCTTCGCGACCGGGGCGGCGGCCGTGGCGGGAACCACTTCTATCCCGGAGGAACCGGCCGCGGAAGCGGCCTTTTGGGCCAGGGACGCCTTGGCGGTATCCACCGCCGCGGCCGCCAATGCCTTCGCGGGCTTCTCGGGAATGCCGGCGAACAAGGGTGAGGCGAAGACCGCCAGGATCGAAAACAATGCAGCTTTATTCATGCCGGACTCCACACGTGATTGAAGATGGGACCAAGGGGTGCGCTCAATATTGAGGCGAGCCGATGACCTTGGAGTAGTAATAACCGGTATTGGCCGTGGCCGCGGTATAGTCGTGGTTCACGTACTTGAACGCTTCCCGGCAATAATCGATGCGCATGGGGGGGACCTCGGCGGAGAGGCAGCCGGGTTCCAGGCCTTTGCCGGGGTAGAGGTGCTTGTAGCCGTAGTTGGCTTGCGCGTCGAAGAAGGAGTTCAACAGGCTTTGTTCCCGATAGGTCCAATTGACCCAGAATTCGTTAAAAAGCTCCCAGCTCAGATTGTTGTCGAAGGCGAAGGACTTGAAGCCGAGCATGGCCTTGATGCCTTTGAAGGCGGGCTGCCAGACGATAGCGGGCGTTCCTCCGTTGAACATGGAGCAACTGTTGGTGAGAAGCCAGCGGTTATACCCTGTTCCCAAGGGAATGTTAGCAGGCAGCACTTGTCCGTACCCGGCTCCAGCCCCCAGGTAAAAAGAACTGTTCAAGCCGTGGCCGCCATAGAAAAGGAAGTCGCAATATTCCCTGTTTCCATAGCCGCTGCTGGTATTGGTAATGGCGGACATTGTGACCTGCGTGTTCCGGGCATCCAAGGCGAAGGTGGGGGACGCTGAACCCGTGCCCGGGGCAGCAAGCAAGGAATAACCCGGGAGGATGGCGTTCGCGGCCCAGAAGAAATTCTGGGCTGCGCCGACCATGAATCCGAGATTCCCAATACCTCCGCCGTTCCCACTGTAATCGTCGATGGAAAAAGTCCCGATATCCATGCTGATGGGGTATGCGTGCGGGTTACCAATGGCCAGAACGGCAATGCTCAATGAGGCCAGAATATTCCGTATCATCATGTACTTCTCCTGGGATTCATTTCTTCAAGGACTTTGGGAGCGAATCGAAACGGAGGTTTTCAAGTCGACGCTGAATAATTTTTGACCGGGCTGGATTACCTTGTATGGGGAATGGTGCGTGGCATCGATCCAGCCATCTGTGATTTTCACTTCGTGGACTTCCAATCGGTTTTGACTCGTCCCGCCATCAGTACCGACAACCCGCAGCAACCGGATCGGGTATTTTCCGATTGGGAGCGGCCCGATGCTGATTCCTGTGTCATTGTCTGCTACCTTGAAGAAAAATGGCGAGCCCGGAATATAGAAACACCACTCGGATTTTCCTCGAACCGAATACCCCAAGTTGATCAGCGTGGAGTCCGGAATCCCGTGTATATAATAATTGGGTTGAGTGATGAGGTAGGAATGGGTTGGATTTTCAGAAAACGGCGATTTAATTAATCTTTTAAGCTTGGAAGAGTAGGTGAACCCGGTGATAAGCGATTGATTATTCCCGACTTCGACCAGAATGGAAAAGGACGCCGTATCCTGGAGGGTACCTGTCAAAGACTGCAACAACGCTTGGCTGATTACAAAGTTGTCAGAAATTGAAAAGTGCGCATTGACCCCTCCCACTTCTTCAAGGGCAGGAATCTTGCCGGCTTTGTAAAGCGAAACTTTTCCGCTCAATTTGATGGGTGCTATCTCCCGAGGGTTGGGGTTTAGAACTTCGTAGAAGTGGAGTTCAAAGGTTGAGTCGGAAGTGCCATTGATGACTAGCGAATCGGGCCCCGTATCCTCTGGAGGCCAATTTGTGCTGGATGTCGCTCCCGCCAGCAGATTTTCATCCACGATTCCGGAGTCGCCGCCGGATGGCCCGGGACCGGTCGGATCCGGTTTCAGGCACCCGGCCAGGAATAGCAAACCGATTGAAAGAGTCTTCTTCATGGACCTTTTCCCCTTCATTGGGTATTGGGGATAATTTGGAACACCACCGTGCATACCTTATCCGTTCCCTTGTCTTTGGCGATTATGTCTTTCATTTCCGCCTGGAAGGCGGAGAACTTATTCCGGATGGCTTTGAGACTTTCGTTGGAAACCGTTGTCACGTGAGTACTGAAAGCTTTGAATCTGGTGATATCATCTTTGGCCAGATCGATGGTAAGTCCTTGGATCTGGCGGTTATATTCCAGGGCGACTTCCCCGCTGAATCCACCGGATACCAGATGATTGCGGGTCAGCAAATAGCCTCTGTCCGACTTTTTGACCAGCTCCAATTCCATCAACAGGTCGATGGCTTCCTGCACTTGTTTTTCAGTCAAGGGGGGGAATATCTCGGCGGCAATCTCCTTGGGAGTAGACTTCTTCTTGTCCAGCCCGAAATAGCTGAATACCACTGCGTAGTACCATTTCGCATAGTATTTATATTGTTTTTCCGCCACCACCCAAGGCTTGGAGTTGCGGAACCTGGAGAGCTTCTCGAACAAGAAATTCCTCTCTAAGTCTTGCCTGGCCTGGTTGTGCTGGACGAGCAGATCGAAGTACTCGTTTTCTTTTTCACTGAGGGCCAGCGCGGCGGCGCAGCGCACCCGCAGCTTCGGTCCCAGATCCCGATCGCCCTGGATGACGGCGTACAGGATGCCGGTGGATCCGAAATACTTCTGGGAAAAGGCCCGTTTCGAAAAATGCGCATTGCCGCTTTGTTTCCACTCCACGAAGTCGGCCAGGTAGATCCGGTATTCCAGGTACTGGAAAATATCCGGCTTCCCGATCTCGGCTTTAAGGATAAGAGAACTCAAAGGGTTATCCTGGGCACCAAGTCTTTGTCGGTGGAGCGGGAATTCCGCTTCAATTTGTGAGCGTCCCCCGGCCAACTGGAGGATGGCTGCACCGTTCTTTTCCATGCAAAACCCCTTTTTTGGGGTGAATCGAATCCAAAGTTACATACCGGGCGGGGAAAACGGCAGTATTCCCGGTTCCGGCCCTGTTTCCGGTGCCGCAAAGCGGTCCCAGGGACGCCGGAAACGAAAAGCGGCCCCCCTTGGGGCCGCCCGGCCCCGTTGAGGACCGCCTTTAGACGACTGATGTCCCGGGAATTGCTACCCGGGGGGATTTTTCCATTAATGGATCACTCCACCGTCCAGGTGCTCCCCGAATTGTAGAGTTTTTCCAGGCTGGGGGGATTCTTGGCCGCCGCCGCGTCGATCTGTCCGCGCATGGCATCGTAATAGGAGGGACGCTCCACGTTGCGGAACACGCCCACCGGCACCGGGAATTCCGGATGGGCCAGGCGGGACAGGTAGAACGCCAGGGCGCCCGAGCTTTCCTTTTCGTCGTGGACGATCACGTCCCCTTCGGCCGGGTTGACCTGGGCTTTGATGCTCATCTTTTCCAGGGTCAGGCCCTTCTCCAACTCCTTGCCGTAGCGCAGCGGTTCCCCATGCTTCAGATATAGCAGGTTGTCGTTGCGGGAGGCGCGGCCGTAATAGGGCTCGTGGATCTTGTCCGCGAAGATGACGCAGTTCTGGAGGACTTCCACCAGGGCGGCGCCCTTGTAGGCGGCGGCGGCGGCGAAGACCTCGCCCATATGCTTCACGTCGTTGTCCGAAGTGCGGGCCACGAAGCCGGCTTCGGCGCCCAAGGCCATGCTGATGGGGGAAAGGGGAAGGTCCACCGATCCGTACGGCGTGGAAGGGCTCACGGTGCCCACGCCCGAGGTGGGCGAGTACTGGCCCTTGGTCAGGCCGTAGATGCGGTTGTTGAAGAGGATGATCTTCAGGTCCATGTTGCGGCGCAGGGCGTGGATGAAGTGGTTGCCGCCGATGCTGAGGGCGTCCCCGTCCCCGGTGATGACCCAGACCTGGAGGTCGGGGTTGGTGAGCTTCACGCCCGTCGAGACCGCCGGGGCGCGGCCGTGGATGGTATGGAACCCGTAGGTGTTCATGTAGTACGGAAAGCGGCTGGAGCAGCCGATGCCGGACACGAACACGAAGTTCTCCTTGGGAATGCCCAAGGTGGGCAGGATGCCCTGCATGGTGGTGAGGATGGAATAATCGCCGCAGCCCGGGCACCAGCGGATGGCGGTAGGGGAGGCGAAGTCTTTGCGCGTGAGCGGTTCGGCCGTGGTCGTGGTCATTTCTGGGTCTCCAAAATCCGATGCAATTCCGAGGCGAGGTATGAAACTTTGAAGGGCTTGCCCCGTACCTGGGAAATGCCCTGGATCTGAATGCCGAACGTGCCGCCGAGCAGCATCTTGAGCTGGCCCATGTTCAGTTCGGGAACGATGATGCGATCGAAGCCGTGCAGGATCTCGCCGAGGTTCTTGGGGAAGGGGTTCAGGTGGGTCAGGTGCACGTGGCCCAGCTTGAGGCCGGCCTTGATGCATTCTTCCACCGCGGTGGACACCGTGCCGAAGGTGCCGCCCCAGCTGACCACCAGCGCGTCCCCGTCCTTGTGCCCCGTCACTTCCGCGAGCGGGATGTCGTTGGCGATGCCGGCGATCTTGGCGTGGCGCTCGTTCGTCATGCCCTGGTGGTTCTCGGGATCGTAGGCCACGGCTCCGGTATTGCGCGCCTTCTCCAGGCCGCCGATGCGGTGCTCCAGGCCGGGCGTGCCGGGGATGGCCCATTTGCGGGCGTTGGTGATCGGGTCCCGCGCATAGGCCAGGAACGATTCCCCCGCCGCCGCCAGGTTGGTCTCCATTTCCGGGATGGCGTTCTGGTCGGGGATGAGCCACGGTTCCGCGCCGTTGGCGATGTAGCCGTCGCTGAGGAGCACCACCGGCGTCATGTACTTGAGGGCGATGCGGGCGGCTTCCACCGCCATGTTGAAGCAATCGCCCGGGGACTTGGCGGCCAGCACGGGGAGCGGGCTGTCGCCGCTGCGCCCGAACATGACCATCAGCAGATCCGATTGCTCGGTCTTGGTGGGCAGGCCCGTCGAGGGGCCGCCGCGCTGCACGTCCACGATGATGAGCGGCAATTCCGTCATGACGCCCAGGCCCATGGCCTCCAGCTTGAGGCAGATGCCGGGGCCGGAGGTGGCCGTGACGCCGAGCCCGCCGGCGTAGGCGGAACCGATGGCCGAGGCGATGGCGGCGATTTCGTCCTCCGCCTGGAAGGTGATGACGCCGAAGTTCTTGTGGCGGGACAGGCCGTGGAGGATGTCCGAAGCGGGAGTGATGGGATAGCTGCCGTAGAACAGGGGCCGCCCGGACTTCTGCGAGGCGGTGAGCAGCCCGAACACGGTGGCTTCGTTGCCGGAGATCTTGCGGTACTTGCCCTTGGGCAGGGCCGCCTTCTTGACCCGGTAATGGGAAGTGAACAGCTCCACCGTATCGGCGAAGTTGTACCCGGCCGTCAGGGCGCGCTTGTTGGATTCGGCGATCTCCGGCTTTTCCTTGTACTTGGTCTTGGGCCCGTACTTCTCCTCCAGCCACTTGAGGGTGTGGTTCAAGGGCCGATCGTACAGCCAATACATCATCCCCAGGGTGAAGAAGTTCTTGCACAGCTCGGCGGATTTGCCCTTGAGGCCCGTCTCCTTCACCGCATTGATGGTCAGCTCGGTGATGTTGGCCTTGATGACCCGGTACCCGTTGAGAGAGCCGTCCTCGAGGGGATTGCTCTTCATCTCCGCTTTCTCGATGTCCTTTTCGGTGAATCCCGCCTCGTCGATGAGCAGGATGCCGCCTTCTTCCAGATCGACGATGTTGGCTTTGAGGGCGGCGGCGTTCATGGCCACCAGCACGTTGAGGTCGTCGCCCGGGGTCTTGATGTCCTGGGAGCTGAAATGGATCTGGTAGGCGCTCACGCCCGCCACGGTGCCGGCGGGGGCGCGGATCTCGGCGGGAAAGTCCGGCATGGTGGCCAGATCGTTGCCGAAGATGGCGGAGGCATCGGTGAATTGGGTGCCCGTGATCTGCATGCCGTCGCCGGAATCGCCGGCGAATCGGATGGTCACCGAATCTATATCAATATGGGATTTTTCATTCGGATTGATCGGAATGTTATGCACGTCGGTCGACATATGGGAAACGGCTCCGGAAGCGGGGATTTATGTCATTGGGTCCGGGAGTAAGATAGCAAAAAGGGGCCCTTTTCTCTCGGCAAATATCGTGAATCTGCGCGGTATTTCATCCTTTCCGATCATGAAAAGGAAGGCGACGCGAACGTCCGGTCACGGCAGCGGCATCGGCACCCCGCGCAACTTTTATTTCTCCAGAAGGCTCACTTCCCGCACCAGGCTGGCGGGCAACCACTTCATGATATCCCCATATCCGGGCGAATGCCATATCGCCAAATGCCGCTCCAGCGAATCCGGGCGTTTCTGGGAGGCGTCCAGCTTGGCCAAATTGCCCACCGAACTCAGATAACCCAATGGGAGGCAGGTCCGGGCGGGGCAATTCTTCCCTAAATCCTCGTATTCCGAAAGCAGGATCTCATGGATGCGGCGGGCCGAGTCCAGATCGCCCTGCCGGTACCGGAAGTCGGCCAGCATCTGGCGGTAGACCCGGTTGCCGGGATAACGCGCCAGGAAGGCCTGGATGGGGCGCAGTCCTTCTTCGTAGCGGGCCGCGTCGTAATGGATCCAGATCAGGGAAGTGCGGAAGATATCCCCCAGGTAACGGGAACGGGGGACCACCGCTTCCAGCCGGCGCAAGGGCCGGTCCTTGTCCGCATCGACGAAGGGCAGCCACGCGACGCCTTTGAGCAGGGCCGCCTTGTAATAGTCATAGAGCGCCAGGGCGGCGGCCGCCTCGGCGCGATCGGAATACGGGCGGAGCAGCCCCACGGCTTTCCGGCCCAGGCGCGCGGCGTGGAGGCGTCCGCCGGTTATGCTGGCCACGTAACTGAGTTGCAGTTCGGACAGGCCCCGGTACAGCGGGTAGTTCGGGTCCCGGAGCAGAGGGGAGGCGGCCGAGTCGGAAGCCCGATCGAGACGCTCCCACAGGGCCCGGGCGGCGAAGAGGGACGCGGTGTCCCCCAGGTCGCCGAAGCGGTTGACGCGGGCCAGGCCGCGGAAATAGGCGCGCGCGGGACAATCCGGGAGGGAGGAGAGGACGCTGTCGGCCGCCCCGTATTCGGCGCGGTAGACATGGTCCAGGGCGCGCAGGATGGCGGAGTCATGGACGGGTTCGTACAGACTGCCGGAACGGTCCGGACCGGGAATTGCGGGGGAAACGCGGGCGCCCGCGCAGGGACGGAGGCAAAGAAGGCAACCGATGAGAATAAAAGCCGTTGCGATCCGGCGCGTGGTCGGCGCGGGGATGCCTACTACTGTATATTTGAGATGGAAAAGGTGAGGGCCTGGGTTGGATACTAATGTAAATTTGGAAGGCATTGTGGGTGAAAGTACAAAAAACCGTTTTGGGGCCAGAATCATCGGCATCGTCACCGCCTCGAACCGGAGTGATCCTGCCATTTGGGAAGCCTTGGCGGGATGCGATTGCGCTGAACTGCGCGCGGACGGGTTCGCGCGCGACTCCATCCCCCGGGAAGCCCGCGCATTCCGGCGGGAATGCCTCCAAAGGCTCGGCCGCCCCCTGGAAACCCTCTTGACCCTGCGCCTGGAACGGGACGGAGGCGCCTGGCCCGATGTGCAAGCGGGCCTGCGCGGACCGGTATGGGAATCCCTGGGCCTGGACGGCTCCGATCCCGCCTGCGATTGGGTGGACGTGGAGGTGGAGGAGATGGGGGCGTTGCCCGCGCGCGCCAAGGCGCTGCTCTCCTCCGGAGCCGCCAAGCTGCTCCTGTCCCACCACGATATGCGCAAAAGCCTTTCCGGCGAGGGACTCCGGAACCTGCTGCGGGACATGCAAGCGTACCGCCCGGCGGGCATGAAGTTCGCCGTGACCTGCGGTTCGCGGGACGAGTTGCTGGACCTGCTCGCCTTCGCCCGCGAAGTGGCGGCGGCCACGGCCAACGGGTGCGTGCTTTCCATGGGCCGAGCGGGCCGGGCCAGCCGGGTGCTGGCGCCTTTGCTGGGCTGTCCGCTGACCTACGGGTATCTCACCGGGGGCGCGGTGGCCCCGGGACAATTGTCCGCGTCCGAACTGGGCGCATTCTACCGGGGACTGGACGATCGCGATCCGCGCGGCCCGGACCGGGACGGGGGCCGCGGAGGCGGGGACGCCGATTCCCGGTTGCTGGACTGGGCCGAGGCCCGGGTTTCGGAAACGCTCCGGCGGAGCGTTTCAGGCGAGGGGGATTTGCTTGCTGAATAAGCTGCTGCCGGCGGGAATGCTTCTGGCCGTCCTCATCGGGGGCGTGCCGGCACGGGGAGTCGCGCAGGGCTTCGGCCAGAACAAGGTGCAATACAACCAGTTCAAGTGGTCGTATTTCCGCACCGCGCATTTCGACATCTACTTTCCCCAGGGCGCGGACCTGATCGCCTCCTTCGCGGCCCGCAACGTGGAGGCCATGTACAAGAGCGTCTCCGGCACCGTGGGCCATAAGCTGAGCGCCCGCGTCCCCATCATCCTGCACAACTCGCATGCCGAGTTCGAGCAGACCAACGTCATCCGCCTACCGCTGCACGAGGGCATAGGCGGCTTCACGGAGATCTTCAAGAACCGCATCGTGCTCCCCTTCGAGGGCAGTTACACGGAGTTCTACCACGTGCTCAAGCATGAAATGACCCATGCGGTGGTCTTCGATATGCTCTTCGGGGACAATGCCGCGTCCATGGTCTCCCACCAGGCGGCCCAGTTCCCGTTGTGGGTGAGCGAGGGCCTCGCCGAGTACGCTTCCCTGGGCTGGGACCTGTCCTCGGAGTTCTTCATGCTGGACGCCACCACCTTCGGGTACGTGGCTCCGCCCACGGTGGACTTCGGCGGCTTCCTCGCCTACAAGGGCGGGCAACTGTTCCTGCACTTCGTGGAGACCACCTACGGCAAGGGCACGGTGACCAAGCTGATCCAGGCGCTCAACGACGCCCACGATCTGCCCCAAGCCTTCAAGCGGGTGACCAAGACCTCCCTGGAAGAGGCGGGGGAGATCTGGCTGCGCGAGCTGCGCTTCATCTATTGGCCCGAGCTGGGCACTCGCAAGTACGGCAAGACAGTCGCGCGCAAGCTAACCGATCACGGACGGGACCAGTCCTTCTACAATCTGCAGCCTTCCATCTCGCCCAACGGCGAGGAAATCGCCTTCTTCAGCGACCGCGAGTCCTGGGAAGCCATCTTCATCCTCAACGTCAAGACGGAGAAGGTTACGCGCTCGGTCATCCAGGGAGGCAAAGGGGAGAAGCACGAGAGCTTCCATTCCTTCAAATCCGGGATCGCCTGGAGCCCGGACAGCAAGCAGATCGCCATCGTCAGCAAGAGCCACGGCAAGGACGTGATCCACCTCATCAACGCCTCGCGCAAGCTCAAGGGCCGGATCTCCAAGGAGATCGCCCCGGACGTCCAGGCCATCCTTTCCCCGAACTGGTCCCGCGACGGCCGCTACCTGGCCTTCAGCGGCATGAAGGACGGCCTCACGGACATTTACGTATGGGATCTGAAGGAAAACCGGCTCAGGCGGCTCACCCACGACCTGGCCCACGATGACCATCCCGTCTTTTCGCCTTCGGGCAAATGGATCGCCTTCGAATCCGACCGGCGCAACGCCTCGCTCACGGCGCCTTCGGCCAACCCGCTGGACGGTTACGACAGCCTGCTGATGTTCAAGGACATCTATAAGATCCGGCTCGCAGGCGACAGCCTCACCCGGATCGCGGGCGGACCCTACGATGAAAAGCAGCCTTCCTACGGTCCCGCCGATTCCACCCTGGCGTTCATCTCCAACCGGTCCGGCATCGACAACATCTACCTGAGCCTGGATTCGGCCGGCGCCTACCGGAACCGGCCCCTGACCAACCTGTTGTCGGGCTGCTTCACGCCTTCCTGGTCCTGGGACGGCAAGAACCTGGCCTTCTCGCTTTTCGAGGAGGGCGGCTGGGACGTCTACCTCATGAAGGATCCCTTGGCCAAAGTCATGGACGTCGAACTGCCCAAGACCCGCTTCATCAAATCCCTGGAGGACACCACCCTGGGTTTCTTCCGCCCCCTCAACTGGGCGAACCTTTCCAGCTACAATGCGGACAGCCTCCGCGCGGATTCCCTGGCGCGCCTGGATTCGATCAAGACCGCGGCCAAGAAGGATTCCACCGAAAAGGCCCGCAAGGCGAAAGCGTCCGCCGCGGTGGGCGCCGCCGTCGCCAGGGATTCCGCCGCGCTGGCGAACCGGACCCCCAAGAACGCCGCCCCGGCGGCTTCGCCCGGCCCGGCCGCTCCGGCCGGAGCGGGCCCGGTTTCCGATTCCGCCGCCAAGGCCGCCAGGGACAGTGCGCTCGCCGCGGCCGCCTCGCCCGTCAACGCCAAATCCGACAGCTTGAAAAAGGCCGCCGCGGACGATTCCGCCAGGGTGGCGGCGAAGGATGGGGAGGACGCGAAAGAGGGAAAGGACGGCGGGGAAACGGGGTCGGATAAATCGGAGGCGGATAAATCCCGGGAACGGTCCGGTAAAAAGAAGAAGATCAAATCCCCGTTCCTGATGGACAGTTCCATCTACATCGCCGAGGACGGCAGCTTCCGCAAGAACAAGTACCGCCCCGTCTGGAGCCTGGACAATGCCAATGCGGCCCTGGGGATCGATAACCAGTACGGCTACGGCGGCCTGGCCTACGTCACCTTGAGCGATCTGATGGGCGATCAGGAACTCTCCTTCGCCTTGAGCATCAACGGAAGCTGGGAGAACACCAACGGCGCGGTGTCTTACGACTATCTCGCCCTCAAGACGGATTTCTCCATCAGCGCCTACCACCAGGCGCAGCTTTCCAAGTACAGCCTGTTCCCGGACAGCAATTCCCTGTTCGACCGGGACAGCATCTTCCTGGATCGCCAATGGGGCTTCGGGGCCTCGGCCAGCTATCCCTTTTCCGTGTTCAACCGCCTGGAGTTCGAAGCGCGCACCCTGTTCACCTCCCGCACCCACCAGAACGACGACGGCGGCAAACTCTCCACGGACGACGCGTACGATGCCATTACCCTGAACGCTCTGTTCCCCAGCGTCCGGTGGGTGCATGACAATACCCTCTGGGGCATCGTGGGACCGGTGAACGGCGAACGCGTCTATGCCAACGTCACCGCCGTGCCGCCGGCGTTCCAGGAGAAGTTCTCCTTCGTGGTGATGGATGCGGACATGCGCAAGTACTGGGAGTTCTTCAAGAAATACACCTTGGCGCTGCGGGTCTCCGGCGGCGTGTCCGAAGCCTTGGGCGATTACGAGAACCCCCACCAGTTCTGGGTGGGCGGCGAGGATTTCACCTTCAACGCCCATGCCAACCCGGCCAATCTACCCAAAAAGCTGGAAGAGTTTTACTTTTCCCAATTCGATTTCCCCCTGCGGGGCTTCGACTATTACGAATTCAAAGGCACCAGGAAGTTCGTGTCGAATCTCGAATTCCGGTTCCCTTTCGTGCGGGAATTCTCGGTAGTCTGGCCCATTCCCCTCAGTCTGAGGTATGTTATGGGAAATATTTTCGCGGATTACGGCGGAGCCTGGTCCAGCGGCGACGCATTCGATGAAATGGGATTGGGACTCGGCTACGGCATGCGCATGAACCTGGGGATCTTCGTCCTCAAGTACACGCGCGCCTGGGCGGTCAATGACGTAGGCACCCATCGGAATCCCCAGCGGGATTATTGGTCGTTGGGCGCGGAATTCTAGGCAGAGGATTGCATCATGAGGCTTTCGGAACGTTTCACGGACAAGTGCATCATCATCGATTCGCAGAAGCCGAATAAGCGGGAAATCATCGAAGAGATGGTGAACCTGCTCTGCCAGGCCTACGAAATCGAGAACCGCGACGGGATCATGAAAGCCGTGCTGGGGCGCGAGGAAAAGATGTCCACCGGCATCGGATGCGGCCTGGCCGTGCCCCACGGCAAGGTGGACTTCCTGGACAAGATGTGCGTGGTGGCCTGCTCGGTCAAGCGCGGCATCGATTTCGAGGCCATCGACAAGGAGTCCGTCTACCTGCTGTTCCTGATCGTCTCCCCTTCGAACACCACCGGGCCGCATATCCGGGCCCTCTCCGCCATCTCGCGCATCATGGCCGATGCGGACATCCGCAAAAGCCTGATCGCCTCGAACAGCCCCATGGA
The DNA here is from genome assembly GCA_035275285.1 of Fibrobacteria bacterium. Lineage (GTDB taxonomy): Bacteria > Fibrobacterota > Fibrobacteria > UBA11236 > UBA11236 > Chersky-265. Next base: position 11,518 of record DATENA010000026.1, on the reverse strand, counting down.
ATTCTACGCGAATCTGAAGATTGGGGAGGAGAAGTACACGTAAGGCTTGAGGGGCAAAGAGCCGCGGGACCAAGGGACAGGGGATTGGACACCTTGGCCTCCTGAACCGCATCACGTCGGGAGTCGGGAGACCCGGCGCGAAGCGCGCCTGGGAGTTGAAGAAAAGAAAACCAGGTAGGGGCAACCTCCTGGTTTTTTTTCTTTTCTTCAACTCCCGACTCCCGACTCCGAAGGGCGCAGCCGCGGCCGCAATGGATTTGCCTGTACTCCCGACGGGATGCCGCTCCATAGTGAGTCGGTTCAACTCCGCTCACTCCCGATTAAGCGTCTTCTTCGTCGACTTCCTTGATCAGACCCGCCAGTCTTTCCAACCCATCCTTCCAACTGAAATGGCTCCGCACCCACTCGGGTCCTGCCTGGCCCATGGCCCGCAGGGTTCCGGGCGCGGCCAGCAGCGCGGACAGTTTCTCCCGGAGGTCTTCGGCGTCCCCGGCCCGGAAAAGCGCGCCGGTCAGCCCCTCCCGGACGGCTTCGGGGATGCCTCCCGTGCGGGCGGCCAGCACCGGCAGGCCCAGGCTTTGCGCTTCCAGGAGGGTCAAGCCCAATCCCTCCACGTGGTTGTTGTTCCGGGGCGGCAGGCTGGGGAGGATGAACAGGGTGGCTTTCCGGAACAGCCGGAGCTTTTCCGCTTCGTCCACGGGGGGCTGGAAGCGGATGCGGTCCTGGAGGCCCAGGGACCGGACGCGTTCCTTCAGCGTCGCCTCCTCTTCTCCGCTCCCGACGATGTCCAAGGTCCAGGGCGACCCGGCGAGCCCGCCCAGCGCCTCCACCAGCAGGCCGGTCCCCTTGCGCGGCACCAGGCGGTGCATGCACAGGAGGCGCGGGGCTTGGGTAACATCTGGGTTACTGGTGGCCGCGGCTCCCGGCAGGCCCTCCAGGGGATTGCCGTAAGGGATCACTTCCAGGCGCCGGCAGCGGATGCCCAGCTGGGCCACTATCTCGGCGGTATGCCGCGACCCGGCGACCACGGCGTCGGCGCGGGACAGCACCGCTTTCTTGAGCAGGCGGACCGCGAACCGCTCCGGATCGATCAGTTCGGCTCCATGGACCAGCACCAGGTACCGGGTACCGGCTCCCAGCCGCCCCAGCAGCATGGAAGGGAGGGCAGTGGTCCATTGCATGTGCAACAGGAAATCCGTTCCCCGGAAGGCGCGGTACCAGGGGATGCTCCAAAGGCTCCACCAGAAGGCCCGCCAACGCGTCCGGCCCCGGCGCCGGGCCAGGCCCACCCCCTCGGCGGGAGGCGGCAGGTCTCCGCGCGGATGATCGCTTCCCGCCAGGACATGGGCCAGCAACCCGCCGGGAAGGTCCCGGGCGATGCGGTAGGAGTAGGTCTGGAGACCGCCCACGTCCGGCGGATAGTCCGTGGTGATCAACAGGACGCGGACGCCGCGGTCGTTTGGCATGGCTTCCCCAAATTATCCAAGATAAGCCCGGGAAATTCAATATAAACGGACCTGTCGGCAAAGCTTACAGGTTTTTCCGCCTCCAAAGGTGATGTTTCCGTCCGGGCCTTTTTGTTTATATTTATTCACGGTCAGGTGCAAGCCCTAGTCGGGCATGGTCTGGCGGCCGCATACTGTCCTGATAATCAGCGGGAAAGCGTTCATGGAAAAGCATCCGAAAAATCCGAAAGCCCTTTTGTACTGTTCCGTCTGGCCGGACGAAAGGCAGGAGCTTTCCCTGGAAACCCAGTCCGTGGAGCTACAGACCTATTGTCTCATGAACGGGCTCGAGGTCGTCGACATCATTTCGGATATAGGCCCCCACGTCAAGGGCAAGCTGCGCGCCGGCATGGAGCGCCTTCTCGCCAAGGCCATGCGGGAAAGCGTCGGGCACATCGTGATCCACGACGTGAGCCGGGTGGGAAAGGATTCCCGCGAGGTCATGACCTTCCTGCGGGACACTTTCGATTCCAACCGCACGGAAGTCCACATCAGCCTGTGGAAGACCAGCACCGCCTCCGCGGAATGCGCGCGCATCATGGCCATGGCGGGGGAGATCCTCAGCCTGGACCATCCCCGGCCGGTCAAGGAAACCGCCGTCCGCTCCGAGAAATACCGCGTCAAGCCCCTGTGGATCAAGCTGTTCGGTTTGCTCCAGGATGAGCGTTACGCGGAGCTGTTGATCAAGGCCCTGTTCCAGCTCAAGGATACGGTCAAGCTCACGGAAAAGGAATACATGGCCGTGCACGGGGGATACGATCATCTCAACATGTTCCGCGCCCTGGGTTTCCGCATCAAGGGCGAGAAGACCGACAATACCAAGCTGGTGACCGACGTGCTCGTCCGCTATTGGGACAAGCTGAAGCTGCACCTGAGCGCCGACCTGCACAGGATCATCGAAGGCTCCGAAACCGGCGCCGTGCTCTAATCTCCACTTCCAATCCCCACTTTCCGCCTTTCCCACTCCTTCCCCGTACGCGCAAGCGCTGGTCCTTCACTGCGCAAGCGTGATGGGTCTCTCCTTTCCGGAAACCGGCGCGGCCCTGCGGGGTTTTGAGGGGTGGCCATTGTTATATATATTGGAACCGACCTCAATTTGACCAGGAAGGATGGCTGAATTTGGCCGTCGAAGCCACCAAAACCCTCATTATCGCCGAAAAACCCAGCGTGGCGGGAGACATCGTCAAGGCCCTGCCCGAAAAGTTCGAAAAGCACGATGCCTATTATGAGAGTCCGGGTTTCGTGGTTTCCTTCGCCATCGGGCACCTCGTCAGCATCGCCAATCCCAAGGACATGGATGAGCGCCTCAAGGCCTGGACCCTGGACAATCTGCCCATCATCCCCGAGAAATTCGCCATCGCCCCCCTGCCCAAGACCAAGGCGCAGCTTTCCGCCCTGGCCAAGTTGTTGCGGCGCAAGGACATCAAGGAAGTCATCAACGCCTGCGATGCCGGCCGCGAAGGGGAATTGATCTTCCGCTATATCCTCCAGTACGTGTCCGAGACCAAGCCCATCAAGGCCGGGATCCGCCGGCTTTGGCTGCAAAGCATGACCAAGACCGCCATCGAAGAGGGGTTCAAGCATCTCCGGACCGACGGGGACATGCAACATCTGGCCCAGGCGGCCATGTGCCGTTCCGAGGCCGATTGGCTGGTGGGCATCAACGGCTCCCGGGCCCTGACCGGGTACAAATCCCAATGGGGCGGGTTCTTCCTCACCCCCTGCGGCCGCGTGCAGACCCCGACCTTGTCCATGATCGTCCGCCGGGAATGGGAGCGCGAGCAATTCGTCCCCAAGGATTACTGGGAGGTCCATGGGGACTTCGCCATCGTGGGGAGCAAGGCCGAGCAGGGCGAATACCAGGGCCGCTGGTTCGATCACGAGTTCAGGAAAAACGACGAGAAGGACGAGGCCAAGGGCGACGCGGCCAAGGCCGAACGGATTTGGGACCAGGCCCGGGCCCAGGCCATCCTGGCCAAATGCAAAGGCAAGCCCGCGGAAGTGGCCGACACCCAGAAGCCGTCGACCCAGGGCGCTCCTTCCCTGTACGACCTCACCAGCCTGCAGCGCGAGGCCAACGCCCGCTTCGGGTTCTCGGCCAAGAACACCCTGGGCCTGGCCCAGGCCCTGTACGAACGCCATAAGGTGCTGACCTATCCCAGGACCGACAGCCGTTACCTGCCCAACGACTACCTGGCCGTGGCCAAAGAGCTGATGCAGAACCTGAAGAAATCGGACTACGGCAAGTTCGCGACCGAGGCCTTGGAAAAGGGCTACGTGCGCATGGACAAACGCATCTTCGACGAATCCAAGGTTTCGGACCATCACGCCATCATCCCCACCAACGTGATGCCGGGAGAGCTCTCGGAACCCGAGCGCAAGATCTACCAGGCCGTGGTGCAGCGCTTCCTGGCGGTGTTCTTCCCGCCCGCGCGTTTCCTCAACACCTCGCGCATCACCATCGTGGAGGGGGAGCATTTCCGCACGGACGGCAAGGTGCTGGAAGAGCCGGGTTGGAAGGCCATCTACGGCATCGACAAGAAGGAAGAAGAGCTGCTGCCCACCCTGAAGGCGGGCTCCAAGTATTTCGCCAAGGACGTGACCCTGCGCCAGGACGCCACCCGGCCGCCTCCGCGCCTCAACGAATCCACCCTGCTTTCCTTCATGGAAAGCGCGGGCAAATACGTCGAGGACGAGGACCTGGCCGAGGCGATGAAGGAACGCGGGCTGGGCACGCCGGCCACGCGCGCCGCCATCATCGAAGGCCTCCTTTACGACAAGTACATCGTGCGCGAGGGCAAGGAACTGGTGCCCACGGCCAAGGGCGCGGACCTGATGCGCCTGCTCTCCGCCATCGGCATCGAAGAACTGGTCTCGCCGGAACTGACCGGCGGCTGGGAATACAAGCTGAACCGCATCGAGCGCGGCCTGTTCACCCGTCCCGAGTTCATGCGGGAAATCCAGGACTTCGCCCGCACCATCGTCAAGAAGATCAAGGGTTACGACGAGGACAAGGACAAGAAGGAAGCTCCCTTCAAGAGCCCCATCGACGGGCAGAAGATGTTCGAGACCCTGACCCGCTACGAATCCGAGGATGGGTCCCTGATCATCCGCAAGGTGCTGGGCGGCCGCCAGATGACGGAACAGGAGGTCATCGACCTGCTGCACAACCGCCAGATCGGCCCGTTGCAGGGCTTCCGCAGCAAGATGGGGAAGCCCTTCACGGCGGTCCTGAAGATCAACGACAAGAACAAGGTGGAATTCGTCTTCGACGACACCGCCTCCGGACCGGACGGCCAGCCCCTGGACCTGGCCAAGGAAGAGCCCGTGGGCATCTCCCCCGTGGACAACACCAAGGTGTACGAAACCCTCACGGGCTACATCTCGGAAAGCGCCCTGGCCGGCGACGCCAAGAAGGGCCTCAAGATCAACAAGATGATCCTGGGCAAGACCCTGGACCGCGACGTCATCAAGCGCCTGCTCTCCCTGGAACGCACGGATCTGATCAAGGGCTTCCAATCCTCCAAGACCCGCAGGTTCTTCGATGCCTATCTGAAACTGTCGAAAGAAGGGAAAATATCGTTTGAGTTCCCTCCCAGAGAGTTCAAGGGGCGGGGGAAGAAGAAGCCGGCGGAGGCGGAGGCAGAGGTGAAAGAGGCGTAGGAGCTATGGGGAAGCGGGGGATCGGTAGGCTTCCCAAGGCTTCCAGGTCGGGAGTACGGGCAAAAGCCGCGAGCCTACCGCTTCGCCCCTCGGAGTCGGGGGTCGGGAGTTGAAGAAAAGAAAAGGCATGTCAGGCATGCTCCAAGGCTGGTCAACCAACCTCTTTTCTTCAACTCCCGACTCCCGACGTGATGCACACTACCTCAACCGAAGCGTCTATCAAAACTCCACCCTCAGTCCCGCGCCTCTTCTTCACACCGCCGTGAACTCGCTTATAAAATACCCTCCGGTCTTATCGCTCGGATCCTTCGTCTGATGGTACACGTCCAGGATGACCTGCGACCGGTGGAATTCATTGGTCACGTACCGGAAGAACACCTGGCACCACATGTCCTTGATCGGCTTTTCCAGGGCGCCTTCCACGAACAGGGAGCGGGTCCGGGTGAGTTCGCTCAGTTCGTCCCGGTGGGCGTTGGCATAGTCGACTTTGAAGCAGGCGCCGCCTTTTTTCGTCAAATGCCGCAGGTTGCGGCTGATCACGCGGTCCGTCATCAGGCCGTCGTACATCTCCTTGGGGTTGCCCGACGCCACCTCGTCCTCGGGGTCCATTTCGCGCAGGCGCGCCAGCACGGTGCAGACCTTCACGTCCTCGCGGTTCTTGTATCCATGCTTGTCGTAATAGTCCTGGTCGGCCGGGGCGGGGGTGAGGTTGGGGAAGACGAAGACCACGGCGTCGGCCTTGCCGGCGGGCAGGGAGAAATTGGGCAGGTTGGTCTTCACCAAGCGGATGCGCGGACCCCGGGCGGCGAAGCAGTCCGCGGCGTCTACGGCTCCGGATTCGTGCCCGGCCTTGGCCAGCCTCAGGCCGGCGCGGTCCAGCATCTTGCGCGATCCGTCCAGGGCCACGATGCGGGCCTTGGGGAAGCGGGCCGCCAGGGCCGCCAGGAAATATCCGCTGCCGCAGGCATAGTCCACCAGCCACTTGGGCTCCGGCTTGCCGCTCTTCTTCAGCCTCTCATGCACGAATTCCGCCACGGCGGCGTAGGCCTTGCGGTGAGCGCCGTTGGAAGCCTGGCCGTCCCACCAATCCCCGATGGGGGTGTCGTAGGATTTGTGGCCCTTGAGGAAGAGTTTTTCGAAATCGATCTTGCTGTGATGCGCCATGGTCAGCTTTCCCGTTTGAAGCGTTCCAGGAACGCCAGGGCCTGGGTGAATTCCGGCGGCAGCGGGCTTTGGAATTCCAGCTTTTCCCCGCTGACGGGATGCGAGAAGGTCAGGCGATGCGCGTGCAGGGCCTGGGAGGAGAAGAAGGACAGGAGCTTGGTGGCGAACGGGTGGTGGATGGGTTGGATGCGGTTCAGATAGGCCTGCCTGCCGCCGTAGAGCGGATCCCCGATGACCGGGTGCTGGATATGCGCCAGATGGACGCGGATCTGGTGGGTGCGCCCGGTTTCCAGTTCCAGTTCGAAATAGGTGGCGAACTGGTAGAAGCCGAGGGTGCGGAAATGCGTCACGGCCCGCTTGCCCTCCGGGTGCACGCCCATCTTGAGAGGATCGCGCGGATTGCGGGCGATGGGCTGGTCGACGATGCCGGAGCCTTCCGCGGACTCGCGCCAGGAAAGGGCGCGGTAGATGCGCTTGATCTCCCGCGCTTCCAATTGATGGGCCAGGTGCAGGTGCGCGGCGTTGGTCTTGGCCACCACCAGCAGACCCGAGGTATCCTTGTCCAGGCGATGCAGGATGCCGGGCCGGAGCGGACCGTTCACGTCGGAGAGATGGCGGAACTTGAACGCCAGGGCGTTGGCCAGGGTGCCGGAATGGATGCCGTTGCCGGGATGGGTGACCATGCCCTTGGGCTTGTCCACCACCAGCAAATGCTCGTCCTCGTAGGCGATGGGGAAGGGGATGTCCTCGGCCTTCAGGGTGGAGGACTCGTCGGCCGCGGGAACCGCCGCCACCAGCACTTCATCGCCTTCGGCCATGGCGTGGTTCTTGCGCCCGGGCCCGCCGTTGACCAGGAAGCAGCCCGCTTCGATCCATTTCTGCACGCGGCTGCGGGAGGTGCCGGGCGCGCGCGCGATGATGAAAAGATCGAATCGCATGCCGGTTTCCTCCGGTCCGCATGTCCAACCGGTACCTGCTTCGAAATTCATGACGGATGCCTCAGGGGTTGGTGTCCGGGAGATGGCCGGAAGACGCCCCGCCGCCCTTGCGCGGGATCCAGGAAGAGATCAGGATCATGGCCACGCCCACGCATACGCAGCTGTCCGCGATGTTGAAGGTGGGCCAGCGCGTGGGGAGGCCGGGAATGCCCACGTCGATGAAGTCCGTGACTTTCTGGAACCGGATGCGGTCGATCAGGTTGCCGAACGCCCCGGACAGGATGAGGGTGATGCCGGCTTTCTGCCAAAGGTCTTCGCGCGGGAGCTTGCGGTAGAGCAGGACGAGAAAGGCGATGGCCGCGGCGGAGAACAGCACGTAGAACAGGGTGGGGTTCAGGAAGGGCAGGAATTGCTGGGGCTTCATCCCGAAGGCCGCGCCCGTATTGTAGATGAGCCGGAACTGCAGCCATTCGCCCAGGATCCGCTTGATCTTGAAATAATCCGGCTCGCCGCCGGGGAAGCCGAAATGCGTCCGGGCCAGGAATTTGGTCCATTGATCCACCGCCAGGGTGGTCAGCAACAGCAAGGCGAGACCCAGGCGGGAACGCCGGGCGGGGGAGGTTTTGGAAGCGGTCGCGAAGGTCAAAGGACGGCTCCGGACACCGTGCCCGCGGCCCGTTCGGCGTCCGGGCGCTGCCGGGCCGGCACGCGCGCCAGGCCCGCGTCGAGCCGGGCCACGGAGCGGCGGAACATGGAACGGAGCCAGAAATTCGACCAACAGGCCAGGCTTGTGCTTCCCACGATGTCCTTCACTTGCTTGCGGCTGATTTTGAGCTTTCCCTCGCCCTGGAACCCGTTGAGGTTCTCTCCCATCAGGACCAGGTTCTCCACCGCCATGAACAAGGGCCACAGGCAGAACAGGCGCAGCCTGGGCTCGAGGCGGGGCAGGAGGCAACTGTAGTCGAGAGCGTCCTGGAGATGGGATTTGGCCTTGCCGATCAGCCGGGCCATGACGCGGGCGGCGGCGTCGCGGCCGCCGGGTTTTTCCCGTCCCGCCCCCTCGCCTTCGGAGGCCAGGAATGCGGCCTCGGTGAGATGCTCGGCCTCCAGCAGGCTGTTGGGGATGTAGGATACGTTCCGCCGGCGATCCTCCTGCACGTCTTTGAGGATGTTGGTGAGCTGCAGGCCCAGCCCGAAGGAAACCGACAGCGCGCGCAGGGCTTCCCCGCGCTTTTTCCCGATCAAGGGGGAATGCAAGGTGAACAGGTCGCAGAGCAGATTGCCCACGGTGCCCGCCACGTAATAGCAATACCGGTCCAGATCCTCGATGGATTCGATGAGCACCTGGCCGGAGCGGGTCTTGGCCTGCTTGCGGGTGAAATCGATCATGCCGGCGCCCATCTCGCCCACGCATCGGGAAATGGCGGAAACCACCGCCTCCGGGAACGCGGAGAGCTGGGGGTAGATCCAATCGCAATGGTGCACCAGCAGGTGATCCCAACGCTCGGAGCGGCCCCATTCCGGGGGCAGGGAAGCGCGGAACGCCTCCAAGCGGGACCTCCGGATGGCTTCGTGCGCGTCGGGAGGGAAGAGGCCGCGGAAGGCTTCCAGCAAGCGGACCTTGGCGGCTTCCTCCAATTCCCCGTCGTCCTCCAGGGTGTCCGCCATGCGGCAGAACAAATAGGCCAGGAGGACCTGGCGGCGCAGGCCGGCGGGCAGGACCTGGATGTTGAGGGCGAAGGTGCGGGAGGTTTTTCCCAACATGAAGGCGGCGAACCCCCCAGGGTCGTCGATCCGGCCTTCGGCCATGGCCTGTTTCCAGGAGGCGTCGGAGCGGGAGCCGGCATGCTTGGGGGAGATCAGGAACATCGGGAGAGGCTTGCCGGGCCTGGACGGGAACGCATGGGGCAAATGATAAAAAAAAACGCAGGGGGCGTCCCGCTCCCCTAGGGCGGGCGCCGCCGATCAGGTCTCGACGGTTTCCCGCGTGCGCACTTCCTTGTGGTATTTCCGGGAGATTTTGGCCTGTTCCCTCAGGGTCTTGAGGAGAGTCCCACCCTCGTCGGCCTTGCGCAGCAGGTTCTGGTGCTGGTAGGCCGCCAGGCTCTTGAAGGCGGATTCGGCCATGTCCTTGCCTTCCCCCTCCAGTTTGGCGCGCAGCTCGTCGTGCAGGAAGTAGTAGGAATCCTCCTGCTGGCGGTAGCGGAAATCCAGCCAAAGGGCGTTGAGCCGGATCGCGAGGACGCCCAGGGCCACTACGTAAAGGACGGTGAACGGGGCCTGGGTCTTTCCGGTGTAATGGCCCAGGAGCAGGACGCCCACCGCCACGATGGCCACCATCAACAGGCGCGTGACCAGCACTATCCGGAGCTTGTAAGAACCCTTCCAGCGGATGGGGATATAGACCCAGGGCTTGCCGCGCTTGAGTTTCTTCTCGAAAGAGATGGGATAGGCGACGAAGTGGCACCACAGCCAGTGCAGGATGAGCAGGCCGGCCAGCAATCCCAGGGCGATATACTGGTAGTTGGGTTTTGAGATCATTGGGGAAAACGCATTTCGCTTGGTCTCAATTTTAGCTTAGGCAATCGGGTGAAACAAGGGAAGTCGCCTCCATGGACCCGGGAAAACAAGGTAGCTAATTCCTTTTGGCGGATTTTGGCCCCTTCTCCCGGCCCGGGCCGCGGGTTCTGTGGAATTTCCGTTGATTAATTGTTGAAAACCGGCCCGGCCCCGTCCTATGGGGGCCGCCAAACATCGCGTTCACGGCGGGCTTGTTGATTATATTTTCCCCCTCAGGCTCAAAAGGTTTCGAGACATGACCCTAGTAATCAAGCATGCCGCCGTAAGTAAGCGCCCGCCACAGCGGGTCCGCGTCGGCCGCGTGATTGTCCCGGACCTCGAAGGGCCGGCCGCATGATCAATTCCGCGACATCGCTACATCCTTGGACTTCCTGCCTTTCCTCTCTCAAAGAGAAGCTTTCCGAGGACGTCTACAACCAGTGGATCACGCCGCTCAAGGTCTTCGATCTGAGCGAGTTCCAGATCAGCCTGGCCGTGCCCCAAAGCATCGACATGGAACAACTGGGCAAGATGTACCTGGGGCTCATGGAGCATTGCTTCCAGGAGGCCAACGGCCGCGAGGTCCGCATCCAGCTGCGCCGCATGCCCAGCACCGCCGCGTCGCCCGGTTACGCCCATCCTTTCACGGGCATGCCCGTCATCGATCTGAATCCGAACTACACCTTCGAGGAGTTCGTGGTGGGCAGCAATTCCCAGTTCGCCTACTCCGCGGCGCTGGCCGTGGCCAAGGACCCCGGGGGCACCAAGTTCAACCCCCTGCTCATCTACGGCGGCGTCGGCCTGGGCAAAACCCATCTCCTGCAGGCCATCGGCAATTTCGTGATGACGGAGAACTCCCGCAAAAAGGTCCGCTACGTCACCTCGGAAGCCTTCTACCGCGAGTTCGTGGAATCCATCCAGCACAACCGCATCAACGAGCTGTCCAACTATTACCGCAACGAGGTGGACCTGCTCTTGATGGACGACGTCCAGTTCATGAGCGGCAAGGACCGCACCCAGGAAGAATTCTTCCACATTTTCAACTCCCTGCACCAGAGCCGCAAGCAGATCGTGCTCACCAGCGATGCGCCTCCGGGGGAGCTCAAGGGCCTGGAGGACCGCCTGGTCAGCCGTTTCCAATGGGGCCTGTTCGTGGACATCCAGCCCCCGGATCGGGAGACGCGCGAGGCCATCCTGCGCCGCAAGGCCATCGCCCTCAACCTGGACATCTCGGACGATATCATCGGCTTCCTGGCCGAGGCCATCGACTCCAACATCCGCGTGATCGAAGGGGCCATCCGCCAGCTGCTGCTGCAGGCCTCCATCAAGCATTCGGACATCACCATGGAACTGGCCAAGGAAATCGTCAACCGCACCGGCGTCAACCGCCCCAGCAAGAAGGTCACCCCGGAGGACATCACCACCGTGGTGGCGAACTATTTCGTGGTGGAGGTGGACAAGATCATCGAACAGGGGCGCGGGACCAAGGAAGTGGCCCAGGCCCGCCAGCTCGCCATGTTCCTGATGAAGGAATTGACCTCCGCCTCGCTCAAGACCATCGGCCAGCGCTTCGGCGGCCGCGACCACAGCACCGTCGTGCACGCGATCAAGACGATCGAGAAGGCGATGGAAAAGGACGATCAGTTCAAGAAGAGCGTGGACGCGATCATGTCGAAGCTGGCGACGGCG
>DATENA010000025.1:0-50581 GCA_035275285.1 Fibrobacteria bacterium | reverse complement strand
GTCGATCATCCGGTAATCGCGGATGCCGGTGAAATCGCATGGGCGGCCCGCGCTGAACCGGGACATGACCTGGAAGGTCCGCTCGGGAGACTCCATGTCCTTGAACAGGGCTTCGCAACCCCAATACTTGGCGATGAGCTTGAAGATGTAGAAGTCGGCCAGGGCCTGGCCGGGCGCGGGATAGACCTTTTTGAACAGGCCCAGGCGGCGTTCGGAGTTGATGACCACGCCTTCCTTCTCGCCCCAGCCCGCGGAGGGCAGGACCAGGTGCGCCAAGCGGGCGGTATCGGTATCGTGGTACATGTCCTGGACGACCAGGAGTTCCAGCTTTCCGGCCGCGCGGCGGAACTCTTCCTGATCGACCCAGGAGTGGGCGGGGTTGGTGGCGATGATCCACAAGGCCTTGATGCGGCCTTCCTTCACTCCCGTCAGGATTTGATCGTAGGCGAGGCCGGGTTTCTCCTGGATGACGGAAGCATCGATGCCCAATAGGTCGGCGACTTCCCGGCGATGGGCCGGATCCTGGAAATTGCGCCCTCCGGGCAGCCCGGAGGTATTGCTGAAAAGCCGCGAGCCCATGGCGTTGACCTGGCCGGTGATGGAATTGGCGCCGGTGCCGGGCTTGCCGATATTGCCGGTCATGAGGGCCAGGTTGATGATGGCCTGCGCCGTGCGCACGCCTTCATGGCTCTGGTTCACGCCCATGGTCCACCAATGGGATACGCGCTTGCCGGGCTTGATGAGCCGGGCGAATTCGTACAGGCGCTCTTCCCCCAGGCCCGTGATTCTCCCCACCGCGGCCGGATCGAAGGTCTTCACGTGGTCCCGGAACGCTTCGAAACCGGTGGTGTTGGCCGCCACGAACTCCCGGTCCACCCAGCCTTCGCGGATCAGGATGTGGGCCAGGCCGTACAGCAGGGGCAGATCGGATTTCGGGAGCAGGGGATAGTGGCGGGTGGCCGCCATGGCGGTCTCCGTCTGGCGCGGATCGACCACGATGATTTCCGGCTTGCGGGGATTCATCATCACCCGTTCCCACATGATGGGGTGGGCGATGCAGGGGTTGGCGCCGAAAAAGACCAGCACGTCGGATTCCTCGTAATCCTTGTAGGTGAAAGGAGGCGCGTCGAACCCGAAGGATTGCTTGTAAGCCACGTGCGCCGTGGCCATGCACTGCCGCGTATTGGCGTCCCCGTGCACCAGGCCCATGCCGAACTTGGTCAAAAGGCCGAGCATGAACATCTCTTCCATGGGGATTTGCCCCGTGCTCAGGAAGGCCACGGATTCCTTGCCGTGCCGGGCGATGGTGGCCTTGAGCGTGTCCGTGAACAAGCGCAAGGCGGCGTCCCAATCCGCGGGGGCGAGCTTGCCGTCCGCGCCGCGGATGAGGGGCGTGGTGGCCCGGTTGGCGGCCTTGAGGGGCGTCAGCGCCTCCCAGCCCTTGGGGCAGGCCATCCCCAGGTTGACGGGATACCCGGGATCGGCGGTGAGGTTGACGGCTTTGCCGTCCTTGAGATGGATCTTGAGGCCGCAGCCGGTGGAACAGAAGCCGCACACCATGGTGGTGGTGGAGTCCGGTTGCAGCCGCTCGGGGGTCTTGCCCAGTCCGAAGCGGCCGGGCGAAAGCACCATCTCGTGGGTGAGGCGACCCTGGCGCTGGCGCATCAGCTCGGCGAATTTGTCTTTCAGATCCATGTTCGGGAAATCCCCTCCGTCAAACGGAGTATAGTTTATTCATCCGGCCCCCGCCACGTCCCTGCCTCGCCGCCGCGGCCCGCCTGGCGCATCCGCTCCCCCTCCGCGCTCACGCGCCGGGCATGCGGGGCGGCACGCAAGCCGCGAAGAACAGGTAACGTTCGAGGCACTCTCCCGCCAGGATCAGCGCCAGCGCCGCGGCCGCGAAGGCCGTGTCCGCCGCCCCGGTCCCGGAGTATCCCCGGTACAACCACAGGATGGGCAGCAGGAATCCGCCCGCCAGGCCCGCGTTGAAGCGCCAGATGTTCTGGAAGCGCAGGCCGCCGCGCAGGAGCAGGGCGGCCTTCTTGAGGGGGGTAGCCTCCTGATCGTCCAGGTGGCGATGGATGCCGGCTTCGCAGCCGAGCTTGGCGATCAGGGCGAAGGGCAGGAGCAGGGTGAGCCCCAGCGCCAGGCGGCCGGAAGCGCCGGAAGGCGGCAGCAGCCCAAAGGCGTCGAAGCAAGCGATCAGGAGCAGCAATCCCGCCGCGCCGGTGAGGACGCCGGACAGGAAGAATTTCCCGGAGGTGATGCGGGAGGCCCACATGGCACGGGGCGTATCGCGGTAGACCATGGCCGAACAATGCACGGCGACCAGGGCGGAAAGGGCCAGGGCCGCGCGCAGCCAGGGAGCGGATGCGAAAGCGCTCCAGCGGGCCAGGGCGGGACCCCATTGGGCCAGGAGGGCGGAGGGGCCCACGTGGAAGGCGATCAGGGCCGATACCGTGGTGGCCGCGGCCAGGGCGCCGCCCAGCGCGCCCATGAGGCCGAAGGCGACGATTTCCCGGCTCAGCCAGGAACGCCGGAACCCCAGCACGGCCCGGAAGGCGTACAGGGGGCGGCCCAGATGGGTCATGCTGACGGCGATGGCCAACTGGATCAGTCCGGCTCCCAGGACGTGGGCCGCGGCCTGGAAGAGCGGATCCGCGGGCAGCAGGCCCGCCAGGGATCCCGCTTCCAGGAAGAAGGCGAAGCCCGCGGCCATCTGGGAAAGGACCAGCATGAAGACGAGGGGGTAATGGGCCTTTTCCTTCTTCACCTTGTAGGCGTCGCCGGCTTCCATGCCGGCCGGGAACTTGCGCGCGGTGGTATAGCGGGTGGTGGGCAGGGTATAGGCCGGATCGGGCGCGCCGGGCAGGGCCGCATAGTCGGCGAAGTTCCGGCGCACTTCGGCCTGGTCCACCAGGGTGATCTTGATCGCCTTGGTGGGGCAGGCCTGCACGCAGGCCGGGGCCTCGCCCGCTTCCAGGCGGCCCACGCACATGTCGCATTTGCGCACGATGCCCTTGCCGTGATGGTATTGCGGCACGTCGTACGGGCATTTCAGGATGCAATATTCGCAACCGATGCATTGATCGTCCAGATGTTTGACGATGCCCGTGACCGGATCCTTCTCGTAGGCCTTGACCGGGCAGCCGTGGGAGCAGGCGGGTTCCAGGCAATGCTGGCAGGCCGTGGTGACGGTCTGCTGCAGCGGTTTGCCGATCACGTTGTGGATGAGCCCCACCGAGCGCCAGGTCTCGTCCTCGTCCAGGCCGTTGAGGTTGTGGCAGGCGGTGACGCAGGCCTTGCAGCCCGTGCAGCGATCCAGATCCACTTCGAAGGCGTATTGTTGGCCGGGCCTCGGCTTCTCCAGGGGCAGCAGATCCTTGTAATGGCTTTCCAGGCTCGGGGTCCTTTGCCCCGCCGGGGCCTTTTGCCCTACCTGGAGGCCCGTTCCCGCGCCGTGCATGCGATCATGGGCGCTGGAGAACCGCTCCACGGCGGTGAGGTTCTGCTGCTCTTCGAGGTAGGCGTCGATCAGGGACTGGCCGTCCCCCAGGAAGCGCGATAGGGAAGGTTTCATGTCAGTACACGTCCCTCTGGTAGCGCTTTTCTTCCTTCATGCGCGCGAGGTAGGCGCGGGCCTCTTCCGGGCCCTTTCCGCTTTCCTTGGCGATCACCTGTTGCAGGGCCTCGTCCACGTCCTTGGCCATGCGCTTGGCGTCGCCGCAAACGTAGAAATAGGCGCCTTCTTCCAGCCAGGCGAACAGCTCCTTGGAGCGTTCCAGCATGCGGGTCTGCACGTAGACCTTCTCCTCCTGATCGCGGGAGAAGGCCAGGTCCAGGCGCGAGAGGAAGCCGGAGGCCTGCATGGCGACGAACTCCTCGCTGTAGAGGAAATCGTATCGCCGTCGCTGGTCCCCGAAGAAAAGCCAGTTCTTGCCGGTATCGCCCAGGAAACGGCGCTCTTGCAGGAAGGCGCGGAAGGGGGCGATGCCCGTGCCCGGACCCACCATGATGATGGGCTTGCCGGGCTCCGCCGGCAAGCCGAAATGCGCGGCCGGCTGCACGAACACGGGCAGGGTCATGCCCAGGGGCACGCGTTCGGCCAGGAAGGTGGACGCCACGCCGCGGCGCAGGCGTTTGCCGGCTTGGTAGCGCACCACCCCCACGGTCAGATGCACTTCGCCGGGATTCTCCTTGGGCGAGCTGGAAATGGAGTACAGGCGCGGCGCGAGCTTGGCCAGGGTGCCCGCCAATTGCTGGGCGTCCAGGCGCGTGTGGGGGAAATCCTCGAGCACGTCGAGCAGATCGCGATCGGCCAGGTAAGGCTTGGCCTTGAGACCGTCCTCGGCGAGCAGCTCCGTGAGCCGGCGCTTCTCTTTCTGGTTGTGGGCGGTCTCCCGCAGGATCACCAGCAGGCGCTCGGAGGCGCGCCGCAGATCCAGCTTGGAGATGAGGGCCGTGCGCAGGGCCAGCGTTTCGCCGCCCTCCACCTGCACCTTTTCGTTGCCCAGGCAATTGAGGGCCAGGATGATGCGATCGGCCAGTTCATAGCAGTTGCGGGGGACGATGCCCAGGGCGTCGCCCACGCGGTATTCCAGGCCGCTGCCGAGCAGGGAAATGCTGATGTGGCGCGTATCCTTGGCCGATCCCTTGGCGTTGAGGGGATGGTTCTCCAGTAAGGAGGCGAGGAACGGGTTCTTGCGGCTGTAAGCGGGCGCAGGTTTGGCGGGCGTGGCGGCCGTCCCCAGGCTGGGGACCGCATGGCCGTTGTGCGCGGCCGATCCGTTGGCGGCGTGCCCGTTGGGCCCGGATCCGTTCGCGAGGCTCCCTTCCGCGGACTGCGCGGGCGCGGCGGAAAGGGCCGCCGAAGCGGCGGATAAAGCCGCCGAAGCGGCGGATAAAGCCGCCGGAGCGGCGGATAAGGCCGCCGGATTGGCGGAGATGACGCTTTCCAGGGCCGCCAGGGTCTCGTCCATCCAGAAATCCGCCTTGGCTTCGTAATCGGTGCCGCATTCGCACAGGGAGAGCAGGCGCTTGGCGCCGAGCTCGGCGAAGCGCTTGTCCAGGTTCTTGCCGGCCTGGCAGAAGCGGGAGTAGGAATGATCGCCCAGGCCCAGCACGGCGAAGCTCACGTGCGACAGGGAAGGGGCCGCCGCGGTCTTGAACCATTCCCAGAAGGCGACGGCGTTGTCCGGCATGTCCCCGTCGCCCCAGGTGCTGGTGATCACGAGCACGGTGGTCTCGTCCGCCCAGGCGATGTCCTTGAACTTCTCCAGGCCCGCCACGCGGGGCACGGCCCGGACGGAGCCGCGGGCGAAGGCCTTGGCCTTGAGCTTGTCGGCCAGGGCCTGCGATAACCCTTCGGCGGTGCCGGATTGCGAACCGTATAACACCAGCACGGGTACCGCCGAGGCCACGGGCGCGGAGAAGTCCGGCAACGCCGGAGTCGCGGCGGCCGCCCCGGCACCGGCGCCCAGGTTGGAAAGGCCGGCCAGGAAGCCGTTCAGCCACATCCGCTGTTCGGTGCTGAAGGGGGCGGTTTCGGGGAGCACTGGGGAATTCATGATTGCGTCTCCGCGACGGTCAGGGGATTCCCCGCGTCCGCCGATAAGGTTTCTTCCGCGGCCCGGGAGCCGGGCGCGGCGAACAGTTTCTGCAGCTCCTCGCCGGAACGCTTTTCCGCGAATTCCGAGAAGGTCTCCCCGGCGAGCCGTTTCTCCAGGTACAGGGAAAGGATGCGCTCGATCTCCGCCGGCACTTCCGGAACGGGAACGGAGCGGCGCGCGGGCGCGGCCATGCGGCCTTCGTTCCCATAGCCTCCGCCGATGAAAAAGTGGAAGCCCGGCCCCTTGTAGGCCTCCGTGTCCACGCTCGCGGCGATCAGGCCGATGTCGCCGATGAAATGCTGGGCGCAGGAATGGGCGCATCCGGTCAGGTGGATGTTGACCGGCGCGTCCAGGCCCAGCCGGGAGGGCAGGCCGCGCAGATGGGCCGAAATGGCGAGCGCCGTGGACTTGGTGGCCGCCATGCCGAACTTGCAACCCTCCGCTCCCGTGCAGGCCACCAGGCCGGCCTGGATGGGATCCGGTTCATGGGTCAGGCCCAGGCTTCCCAGCGCGCTCAGGGCCTCGCCCAGGCGCGCCTCGGAGATGTCCGAGACGAGCAGGTTCTGCCAGACCGTCAGCCGCAGGGTCCCCGATCCGAACTTCCGGGACAGATCCGCCAGGCCGCGCAATTGCGCCACGGTGAGCCGGCCCACGGGCACGTCCACGCCCACGTAGCAAAGGCCCGCCTGCCGCTGGGGATGGACGCCCAGATGGCCGGCCTTATCGATCGGGGGCGCAAAGCGGCACTCCGTTTCCGGAAGCCGCCGCAGCGCGAAGGGCAGGAGCTTCTGGGTCTCGTCCAGGAACTTCGCGAAGCCCCAGGCATCCAGGACGTATTTGAGGCGGGCGCGCTTGCGGTTGCCGCGATCGCCGTTCAGGACGTAGACGCGGATCATGGCGGCGATGACGGGAATGCATTCCTCCGGTTTCAGCACCAGGCCCGTATCCCTGGCGAGATCCCCGTGGCCGGTGATGCCGCCCAGGGCCACGCGGAAATACACGCCGGGTTCGACGTTCCGCCCCGCGTCCACCCGCACGGCCTTGAGGCCGATATCGTTGGTGTCTTCCAGGGAGGAGATGGAATTGCCGCCGTCGAAGGCGACGTTGAACTTGCGCGGCAGCCCGTACAGGCTGCGGTCGTGCAGGATGTGGTGGTGCAGTTGCCGGCACAGGGGCAGCACGTCGTAGAATTCCCGGGCGTCTATGCCGCAGGTGGGATTGCCGGTGACGTTGCGGATGTTGTCCGCTCCGGACCCCCGCGGGACGATGCCGGCCTCGTGCAGGTCCGTCAGCAGGGAGGCCATGTGCCGGCCGGGGATTTCCCGGATCTGCAGGTTGGCGCGGGTGGTGAGGTCCACGTAGCCGCCGCCGTAGGCCTCCGCCGCATCGGCCACCGCCTGGGCCTGATGCGCGCGCAGGACGCCGCCGGGAAAACGCAGGCGGCACATCATGGACTCCTGGGCCGGGGAGACGTTCCACAGGCCGTGGGTCTTGAAGCGGTACAGGTCCTCGCCTTCCGGGAGCTTGTCCTGCGCCGAGAGCTCGGCGATGCGCGGCCACGCGTCCAGGGGATCCGCGTCGAACTTGATCTTCTCTTCCTTGGACAACCGCTTGCCGGAGGCGAGCCAGGCGAGCTGGGCCTGTTTGCCCGGGGGCGCCTGCGCGGCGTCCGGCGCCGCGGACGAAACGGCTGCGGCAGGCCGGGCGGGCGCGGCGGGTTGGCCGCTAAAAGCCCTCAGGAACCCTTCCAGGTATTCCTTCTGCTCGATGGTGAACGGGGTTCCGGGCGCACCCATGGGTGCTGAAAAAGATCCCGGCGCTTTCGGATCGCCAAACAGGTCCATCGCCATAGCCCTCTCCTCCTGTTCCCAGGGGATTTTGCAATGGCCAAAGGTTCGGACGGACCGGAGACAGTTGGCTTGTGAACCTCCTTTCTTATGCAAACACCGTACCATGCGCAGGCACGGGGCGTATTGCCGGTTTTACGGAAGAATCGCGATGGAGCCGTATCCCTGTGTTTCCATTCGTCATCTTCTGTCATTTCGGACAATTACAATTCGGGCCAATCCTTGCGGTTTTGAGGATTCTTTGCCCGCTAGCGAAAGCGACGCCGTGTCCGGCCCCGGCAAGCCAATTCTTAACTCCCTATATAAAAAAGGCTCCTCCCGCTCCGATTTGTAAGGCGTTTGGCAGGCGCTGTCCCAATCTGTCAGGTGATGGCGCGGGTTTTGCTCTCCCCTTCCGCAGGGAGATTCCGACCATGAGATTGAAAGACTTCGCCAAGGCGGGCCATGCGCCGACTTTGCTTTCCGCATTCCTCTATTTCGACATGAGCTTCATGGTTTGGGTTTTGCTCGGGCCCTTGGGCGTCCACATCGCCAAGGACCTGGGGTTGACCCCGTCCCAGAAAGGCATGATGGTCGCGGTTCCGGTCCTCTCGGGGGCCATCATGCGCGTGTTCATGGGATTGCTGGTGGACCGCATCGGCGCCAAAAAGGCCGGCCTCATCGGCCAGGGCATCGTCTTGTCGGCCCTGCTTGCCTCCTGGCTGTTCGGGCTCCACAGCCTCCAGGCCACCTACCTCCTGGGCATTTGCCTGGGCGTGGCGGGCGCGTCTTTCGCGGTCGCCCTCCCGTTGGCCTCGCGTTGGTATCCGCCCGAAGCCCAGGGGCTGGCCTTGGGCATCGCCGGAGCCGGCAACTCGGGCACCGTGTTCGCCGCCCTGTTCGCGCCCGCGCTGGCGAACCACGTGGGCTGGACCAACGTGTTCGGCCTGGTCCTGATCCCCCTTTCCATCACCCTGTGCATCTACGCCTTCCTGGCCAAGGACGCGCCCGGCACGCCGCCGCCCCAGAAATTCTCCCGCTACTTCCTGGTCCTCAAGGAGCGGGATGCCTGGGGGTTCATGCTGTTCTACCTGGTCACCTTCGGCGGTTTCGTGGGCTTGGCTTCCAGCCTGGTGATCTATTTCAACAGCCAGTTCGGCCTGCCCCCCTCGGTGGCGGGATACCTCACCGCGGGCTGCGTGTTCTGCGGCTCCATGTTCCGCCCCATCGGCGGCACGGTGGCCGACCGGGTCGGGGGCGTGCGCGCCCTGCAGGCCATGTACGTGGTGGTGGTGGCGTCCATGCTGGGCGTGGCCCTGCTGCCCACGTCCCTGGCGCTGTCCCTGGCCTTCTTCACCATCGGGATGATGGCCATGGGCATGGGCAACGGCGCGGTGTTCCAGCTCCTGCCCCAGCGTTTCAAGCGGGAGATCGGTACCCTGACCGGCCTGGTGGGCATGGCAGGCGGGGTGGGAGGATTCTATCTCGCCTCCTCGCTGGGATTTTCCAAGCAGCTCACCGGGGACTATCGCATGGGTTTCCTGATGTACGCCTTGCTCGGGGCGTTCGCGTTCGGCATCCTGTTCCGGATCAAGGTGCGCTGGCGCGCGACCTGGGGAGCGCCGGAAGTGGCGCAAGCCCGGGTATAAGCCTTCGGGCATTCCAGGCCCCGGTCTCCGGATTCCGGGATCGGAGGCCTATCCCGCAGGTGGATGGCAATGGGGCATTCGTGAGGATTGGATTCGTTCCCCTGGTCGATTGCGCCGTGCTGGCCATCGCCCAGGAACTCGGTTTTTTCGAGCGCCACCAACTGGACGTGGAGCTGCGCAAGGCCCAGACCTGGGCCCAGGTGCGGGACAAGCTGCTTTCCGGCGAACTGGACGCGGCCCATCTCCTCAGCACCATGCCCCTGCAATTGGCCCTGGACGCGCCCGCGGACGAACCGCCCGTCGTGTACGCTTTCACCCTGGGCCATAAGGGCAACGGCATCATCCTTTCCAACGCCTTATGGAACGAGGGCGTCCGCGATGCGGCGTCCCTGGCGCTCTGGCTGGCGCAGCGCCCCCAGCGGAACCTGGTCCTGGGGGTGGTCTTTCCCCGCGGGCCGCAGGAATACTTCACCCGCACCTGGCTGGCCCGCGGCGGCCTGGAACTGGGCCAGCGGATCGCCTTGTCCAGCATCCCGCCCCAGGAAATGGTCGGCCGTTTGCGGAAGGGCGGCATCGACGGGTTCTGCGTGGCGGAGCCGTGGAGCCGCCGGGCGGCCGCGTCCAAGCTGGGGCGGCTGGTGGCGCAGAGCGGCAAGCTCCTGCCGGGCCTGGGGGACAAGGTGCTGGGCGTCCGGTCCGGCTGGCATCGCGGCCATTCGCTGGAGCATTCGCGCGTGATCCGGGCCTTGTCCCAGGCTTCGGATTGGCTGGAGGATCCCGCCAACCGGGCCGCGGCCGTGGACATCATCGCCTCCAAGCGGTACGTGAACACGCCCAAGAACGTGGTGGAGGCGGCGCTCAAGGATTTCGCGGAACAGGACGCGCCCGATCGCGGCGCCTTCGGCGCGTTCAGCCATGACGGCCCGCCGGATTTCCCTTCCCAATCCCATGCCCGGTGGTACCTCGACCAGATGCGCAGATGGGGTCACGTGGACGCTACCTCCGCGGACCTGATCGACCTGTCCTCCGTATGCCTGGAGGGATTCCACCGCTCCGTGACCTCCGGAATGGCACGCCCCCCGCGGACCCCCGCCGGCATTGACCTCGCGGCCGATCGCTGACACGACCCGCATCCTCCGCGCATTGTCATCAATTGTCGGGCAATTCCTAACACAACCTTCCACTCCCTCCCATCCGGCTGGGGAAACTTGGGGATTACCCCCGGAAATCCGCGCCTTTCGCGTTCCGCGGGATTGGTACGCGCTTTGCTTTTTCAACATCCCGTCATAACGCCAACTGATCGTTTGCGGCGCTGGTTCAGACGCACCAAGTTCGGCGGGGGATAAGGCTCCCGCCAACGCGGCAAACGATAGGCAGGAACGCGCAAGCGTTCCGGTTGCCGCGAAAGCGGAGCCTGCTTACTCCGGTCCGCCCGGGCTTTTGGACATACGTACCGCGGCTGAAAAAGCCACAGGAGTATGCCCAATGCGGCCGGATGTCAGGATCGGAATCGGATGCGTTGCCCTGGGCGAGCCCGCGGGCCGCGCAGGCTGCGATATCGAGCCCCAGCGGACTCTCGAGGCCGCCCTTCCGTCCAACCGCGGAGAGGCATTCCCGGCCACGAGAGGGGATGCTCCCCATCCCCATCTCCCGGTAGGATCATGCCCCGCATGCCCCCTCCTACCGGGGGACCGCACCCTTTCATCGTCCCGCATCGCCATGCGGGATAACCCGAATCCAACAAGGAGCCCGATAATGCTGGTAGCCGCACCTTCCCGTTTTTCCATTCCCCATCGGTTCGCCTTCGCCGCGAAACGCCTGGCCGCAGCGTGCCTCGCGCTGGCTTTGGCGGTTCCGCCCGCCCTGGCGCAGGACGCCAAGCCCGAGGTCACCAAGGCCAAGCTGGGGTATATCGCGCTCACGGATTTCGCGCCCCTGGCCATCGCCAAGGAGAAAGGCCTGTTCGCCAAACACGGCATGCCCGACGTGGAAGTCCTGAAGCAGGCTTCCTGGGGCGCCACGCGCGACAATCTGGAATTGGGATCCTCCAACGGCGGCATCGACGGGGCGCATATCCTGAGCCCCATGCCTTACGCCCTGACCCTGGGCCTCAACACCAAGGGCAACAAGCCCGTGCCGATGTACATCCTGTGCCGCCTGAACTACAACAACCAGGCCATTTCCGTGGCCTCCAAATACCTGGAGACCGGCGTCAAGAAGGACGCGTCCCTGTTCAAGCCCTGGATCGAAATGGCCAGGAAGAAGAACGCCAAGCCGCTTACCTTCGCCATGACCTTCCCCACCGGGACCCACAACCTGTGGATCCGCTACTGGCTGGCGGCGGGCGGCATCGACCCGGACGTGGACGTCGCCACCATCGTGATCCCGCCGCCGCAGATGGTGGCCAACATGCGCGTGGGCAACATGGACGCCTTCTGCGTGGGCGAACCCTGGGGCCAGCAGCTCATCAACCAGCGCATCGGCTACACGGCCATGATGACCCAGGACGTGTGGCAGGACCATCCGGAGAAGGCCTTTTCCATGCGCAAGGACTGGGTGGATGCCCACCCCAACGCCGCCAAGGCCATCCTGAAGGCGATTATGGAAGCCCAGATCTGGTGCGACAAGCCGGAGAACCGGGAAGAGCTGGCGCGCATCCTTTCCCAGAAGAACTGGATCAACGCCCCCTACGAGGACCTCATCGTCCGCATCAAGGGGACCATCAATTACGGCGACGACCGCCCGAAGAAGGAAAACGAATTCATGCTCTTCTGGGCCAGGCATGCCTCCTTCCCGTACAAGAGCCACGACAAGTGGTTCCTGGCGGAGATGCGCCGCTGGGGCTTCTTCCCCAACGGGGTCGAGTACGATAAGGTCATCGGCCAGGTCAACCGCGCGGACCTGTGGCGGGAATGCGCCAAGGCCATAGGCAAGGAAGCGGACATCCCCGCGTCCGACTCCCGCGGCGTGGAGAAATTCTTCGACGGCGTCGCCTTCGACCCGGCCGATCCGGAAGGCTACCTGGCCAAGTTGAAGATCAAGAACCTCGACGGCAAGAAAGGCGCGGTGGCGCGGAAATGATCATGAACACGGAAAAACCCAGGACCCCGGACGCGGGGCAGGCGGCCCCGAAAGGGAACGGCCACCACGCCCTCACGGAAAGGCCGAAGCCCATGATTACCAACCTCAAGACGGTGAAGACCAAGGCGACCTCCAAGCCCATGCCCCCGGCGAAACTCCCCGCCCCCTCCGAGGATCCGGAGCGGGTGGCTCGCAACCGCGAGTTGGCGCGCACCTTCATCATGCCGGTGGTGGCCATCCTCTTCGCGGGGCTGTTCTGGGAGATCTATTCCTCGCGCGAAGGCGTGGTCCTGCCCGGGCCCCTCAAGACCCTGCACGATTCCTGGAACCTCATCGCCCATCCCTGGTTCGACAACGGCCCCAACGACAAGGGCCTGGGCTGGCAATTGCTCTATTCCCTGCGGCGGGTGGCGATGGGATATTCCCTGGCCGCCGTGGTGGGCGTGGTCCTGGGCATCGTCATCGGCAAATCGGCCATGGCCTTCAAGGCCCTGGATCCGATTTTCCAGGTGCTGCGGACCATCCCGCCCCTGGCCTGGCTGCCCATCTCCCTGGCCACCTTCAACCAGGCCAATCCCTCCGCCATCTTCGTCATCTTCATCACCGCCATCTGGCCCATCCTCATCAATACCTCGGTGGGCATCATGCGCATCCCGGCGGACTACGAGAACGTGGCCAAGGTGTACCAGTTGCGCGGATCCCGCTACTTCTTCAAGGTGATGCTGCCCTCGGCGGCGCCTTATATCTTCACGGGCCTGCGCATTTCCATCGGCATGGCCTGGCTGGCCATCGTCGCGGCGGAGATGCTCACCGGCGGCGTGGGCATCGGCTTCTTCATCTGGGACTCCTGGAACTCCTCCCGCATGAGCGACATCATCGTATCCGTGTTCTACGTCGGCATGATCGGCCTCGCCTTGGACCGCATCGTGGCGAAAATCGCGTCCCTGTTCGGGACGAAGGGGGATTGACATGAGCGAAGCCGTCATCGACCAGGTCGCCGAGAACGAAGCGAGGTTCGTGGACATCTCCGGCGTGCACAAGCTGTTCGGATCGGGCAAATCCCGCTACCACGCCCTGGCGGGCGTGGACCTGCGCATCGCCAAGGGCGAGTTCGTCAGCATCATCGGCCATTCCGGGTGCGGTAAATCCACCTTGCTCAACCTGGTGGCGGGCTTGTACCTGCCCACCACGGGATCGGTGGCCGTCAACGGCAGGGAAGTCGCCGCCCCGGGCCTGGACCGCGCGGTGGTGTTCCAGAGCCATTCCCTGCTCCCCTGGCTCACCGTGCTGGAGAACGTGCTGGTGGCCGTGGACAGCGTGCATCCGGACAAGGACAGGAAGTTCCGCATGGACGAGGCCAGGAAGTACGTGGACATGGTGCATTTGTCGGCCCACGCGAACAAGAAGCCGGGCCAGCTCTCCGGAGGCATGAAGCAGCGCGTGGGCATCGCCCGCGCCTTCGCGGCCGACCCCCAGGTGCTCCTGCTGGACGAGCCGTTCGGGGCCCTGGACGCCCTGACGCGCGGGAGCATGCAGGACGAGCTGACGACCATCTGGGAAAAAAACCGGAAAACCGTTATGATGATCACGCATGACGTGGACGAGGCCGTGTTCCTCTCCGACCGCATCGTGCTCATGTCCAACGGGCCCGCGGCCACCATCGCCAAGATCGTGGAGGTGCCCATCCCGCGGCCGCGCACCCGGGAGGCGCTGCTGGAGGATTCCCATTACCTGGAGATCCGCAAGGAGCTGCTGCATTACCTGATTGGCGCCGGCATGCACGCGGCGGCCTGACCGCACGCGTCCGGTCGCGGGATAACGCTTACGGAGAGCGTTCCGGATCGGACGGCAGCCGTTTTTCGACCCGATCCGGGGCGGGAGGAAGCATTTCCGATGCGCCCTCTCGGGAAATCCGTCTCCACAAGCGGCCCGCCGGCCGCCCCGGGGAAAGCATTGTCGTAACAGCATGTCCATCAACCTGAAAGTCCGAGGAGTACTATGAGAGCCCTGAAAACCGCCATCCACCTGTTGCCTTGCCTGGCCTTGGGAGTATCCCATGCGGCCGTCCCGGCCGAATCGCCCTACTCCACCCCGCAGGCTCCCTTCTTCGGGCAGGTGCGCACCCGGACCGAATACGACATCAAGGGCATGGCGGACACCACCACCAAGAAGGCCTTGCTGAACACGCAATTGCGCACCCGCCTGGGTTTCGTCGCCGTGCCTTCCCCGGCCGTGGAGATCAAGGTCGAGATCCAGGACGTCCGTTTCATGGGCTCCGAACCCAACGCCGCCAACAACCCGGCCTCGGCCACGGTGGGGAACCGCGCCGGAGTGGATCTGCTGCAGGGCTATTTCGCGGTGGAACAAGGCATCTTCAAGACGGCCCTGGGCCGGCAGAAAATGACCCTGGGCGCGGGCCGGTTCCTGAGCACCCTGGAATGGAGCCCCACCTCCCGCTCGTTCGACGGCTGGTCCGGCAACCTGGCCCTGGGCCCGGGCAACCTGACGGGCCTGGCTTTCCTGGTGCGCGATACCAATATCAGCGTCACCAAGGACAAGGCCTTCCTCTCCGGCCTGTACTACAGCCATCAGATCAACCCGGACATCGTGGCCGAAGCCTACGGCTTCTACGACCAGTCCCGCCTGACCAGCGCCTACGGCGGCGTGACGGCCCAGAACTACGACTTGCAGTATTACGGCGAGCGCGTGGCCGGGAAGATCGGCATATTCGCCTTCGAAGAGGAATTCATCTGGCAGGCCGGCGAGGCCGCCGTGGGCGCCCTGGACAAGACGAACGCGGCCTTCCAACTGGCCACCCGCGCCGGCGTCGCGATCGGCAACCACAAGGCCAATCTGGGCCTGGACATCATGAGCGGCGACGACGATCTCACCGACGACGAGATCTCCACCTACCGCGCCAATTACTATTTCGCCCACAACCTGTACGGCTGGATGGATTATTTCGCCGCCAACCCCCAGTTCGGCGTCATGGACATCCGCGTGGACGGGGATTTCGGATTCCTGCCCGGGACGAACGGCAATCCGCGCCTCTCCTTCAAGCCCCAGTACCATTACTTCGCCCCCCAATCCGCTCCCTCGGGCATGGATGATCCGTATGGATCGGAAATCGACGCCGAGGTCCACGTGG
The DNA here is from genome assembly GCA_035275285.1 of Fibrobacteria bacterium. Classification (GTDB taxonomy): domain Bacteria; phylum Fibrobacterota; class Fibrobacteria; order UBA11236; family UBA11236; genus Chersky-265. The sequence goes on along the minus strand of DATENA010000025.1, from coordinate 35,268 downwards.
CCTGGTTCCCCAAGTCCAACATCGTATTCGGCGCGGGCTTCTTCTTCCCGGGCGACAACGCCTTCCGCCTGCCGGCCGCTTCCCAGGCTTTCCCCGGCGTTCCCGCCGCGCGCCTGGCCACGGCGGACACCAAGAAGGAGACCGGCTACTTCCTGTACTTCATGCCCGTCTTCAACTTCTGATCGCTCGGGAGCTTCCCATGGACAGGATGGACGTCACCGAAAAGATCATCGAGACCAGGATCCGGAAAGGCCTCAAATGGGCGGATGCGGCCCGGGCGGTGGGCAAGAGCAAGGAGTGGGTCACCGCGGGCCTGTTGGGCCAGATGACCTTCACCAAGGAGCAGGCGGAGATCCTGGGCAAGCTGTTCGAGCTTCCCGGGGAAGCCGTCCTCCTGCTGCAGGCGGCCCCCTACAAGGGATCGCTTCCCACCGCGGTCCCGACCGATCCGTTGATCTATCGGTTCCATGAATTGATAAGCGTGTACGGGACCACGTTCAAGGCGCTCATCCACGAGGAATTCGGGGACGGCATCATGAGCGCCATCGATTTCAACATGGACCTGGCGCGGGAACCGGACCCGAAGGGCGACCGCGTGAAGATCGTGATGAGCGGGAAGTTCCTGCCTTACAAGAGCTATTGACGGGCCGGCCCGTCGCAGCCTCGATCCAGCGGGATTCCGGCTCCCCGGACAGACCGGTATTCCGCCCGCCCCGGGGGATGCGACAGCGCGTCCCTCGGGGTTTCCAACGATAACCATCCTTTCCGATCCCCAAGTTCCGTTTTCGGGCCTGGGGCCGGCCAAATTATATTAGTCCCATGAAAACCCCCGCCCGACCCGGTTCCGGGAGCCCTCCGCTCCCTTCCCTGACCTATCCTCCCACCCGCAAATCCGGCCAGGCGGACGACCTGCACGGCACCCGCATCCCGGATCCGTACCGGTGGCTGGAGGACCTGGACTCCTCCGAGACGGCGGCCTGGGTGGAGGCCCAGAACCGGGTGACCTTCGGGTTCCTGGAATCCATTCCGGCGCGCACGCAGCTCAAGGAGCGCCTGACCGGGCTGTGGAATTACGAGCGGTACGGGACGCCGTTCCGCAAGGGCGGCCGCTATTTCTTCTTCAAGAACGACGGCTTGCAGAACCAGAGCGTCCTCTACACCATGGACCGGCTGGAAGCCGCGCCCCGCGTGCTCATCGATCCCAACGGTTTTTCCGCCGACGGCACGGTGGCCCTCACCACCCTGGCGCTCAGCGAGGACGGGGAACTGCTGGTCTACGGCACTTCCGTTTCCGGCTCGGACTGGGAGACCTGGCGCCTGCGCGAGGTGGAGACCGGCGCGGAGCGGCCCGATACGCTGGACCGCATCAAGTTCTCGGCGCCGGCCTGGGCCAAGGACGGCTCGGGATTCTACTACGGCCGGTTCGACGGGGACCCCGCCAAGCTGGACGAGGTGAACCGTTTCCAGAAGCTGTATTTCCACCGGTTGGGAGAGGCGCAGGAGAAGGATGCGCTCGTGTACCATCGCCCGGATCAAAGCGAATGGGGCTTTTCCCCGGAAGTGAGCGAGGACGGGAATACCCTGATCGTTTCGGTGTGGAAGGGCACCGATCCCATGAACCTGGTGTTCTGGAAGGACCTGCGGGACGCCGGATCGCCGGTGCGGGAACTGGTGCCGGAGTTCCGCGCCAAATTCGCGCATATCGGCGACAGCGGCCGCACCCTGTGGTTCCTGACCGACCTGGAATCGCCCCGGGGCCGCCTTTTGGCCATCGATCTGGACCGGCCCGCGGAGGCGGATTGGGAGGAACTGGTGCCGCAAAGCGAAGAGACCCTGGAGAGCGCGCATGCGGTGGGCAAGCGCCTGGTGGCTTCGTATCTGCGGGACGCCCATTCCGTGGTGCGCACCTTCTCCTTCCGGGGCGAACCCATGGGAGAGATAGTCCTGCCCGGCCTGGGCGCGGTGAGCGGATTCACCGGGGAGCCGGAGGACATGGAATCCTTTTTCGGCTTCACCGGATTCACCATGCCCGCGGCCGTGTACCGGCATGATTTCAACACCGGCAGCTACGCCCTGTTCCGCAAGCCGCGCCTGGATTTCGACGCGTCCCGATTCGAGACCGGCCAGGTGTTCTTTTCCGGCAAGGACGGCGTCCGCATCCCCATGTTCCTGGTGCACAAGCGCGGCCTGGCCAGGGACGGGAACGCGCCGGTCTACCTGTACGGGTACGGCGGCTTCAACATCTCCCTGACGCCTTCCTTTTCCGTGGGCAGCCTGCCCTGGCTGGAGCTGGGCGGCGTGCTGGCGGTGGCCAACATCCGCGGGGGCGGGGAATACGGCGAGGAGTGGCACCAGGCGGGCATCAAGGAGCGGAAGCAGACCGCCTTCGACGATTTCATCGCCGCGGCGGAATGGCTGATCCGCGAGAACTATACCCGGCCCGCGCGGCTGGCCATCGGCGGCGGGAGCAACGGCGGCCTGCTGGTGGCGGCCTGCATGGTGCAGCGGCCCGATCTGTTCGGGGCGGTGCTGCCGGCGGTGGGCGTGCTGGACATGCTGCGCTTCCACAAGTTCACCATCGGCTGGGCGTGGGAGTCCGACTACGGCAGCCCGGAGAAGGCGGAGGATTTCAAGGCCTTGCTCGCCTATTCCCCCCTGCACAACCTCAAGCCGGGAACGTCATATCCCGCGACGATGATCACAACGGCGGATCACGACGACAGGGTGGTGCCTTCGCATAGCTTCAAGTTCGCGGCGGCCCTGCAGGCGGCGCAAGCGGGGCCGGCGCCTTCCCTGATCCGCATCGAGACCAAGGCCGGCCACGGAGGCGGCAAGCCCGTCGCCAAGGTGATCGAGGAGACGGCGGACCGCTGGGCGTTCCTGGTCAAGGTGCTCGGGATCGAGTATCCGGCCTGACTTATTTCTTCTTTGCCTTTATCTAAAACACGCGATAACGGCCTTTTGAACCTATTCGGGGGACCACCTCGGGTCCGGACCCCGTGCTTATGGGTTTTTTCCAGGCCCTCGCAGGCGAGGGCGGCGTCCATGCGGGAAAATTAATTAACCTTATCCAGAGATGGAAAACCTGAACGTACTCTTCGAAAGCAACCGGCGCTGGGCCAAGGACATCCTCAAGCGGGACGCCGGCTTCTTCGAGAAGCTCTCCACGCAGCAATCCCCCAAATACCTGTGGATAGGCTGTTCGGACAGCCGCGTGCCGGCCAACGAGATCGTGGGCCTGCTTCCCGGCGAGCTCTTCGTGCACCGCAACGTGGCCAACCTGGTGGTGCATACGGACATGAACTGCCTGTCGGTGATGCAATACGCCACCGCCATCCTCAAGATCAAGCATATCATCGTATGCGGCCATTACGGGTGCGGCGGCATCCAGGCTTCCATCGAAGAGAAGCCCCACGGGCTCATCGACAATTGGCTGCGCAACGTGCGCGAGATCTACTACCAGTACGAGAAGGAAATGACCGCCATCAAGGATCCCACCGAGCGCATCAACCGCCTGTGCGAGATCAACGTGGCCAGCCAGGTGTTCAACGTCTGCAACACCACCATCGTGCAGGAAGCCTGGGGGCAAGGCCAGGAGCTCACCGTGCACGGCTGGATCTACGGCATCAACGACGGGCTGCTGCGGGATCTCAGCGTTTCCGTCTCCTCGGTGGCGGAAATGCGCCAACTGGGGATCCGGTAAGCCCCTTTCCGGGATTTCCCCCCGGATCCGCATATGGGCTTTCTTCCCCCGGCCGAGAATATTAGTTTCAGGTCCGGAGCGATCCTTCCCAACCCATACAAGGAGAATACACGATGCCTGCACGCAAAGCCAAAGCCACCTGGCTCGGAGACCTCAAGAGCGGCAACGGACAGATGTCCTTCGGAGGCCGGTTCGAACAGCCGTTCTCCTTCGCGTCCCGTTTCGAGAACGGCAACGGCAGCAATCCGGAAGAGCTGATCGGCGGGGCCCTGGCCGGCTGCTTCTCCATGGCCCTCTCGGGCGGCCTGAGCAAGGCGGGCTTCGCGCCCAAGCGCATCCAAAGCGAAGCCGACGTCTTCATCGAAAAGGCGGGAGAGGGATTCAAGATCACCAAGATCGATCTCCGCACGGAAGCGGAGATCCCCGGCATCGACCGCGCCAGGTTCCTGGAAATCGCGGAAGCCACCAAGAAGGGCTGTCCCGTGTCCCAGGCCCTGGCGGCCACGCCCATCAACCTGGAAGCCAAGCTGGCGGGCTGAGCCGGAAACCGAGGATCCGGAGGTTCCGGCGGGCCCCACCAGGACCCGCGGGAACCCCTCCCCCTCCGCGCGACTTTAGCTAGTTTGGGATCCATGCGGCCCAAGATCGCCAATGCCCTGGCCCTGATCCTCATCCTCGCGTCCTTCGCCTGCCTGGTCCCGGGCCTGTATCTCCCGGCCCTGACCCTGGACATTTCCCCGACGCTGCCCTTCCTGGGCAAGCTCACCCTCTACCACCAGACCCGCAGCATCCTCGGCACGGTCCGGAACCTCTATGAAACCGGCAATCTGCTGGTCGCGGGACTCATCCTGCTTTTCAGCATCGCGGTCCCGTTCGCCAAAGGGCTGATCCTGCTCTACGTGATGGCCCTCAAGCGCGCCCCTTTCCGCATGCGGCTGTTCCGTTTCGTGGCCGCCATCGGGAAATGGTCCATGGCGGACGTGTTCGTGATGGGCATTTTCCTCGCCTACCTGGCCACGGGAGCCGCCAACGGGGTCACGGCCCGATTGCACGAGGGTTTCTGGTGCTTCCTGGGGTATTGCCTGCTCTCGGTGGCGTCCGCCCAATTGATGCGGCCGGATGGTTCATCCGTCCCGGACGCTGCGTCCGTCCCGATCGTTTGATCGGCCTCCTCCTTAGCAGGGTGTTGGAAAAGTCCGCGCGGGCGTCGGCCGGCTGCGCGGGCCGGGGCCTGCGTCGGACTCAGTCGCGATATTGCTCCGCATATCGCTCCTTCGCCCTCCTTGGCCGCAGCCCGCTCGCACGGCCTTTGGCCTCGCGGGGACTTTTTCAACACTCTGTCAGGGGGCGAGCGGCGGGACTTGGCGAATTCCCGGCGGAAACGGGCTTCCCGCAAGCGATATTTTTTTTCATCCCCCACCCCCTAAAAATTATTTAAAAGAAACACACTAATGGGAGGCGGACCGTCTCCCGTTTCCGCATGCCGAGAATCCGGCGGGAATCCTGGAGAGTAAATGGCTCCTTCGCATCCAGATATTTGTCCGACCGGCATTTCCGGCCTCGATCACATCCTCCATGGAGGGCTTCCACGGCACCGCCTGTACATGGTCCAGGGCGATCCCGGCGTGGGCAAGACCACCCTGGCCCTCCAGTTCCTGTTGGAGGGGATCCGCGCCGGCGAAAAAGGCCTGTATATTACTCTCTCGGAGACCAAGGATGAATTGATGGCGGTGGCCGATTCGCATGGTTGGGATCTGGAAAGCGTCGACATCCTGGAGCTGTCCTCCATGGACCAGTTGATGCAGGCCGATTCGCAGAACACCCTCTTCCACCCTTCCGAAGTGGAACTGATGCAGACCGTGCGCATCGTCCTGGACCACGTCGATCGCCTGGGACCCGACCGCGTCGTCATCGATTCCCTTTCCGAGTTCCGCTTGCTGTCCCAGGATGCCTTGCGCTACCGCAGGCAGATGCTCTCCTTCAAGCAGTATTTCGCCGGGAAGGGCATCACGGTCCTGCTCCTGGACGATCGGACCTCGGGGGAAACGGACCTGCTCATCCAAAGCATCGCCCACGGGGTGGTGTCCCTGCGGCGTCTCCTCTCGGATTTCGGGACCGAAAGGCGGCAGATGAGCATCGTGAAGCTGCGCGGGCTCAAGTTCGAGGACGGCACCCACGACTATTGCATCGAAACCGGAGGCCTGAAGATCTATCCCCGCCTCAAGATGGGGATCCGGCCGCGCACCTTCCAGTCCGAGCAGATTTCCAGCGGCCTCGGGGAACTGGACGAGCTGCTGGGGGGCGGGTTGGAACGGGGCACGGGCACTTTGTTCATCGGCCCGGCGGGCGCGGGCAAGTCCACCATCGCGGCCAAATACGCGTGCACGGCCGCGGACCGCGGCGAGAAGGCCGCCATTTTCATCTTCGATGAGAACCTGCATACCTACGTCCAGCGCGTGGAAACCTTGGGGATGCGCATCCGGGACCACATCCAGACCGGCCTCATCACCCTCAAGCACGTGGACGCCGCCGAGATCAGCCCGGGGGAGATGGCTTTCGACATCTGCAAGATGGCGGATGAGGAGAACGTCAAGGTGGTGCTGATCGACAGCCTGAACGGCTATCTCAACGCCATGCCCGAGGAGAAGTTCCTGCTCCTGCAATTGCACGAGCTGCTGGCCTACCTGAGCCAGCGGGGCGTCGCTTCCATCCTGGTGATGGCCCAGCACGGGTTGCTGGGGGACATGCATTCGCCCGCGGATCTCACCTATCTCGCCGATACGGTGGTGCTGCTCCGGTACTTCGAGTTCGCCGGCACCATCAAGAAATCCATTTCCGTGGTCAAGAAGCGCAGCGGCGCCCATGAGAACTCCATCCGGGAATTCGCCATCTCGGACAACCGGCTGGTGGTGGGCGAGCCTTTGACGGATTTCCAGGGCATCCTCCGCGGCGTGCCCAATTTCCTGGGCGGTTCGGATGCCATCCTCAAGACCCCGACGGATTCCCGCTGAGATGGCGGCTCTGGAGGATCGCATACTGGTCCTGGCCCCTACGGGGCGCGATTCGGAGCTCGCCTGCGACGTGCTGCGCAAGGCGGGGTTCGCGCCCATGGCCTGCCCCAACCTGGAGTGCGTCGCGGAAGAATTGCGGCGGGGCGCCAGCGCGCTGCTCCTGGCCGAAGAAGGCCTGTCCGCCCGGGGCATGCCCTCCCTCATGTCCGCCATCGCCGGGCAACCCGCCTGGTCGGACATCCCCATCGTGATCCTGACGGGGACGGGGGAGATGAACGAGACCCGCATGCGCAGCCTGAACACCTTCGCCCCTTCCGGCAACGTCACCTTCCTGGAACGCCCTTTCCGGCAGATGACCTTGATCAGCACCTTGAAGATGGCCTTGCGGGCGCGGCAGCGCCAATACCAGTTGCGCGGGACCCTGTCCAGCCTGGGGGAAAGCGAAGAGAGGCTGCGCCTGGCCCTGGACTCGGGGAAGATCGGGGCCTGGGAGTGGAACGTGCGGACCAATCGCCTGGTGGGTTCCATGCGTTTCCACGACTTCCTGGGCCTTCCGGAAGGGACCCTGCGCGGCGGGCTGGAATCCCTGATCTCCCTGATCCACGCCGATGACGCGGGAGCTTTCCGGGACGCGGTGGCTTGGGCCATGGAGGGCGGCGTGGATTGCGAGATGGAGTTCCGCGTCCTGCGCCCCGACCGGGAGCTCCGCTGGCTGTACACGCGCGCCAAGGTGTTCCGGGACCGGGAAAACCGGCCGGTCCGCGTAATCGGAGCGGCCATGGACATCAGCGAGCGCAAGCAGGTGGAGGACGACTTGCGGCGGGGCAAGGAAACCTTGCTGCAATCCCAGAAGATGGAAGCCATCGGCAAGCTGGCGGGCGGGATCGCCCATGATTTCAACAATATGCTGACCGCCATCAACGGCTACAGCGAACTGCTGCTGGGGCAGCTCAACGATCCCGCCGCCCTGAACATCGGCCTGGGGGAGATCCTCCGCTCGGGAAAGCGCGCCGCCGCCCTCACCAACCAACTGCTCGCCTACAGCCGCCAGCAGTTGATGTCCTTCCAGGCGGTGGACCTGAACCGGATCGTGGAAGGCATGTCGGGCATGCTGCAGCGCCTGCTCAACGAGGACATCCACCACGTGGTGAAGCTGCAAGCGGACCTGCCGTGCATCAAGGCCGATCCCAGCCAGATGGAACAGGTGGTGCTCAACCTGGCCTTGAACGCGCGCGATGCCATGCCCGGCGGGGGCGGCCTGGAAATCGAGACTTCCATCCTCAGGCACGGAGGGGACGGTCCTTCCAAATACCGGGAAGTGCCTTCGGGGAACTACGTCATGCTGAGCGTGCGCGACTCGGGCGTGGGCATGTCCGAAGAGGTGAAGGCCCGCATCTTCGAGCCCTTCTTCACCACCAAGAGCCTGGGAAAAGGCACCGGCATGGGGCTTTCCACCGTATACGGCATCGTGCGGCAATCGGGCGGATATATCGTGGTGGACACCGCTCCGGGCCGCGGTTCGGTGTTCGAGGTGATCTTCCCCGCCGTGGTCGGGGCCGATCGGATGCCGCAAGAGGCCCTGCCCGCGAAAATGCCCCGCGGGCGCTGCCGGGAGACCATCATGGTGGCCGAGGACGAAAGCTCCGTGCGCGTCTTCCTGCGGCAATTGCTGTCCGCCCAGGGATACATGGTGCTGGCGGCGGCCAACGGGAACGAGGCCCTGGAAATAGCCCGGGCCTATCCCGGCGAAATCCACCTGCTCATCACGGACGTGGTGATGCCCGGCATGGGCGGCCGCGATCTGGCCGAACGCCTGGGCCGCGAGCGCCCTTCCATGCGCATGCTGTTCATTTCGGGATACACCGATGACGCCATCCTCCACCATGGGGTGCTGGACGGGGACACGGCCTTCATGAACAAGCCGTTCCCCCCGGCCTCCCTGCTGGAGAAGGTGCGGGAGCTGTTGTCGGTGTCTTCGGCGCAGTAATCGGGGGCCGGGGCCTTGGATTTCCTTGGGCATGTGGCATGTCTTCGAACCTGGTGAAGCGCTTTCAGAAAACCCAGTGCAGGATCAGGTTGGTGTAGTACAGGGAAGTCGCTCCGCTGTACTCGTACTCCGTCGATTCGAAATCCATGTTGCGATGATAGACCTCCGGGGAGGAAGCGAGGAGGTATTCCGTGGTCTCATCGCCCCATTCCCTGGAAAATACGGCCGCGAAGCGCAGGGAGAGCCGCAGGCGATCCAGGATGCGGAAGCCGGGCATCACGCCCACGGACAGGTTCACTTCCTGCGATTCCCGGTCCTGGATGGGAGGATAGTCGTAGTAGGCGGACCAATCGGTATGCACGGTCGATCGGGTGTACCCGGCGGAAACGAAAGGGTCGAGGAACACGTAGCGATGGGCCCGGATTTCCCGCTCCAGCACCAGGTTGCAATGCATGCTCTTCGTGCGCATACGGGTATGCCCGTTTTCCAGCTTCGCGGGGGCATCGGTGGACGCGCCGGGAAACTTGTTGTCGAAGTTTTCCTGATTCTCCCTGTCGGTCGGCATACCGTTGAAGCCTATCCAGTAGGACCGCAAGGCCCTCCACTTGATGGACGGACCGTCGTCCCATCCGGCCATGATCCGGGAGGAGTCCGGATCCCAGGCATGGACGCACAAGGCGGACAGCGCGATCAGCAGCGGCAGGCTTTTCATGGAAGGGCTCCTCGGCCCCGAAGCGGGGCCCTAAGAACGGGTTTTCGGACGGATGCGAGTACGAGGGAAAAAGTAATAACGGGAAGCCTCAGCCCCCCAGTTCGGATTTAATCCGTTCCACGGTCTCCTGCAAGGACGCGAATTGCGCCTTCAGATCCGCCACTTCCGCCTTCAAATCCTCCAATTCGTCCCACTTGGAACGCGGGCCCGTCCCCATGCCCGCCGGGGCGCCGCCCATCCCGGCTCCCGAGCCTTCCTGCCTTCCCGGTGCCGGCGTTCCGGGGTCCGCGCTTTCGTCGCCCGCCCGGGGCTCGCCCTGCTCTTGATGCACGCGCACCCTGTCGCGCCAACGCGGTTCCTTCCATCCCGGCCGCTTGGGCAACAGCTCGGCCAGCGGTTCGCCGCGATCCGCCAGTCCCTTCAGTAAAGCCTCCGCTTGCTCCAGGCCGTCGATGGGATGCAGGCTGGAGGCCCGCAAGCGGACCTCGTTCAGGGTCTGGCTGCCGCGCAACAGGAGCACGGCCAGCACCGCCAGTTGGGGCCTCCCCAGGTTGAAGCGGACGTCTTCCAGGAAATGCCGGTATTTGTAGGCGTTCCCCTGGGACCCGTAGGGAATGAAGGTCGCCAGGCATTTGCGCTTGAGGCCGGAGAGGGCCAGGGACACCGTGTCTTCGTCGTATTCGGTGACGGGATCCCGGCTGCTCTTCTGGTTGCAGGCGTTGCGGAGCGCGTTCAGGGTCATGGGATAGTAGTCGGGCGTGGCCAGGCTCTTCTCCAGCAAGGTGCCGAGCACGCGGGTTTCCTCTTCGGTCAGGATCTCGATCAGCATGGCGCGCCTTTCAGAGGGGTGCGGGATGGGATGGAAGGGGCGGGTGGAGCCAACGGGGAATGTGCTTGAATACCGATTGGCCGAAGCCGCCTTCGGAATTGCGGCCGGTCACTTCCTTCGCCGCCTCGAGCACCTTGGCCTCGGCGTTGGCCACGGCGATGGACATGGGGAATTCCTTGAGCAGGGCATAATCGTTGTCGGAGTCGCCCACGGCGATGGCCTGGTGGCTGCCCAGCCCCAGGTGGCCCAGCAATTCATGGGCCCCGAGCAGCTTGGAGATCCCCTTGGGCGTGATCTCCAGCATGTACTCCTTGTAGAAGCTGTTGCGCAGGAGGACCACCTCCACGTCCAGGCCCTCCAGGGATCGGGCGGCCGCCAGCAGATCCTCCCGGCGGCCGATCAGGATCAGCTCCACCAGGTGCGCGCTCCGCAGCTCGCCCCAATCCCGGACCCGCAAGGCGTGGTCGACGTTCTTGGCGATGAAATCCCCGTTCATGAGGGCGTCGCGGCGGTGGAACACGTCCGCGGTGGCCCCGTCCGGATTATGCCCCAGGACGATGGGATCGAGGGACAGGGCGTTGAGCCGTTCCGCCGCTTGCAGCAGCAGGGGGAACGGGAAGTCCCGGCGGAAAAGGGTCCGGTCGGCCCCGATATCGCGGAGGATCATGCCGTTGTTCAGGATGCAGAAGTCGACGAGGCCGCCCAGGGAAAGCCGGTCCAGCAAGCGCAGGCACGTTGTCCAGCGGCGGCCCGTGGCCAGGCAGGTGCGCACGCCCATGGCCCGGCAATGCTCCAGGGCCCGGCGGTTGAGATCGGGGAGGTTGCCTTCATCGTCGAGCAGGGTGCCGTCGATATCGGTGATCACCAGGCGGTACGAGGAAGCGGTCATATCCCGTTAGAACTTATCTTAATCGCCGTTCCCCGTCCACGTCCTCGGTCCATAGAGGGCCTGCCTCGATTTTCCGGCCCAGGAAGTCCCTTTCCCCGGACGAGAGGCCCAAGGCGGCGAGGTCGGAACGGCCCTTGCGGGCGGGCATGCGGAGGGCCACGGGCATCCCCGCCGCCAGGCTCCGCTTCGCATTCAATCTCCCATACCCGTAGCGCACGTCGAACCCGGGCGTATCCTGCGCCGGGTCCCCGACGCCATCGTCCGCGCCCGCCTCCAGCAAGCGCTTCAGGTCCGCGGGTTTCCGCGCCGGGTCCTGCGCCAAAAGGAGCGCGCAGACCCCGGCCACGTGCGGCGCGGCCTGGGACGTGCCGCTCCAATAGGTGCCGTACTCGTTACTGTCGGAAAAGTGCAGGCCATAGATGAAATTCCCGGGCGCGCAGACGGAGATGTGCGGCCCGTAATTGCTTCCCTTGCCGGTGTCCCAGGGAAAGGAGCTCACCCAGCGATCGTCCGGTCCCGTGGCGCCCACGGCGATGACTCCCTTGAAAGCGGCGGGATAGTCCGGCACCGCACTGCGCGAGTTTCCCATCGACACGATCACGGCCACGTTCTTCTCCAGGGCATAGGCGATGGCCGAGCGCAGCCCCGCCACGTCCCCGTTGGGCCCGCCCATGGACATGTTGATGACGCGCGCGCCGTTGTCCACGGCATAGCGGATGCCCGCCGCCCACCAACTGAAGTAGCCCCAGTTCTCGACGTTCAGCACCTTCACCGGCATGAGGGTGCAGCGCGCCACCCCGGCCATGCCCAGGCCGTTCCCGCCGATGGCGCCGACGATGCCGGCCACGTTGGTGCCGTGCCCCAGCCCATCGGTCACGTCCGCGGTGCCCGCCAGGGATTCCTTCCCCGCATCGTTGGCGAAGGACCAGCCGTTCACGTCGTCCACGAAGCCGTTCTTGTCATCGTCGATCGCGTTGCCGGGGATTTCCCCTTTGTTCACCCAGACGCGGGAGGCGATGTCCGGATGGGAGATGTTGAGGCCGCAGTCCAGCACCGCCACCAGGACATCCGGGGTTCCCCTTTGGATGTCCCAGGCCTCCACGGCCTTGATGTCCGCGCCCGTCTTGCTCTGGGTGGCTTCGAACTCGCGGACGCCGGGGTTCTTCAATCCGTATTGCAGGTTGAAATAGGGGTCGTCCGGATCGGCCGCCGCGGCGCCGGTCTTTTCCATTCCGGCCGCGCCCGGGGCGCCGTGTCCGAACCCGATCCCGTCCGATTCCACCAGGTCGAACTTGCCCGTGGCCCGGTAGGCGTCCAAGAGGGTTTTCGCGGCCGCGCCGCCGCCGGGAAAGCGGAGGATCCAGGTCCCTTCCGTTTTGTCCCAGGGGCACATGCGGACGAGGGGCTTGCAGGCGAAGCGCCGGCCCAGGCTGTCCAGGACGGGGGCACGGAACCGGGGGTAACGCGCAAGGTTCGGGGCGGGATCGGAAGGCGCGGATTCCAGGACGACGCCGGGCTTGGGGCGGACCAGGAGGCGGATCTCTTGGGGAAGAGAGGGACCGGCGGGCGCGGCGGCGGAAATGGAAAGGGCGGAACAGGCCAAGGCGGCGGACAGCCACGCGCAAGGGATCCGGGCCGATGGAAAGCGTGCCGGGACCGCGGCGTCGGGATTCTGGAGCATGGGTCCATTGTAGACTTTTTCGGCAGTCGCGGGCACGGATCCCCCGCCGTTCCGGGGTCTGGGGCGATGGACGCCCTTTTTTCCCCGCAAAACCGCCGGTTCCAAAATCGTCCCGGCCGCCGGCGTGGGCGCTGGCTGAAATTATTAGGCTTTGGAACGTCGAATGCCGGCAGCATCACCATCCCCATCATCTCGGACACGCGGATCAAGGGCAGTTTCAAGGGCACCCTCGCTCCCGACAAGGGCAAACCTTCCACGGTAGACATGGTGGTCGTGGGCGGGGAGTTTGACGTGGGGGTCAAGTAAAGCGTATTAACGGCATATTCCAGCGGACAAAACGCGACCATCGTTGGAGAGGGAGACCTTTGCTGCTCAAGCAATACGGGGAAGGTGCAAAGAATCGGATTGGTGACTTGAAGAGGATTATCTATGATTACCAACATGTTCGTAAACAGGGGCGCAGATCACTTCTGAGCGCTTATTGACCATGTCTTCAGAAGAAGAATGAGATGAGGAGTTTAAGTGCCTAAGTCGACCTTGAAGATTAGGGTGTTTGTCTCGATTCTATTGCTTTTCGGAATTCGAGCCCAGGCGATCGTTTACAATCGGAGCGTTGTTTGGGCGCCGACTTTTGAACAATTGACGCAATTTGAAGTCGAGTTTTTCGGAACCAATTCCAGCAATCATCCGGATTTCACGACTACCCAGACCAGTGCGCAAACCAAGGTGAAAATCAACGCGTCGCTTGCGGCTGCTTATGCAAAAGGTATCCGGGTCATTGACATTTTCTTTTTCCAAAGCCGGGCCATGATTGATCCCGGATATGTCGCTCCGGAACAAATCCCCTGGGCCGATGCGACGGAAGATTGGTTGAGCGCGGTGGATACTTTCAACAACGGCCACACCTCCGATCCATTCAGGCTGCGGATCAGAGTCCAGGCATGGTCTACGAATCTCTACTATAGCCTGAGGACAAAAACTCCTTACAACGTGCCGTCTGCGATTTCCCAATACGCCGATATGCCCTTCGATCCTTGCTTTCACATTCTCAGTTCAACCGATGCATGCTTTAGTTCATCCTCCCTCGACAAATACTATTACAAATCGCTTACACAAGATGCCGTCAATGGCGATGGGTTACTGGCCTTCACCCCGAACTTGGCTAACCCCGTCATGAGAAATCGGATAAGGACCTATGTTGAAACCGTAATCGATGAGGTGAAAAACCTGACGGGATCGAATACGGTCATCGAGCAAGTTTCTCTGTCCTTGGACCCGGGCAACGAGTCCAGTATTATGGGAATGGACAATAAGATGATCAGCTTCTCGAACGGGAAATACGATCCCAATGGGAGCTTCCGGTCGAAAATCAATTTTTTCAGGAACAGGGAATTCTTTTTGAAGGAAACGTATAAGATTTTCTCGGATGCGGTCCACGGCAAATCGAACCATAATACCGCCATCCCGATTAAATCGTCCGTGTTTTTCCAGGCTTGGGTAATGGATGGCAGGACACGGGGATCGTTCGACTTATACGCACTATTGAATGGAACGGGCATCGACGCATTGCATCATACTACTTGGCCGGACGGCGGATACAATGCGCACCTGAAAGGCGTGGCCTACTCCGCCAGCATTGCGAGCAGGCTGGGAATGGAGTTCGACACGGAGTTCAGCTGGGCCCACTTCGATCGGAGCATCGTCTTGAATTCGGCGCCGATGGTCTGGAGTGCGAGCAAGTTGACGGATCAAAACGCGCAGGATTTCTTTTCGCAGGCAAAGGCCGGCATCGAATACGGCGCCCATGGGTTTACGTACGCAGGTTGGACGATGCACGAAATCACTACGCCTCCGTATGTGTTTCAATCGGCACCTTTTTACTACCAGCCAAGACCGGATTGGAAAAGAATCATTGGCGGGATCGGTCCCAGCTTTCCTCCCGGGATACCCTATGACGATTCCCATTTGACGGACCCGGGCGGTCTGCTCACCATCGCCAATTGGACCACTCCCGGCCCATCGACCCGGAAAGCGATCTACATCAGCACCATCGGAAGGATTGAGTGCGAAGAAGAGCAAGCCAACCCTTCGACGGTGGACGGCGTGCCTTGTAATTGGGGTATCTACCTGGAGTGGTTCGATGAGCTGGCAACGACATATGCGTCTGAGAAGGTGGATATCATTACGGACGGTATGATTCTCGCCAACCCCGGCATATTCGATGACTATGCGCAGGTATACGTGCCATTCGAGACGTCCAAAAAGATTGAAACCAAAGTATTCAACCTGTTGAACCAATTGGGTTCGGGCACTAAGGCGAAGTTCGCCTATCAGACGAGCGGAACGAACAATGGGAGCGGGACATTTGCGCAATGGATGGCGGCAACCAGCCCTTATCTCAGTATCCCCATCGTGCCCACCGTCCTCAGTCCGACGCTTTTGCAGTAGCACCGCTTTTCCGGCCCGATCGCAACCTCGGGAAAGCCTCGACGCCCTGAGCCAAGGGGCCGCTTCCGGGGCGGGCCGTTTGCCCGCACCGCGTTGCATTCAACTGGCCGCACACAAGAAAGAGAATTGCAAAACCGCCCCCAATGAAGTATGGCCAGATTTCAAGTTGTTGACGATCCAAGAAAGGTAAGATAGTTTTAAAATTCCACTTTATTTTAATTTAGTGGTCATGCGTTAATTGAATGAAGGAAGATCATGAAAACTTTGAATCTTAGTATTGTATTTTTGGTTTTGGCCCTGTCATTGACAAAAGTTATGGCCAGCTCTGTCTGGATTCCAAGTCCACTTACCGTTCAAGCCGTGTTCACTGATGATTGTGGCGGCTCAAGCGGGTCATCCGTCACTGCATTTTCTTTGAGCAGTGATTCAAAACAGTACTACTTTCTAGATTCAGCGCCTAGTGCAAAACAATGGCTGTCCGAAATCATGCTGGCACTTTCGACTGGGTTGAGGGTTCAGATTAAATATGAATCTCAAAATAGCTCTCCAGGATCAAGCTGTGGGTTTAATCCAGGCTATCTTGTGCATGTCATTTCCATTAGCCCTTGAAATAAAATCCATATCGGTTGAATAAATCTTCCCGAGACCGCTTCTAGGGAAGAACCGCCTGCCGCAAGGCCCGGCCCCCCGCATTGTACCAATCGCCCCCCCGCATGCGGATTTTCCCGGATACCAGGCGCGGCCGCGCGACCCCGGCGCGTTTCGGCCGCGGGCCCAGGGCCGTTTGCGGCGAGGCCGGCAGATATCGATGGGTGGTCTTAGAGCCGGTGACCGCGCCCGAGGCGGAAATATCCTTGTACACGGCCAGGAGCGTTCTGCCGCGGGCATCGTATTCATAGGCCGACTCCCCCGTGGAGGCCTCGTTGCCGGAACTCCAGGAGTCCGACCGCGCGGACAAGATCCTGCCTTCGCGATCATGGACCGCGTCCACGTGGGCGCGGCTGTACAGCACCCAGCGGGCGCCTTCGCGGGAGTACACTTTCCAATCGTTGGGCCTGCGGCCGGCATCGTAGCCCAGGGCGGTTTGCTGCTGGAGATTCCATTTTCCATCGTGCCAGACGGATTCGGTTTTCAGGAGGGTATCGCCCAGCGCGTTCCTGAGGTATTCGGTGTTCAGGGAGGGGATCCAGGCGGAATCCTGGTATTGCGATTCGAGGGTGAGGAGGGTCCGCGCCGGCGCGTCGAAGCTGGACTCGAACCTTTTCCGGTTGCCGGATTCGTCCTCGCGGAGGACAAGGGTGCGGTTGCCGTTCGCATCGTACCCGTACCGCTCCGAAACCATCCGGGTCCAGGTCCCGGTGGTCCAGGTGCTGTAGCGGAAGGCCGCCAGCTTGCCGTCGGGGGTATAGTCCCAGGTTTCCCGATACCGCCCGGCCGCAGCGATCGAGGTCGGCTGGCCCTGCGCATTGTACTCGTAGACGGTGGAGAAGTTCTCGCCGGATTCGAGATTGGAGACGTCCTCCCGAAGGATTTGCCGCGCGGCATTGCGCGTGATCTGCGTCGAAGCGGTCGGGATCCAGATCCCTCCCGCATATTTGGAACTCAGGCGGCTCTTTTCTTCCCCGCGGGAATCGAATAAGGTTACGGATTGGGCGGCGGCGAAAAGGCCGTTTCGGTTCCATTCATTCGTGACCTGGATTCTTTCGCCGCCTGGTCCCGTATAGGCCTGGACGGCTCCGATGATGGGGGCCAGGGCCAGCGAGGTCCCGGTATCCCCGGGAGTCCGTTCGGCGACCCGGGTCCACACCCTCTCGGAGTTGTAGGCGAATTCCCAGGCCTTGTTCACCGGGGGCGCGGAGCCTTGCCGGGAATACAGGGAAGCGTGGATCAGATTTCCGGAACCATCGTACTCGTACCCGGTCTTGCGCTCCAGGACCCATTCCCCGCCTTCCCAGCGATACTGGCACTCTTCCAGGAGCGAGTCCGACCCGGAGCCCCTGCTCCTGGCCTCCCAAGGGGTCATGAATTTGGCTTGGGCCGTTTGCATCAGCGGCAGAAGGGCGAGGAGTGGAACGAGCGGGCTAAGACGCATTGGGATCCCCCGGGTAGGCGGTTTCCCTAAAAGTACGCCGAAAGGGACGCTGCGAGGGCTCCGGGCCGGCCGGCGGAAGGCTTGGTGTTGTCCGGGGACAACGCAAGGGGAAGAGCCGGTCTTCCGCCATGATGAAAGGGGAACGGAGTCCGGTTGATGCTGGAGGATATCATGATTAGATCGTAGCCCTTGAATTTTTCCAACACCCTGTTAAATTCGCTTTTTCGCAGCGGCGCGTTCGGCGTGCTCGAAGGCATCCGCAAAAGCGTCGAGTTCTTCATCGGTCATGCCGATCGCACGTCCTGTCTTGCGCCAGCCGTCCACGGCGCGCGCGACCTGGCTTAATATCTCTTTGGCGCGGGTTTGGGTGATACGGAAATAAGCGATCACCGACATGAGCGCATCTATGGTCATGTCAGGTCCGGTATCCTCGGATATCCAAGTCTTCAATTCTCGCGCTCGCTCGGGCGATGGATTAATGTCGAAGGCGGGTGACAGCCGCCAGAATCCACGATCTTCATGCAGGAACCCGTGATTGCGCAGATGATCGTCGACATTGGTAATAAGAATGGATAAGGCGATTCTCCGCCACAACTCCTCGATGTCCGCCTGTGCGCCGGCACCATGCACCCGGATCGCATCCACAATCTCTGTATAGGTATTGCCCTCGGATTCCGTCGCTTCGACTCCGAGCATGGTTGCCGCGGAGATGTACATGATGCGCCGGCCATTGCCGCTCCGGTCAAAGCGGCGGATCAGGGCGACGGGCAAGCTTTCGCTTTCGACGGCAAGCGCGCCATCGTCGTCGATGACGGTGCACTTCGGGCGCAAGCCGCCAAGCGATGTACCTCGGCCGCGCAAATAGGCGAGGTCATCTGCCGTTTCCTTGTTGGACTCGACGGCACGCGAGGCGTTCAGCAAGTGCCCAAGCTCGATGAGAGGCGGAGCTATGCGGCGACCTTCTTCAGGCGCGCGCTGGAACAATCCGCCTTCATCGCGGAAACGTAGCGCTCCGACGCGGCTGATATCATCTACGGCCAAGAGATAATCGAGCGCATTGAGGGGCGGGATGTTTTTCTCTTTGCCTTCGAATCGGAGTCCATGCCTGCGCTTTGCGTGATCGCGCATGATGACTCGCCTGCCCCAACCGTCGGGCTCGGTATCGGCAATTGCCGCATGAAAAAGGGAACCGTCTTTCGATCTACGATGGAATTGCGGCCCGGTCATGAGCGGAAGCGTCGGCCCGAGAGCAAAACGAGTGCTGGCGCCGAGCCAGCTCGTGCTGAATTCGAAGGCGGCATTTTCGCGCCGTCCTTGGAGGTCGTAGCGCAGCGTACCGACTTGCGATCCGTCGTCAAGCATAACGTCAATGGTGCGTTTCATGGCGGGGGCATCCGTGACTTCTTCATGCGCACGCGTTTGGGCAGGCGCTCTTCATCGAGCAAGAGCCCAGTATCGTCACGACTCACATCGATGATGGTGCCGAGAGGATCACCGAAGCCAAGAACAAACAGCGCCATGGCATAGATGCCAAGCCCGACACCGGCGTCGCCTTTCTCTACGCGAAGATAGGTGTTCTTTGCAACACCCATGCGCTCTGCGACGGCAATGGTTGTAAGCCTACGCTTTCGACGCGCGGTTGCGAGATCGCTGCCGAACTTGGCCAACGAACGCTTGACAGCGGGGGGCAAAACGTCGGAAACACTTGAACGCATATAAAGCTCCATATATGGAGCCTTAAAGCCCCATAAAGTCTAATATATAGGACCTTATTTGATTTGTCTAGGGTTTTTGGCATGGCTTCCGATCTTTTCCGGCGGTTTGAGCGGTACACGGACCGGTTATCCTCCCTTCTTGGCCATGCCGATCGCGTAAGACCCCTGCGTGATTATTGCCATGGCTTTTATTCCGATTGCCTGCGCAAGAGGAACGAACCCTCGGCGGCTCGCCCTGACCCTCTGCATGTCGTTGCCAAGCACCAGTCCCTTCATCACTTCGTGGCCAATGCGGACCGGGCCGACGAGGATTTCATGGCCGGCGCCTATGCGCATTGCCGGGGTCTTTTTTCGCGCGCGAAAACGCGTTGATTGATTTTGGATGACGCAACCTTTCCCAAGAAAGGAGCGGGCATTGTTTTAGCGGATGCGGGCTATGGGAACGACACGGCCTTCCGGAGCGCCATGCAGGAGATGGAACTCTTGTACGCGGTTGGAGTCTAGAGCCAAACCGTCGTGTGGCTTAAGGGCAATAGCCCCACGCTCAATCCTTGCAGAAGGATCGGGCTGCCCTCCACATTGAGGATGATTCTTCCTGGGAGGATTTGTTGGGGATTCCAGTAGGTCATGCATGCCCGGGGGAGGCTTTGGCGATCTGAACGATTTCCAGGAAAACGGCATTCTCCAAGACGCTTTTGCGCACCTCGGCGCTTACCGACTTCCTCCACTTTTCATACGCGGGACGCATGAAGGGAAAACCCCAGCGCGACATCGCTTGTCGCTGCCCGGAACGGGCCCGCTTTGCAATGCGCAAGGTTGCGCGGGCGGCTTCGTCGACCAAGCCGGCATTCTCCCGTCTCGGGTCATCCATGGACCAAAGCGGCCCGCGGTGAATCCATCGCGTGAAGCTGTCCAGGCTGCCGGGCAGCCCGATATGAAAGCTTCCCACCCCCAGGTACGATTCCAGGGTAAGGACTTTATGGGTAAGATTACCCGGAAGAAACAATGTTTCACCTTCCGAAACGACGAACCACCGGGAAGACTTCAGTCCCAGAAACCGGGTCATGTCGAACCGGGCTTTTTTATAGACGCTCTGCCTTTCAACATCCTGGAGGCCGGCGGCCATCCCTTCGAAGGTGTCCCATGCGAGCCACAGTTTCTTTCCGAAAAAGCAATGATTGGTGCCGTCGGGATCGTCGGAATGCGAATCCGTGACATTCCCAGCGGAGGCGATTACCAAGGTCATCATTTCCTGCCTGGCCAGGTCTTCGGTGCCGCGGATCAGGGTGTTGAAATCGCTGAGCGCCTTCGTGTCGATGACTTTCTCGAACCGGGTGCCCCGAATATGCAGATCCGTGACTCCTACGATGGCTCTTTCCCCGAGCCAGCGGCGCAGTATTTCCCGGACGGGAAGCCGGGTCATGACGTGCGACGGTCCGACCTGGACCCGGGAGGTTTCCCGCGGGGGGATTTTTCTCATGAGGGAATGGATCAAGGTCTCGCGCGTGTCGGCGCCCTCGAATTTCCGGACCAGGACGGGTACGCCTTTGAAAATGCCGACCTTGCGATGCGCCATGTTCAAGAACATCTTTTCACGGGAATACGCTTGAGGACGGACCCATTTTCGTTTCAAGCCCGGTAATTGGCTGTTCGTGATGCGCAGCGAAGGGTCCAGCGCTACCGCGCACTTCCACATCTCCATCAGGCTGGAATCAGAAAGCATTTCCATCCTCCACTGGCAAGGCGAGACGGCGGCATAGCCGGTTTCAAGACAAACCGGTAAAAATACTCAACGTTTCCCGGGCGCCAAGAAATTTTTAACTCCAATCACGTACAAAATGTAATATCGGCTGCCGACCTGGCATCGCGACCCGACAAGATCAATTGTCATGGGTTCCGGAGCGTCATTATTCGTTGACGGATATCACATCGGATTCTAGAATTTTTTTGCTTCGGATCATCCATCCAGGGAGAAAAATATGGCGCAGAAAAAAAGCAATGAGAACCTCGACGCGGTACGCAAGAGGCTCAGGGCCGGGGAGTTGACGGCAAAAGACGTCGAGCTATTGGACAAGCTGACCCTCAGGGAACAAGAGTTGAGGGATGCATTGAAGTCAGCGAAGAAAGGGGCCGGGGGAAAGCGGATTCTGGCTCAATTGCCATTCGGCATGGACCTCGTGAAATAACCCGCGCCGATCCGTTTCCGGCATCAGGGCGCTTACTCCGGTGCGCGTACCCCAGCTTTGCTGGGGCATTGACAAGAGCACGGGCAGGGAGCGCCACAGAGACGCGGCCCCGCCTCCTAAGCAGCCCGAGGAGCTGTACGTCCGAACCGCCTGCGGTTCGGCGGGCACTGCGACGAGGGCCATGAAGGAGGCGGGCCGTGATCGCGTCGATGCGCACCGGAGTAAATAAAACCCGAGATCAAGGCGGTCCCAATGCCTCTTAAAGATGACATAGACCGGCAGATGTGGCTGGAAAATGAGAAATTCCTCTCGACGGTTCCCGGAGCGAATTACCTTACCGATCCCCGGATCCCGCTAAACGATAAATACTACCTCCGGCATAGGATTGAAACGATTAGACGAATTCGCATGACGGCCAGGACCGATGCATTGGCATTGGCCTCGCTTGTGCGCGAAGATTACGAGGGTTCGCGATTCTGGGCCCGATACACGGCCGACGAGTTGTGCCACGACCTTCTTTTCAGCAAGGATTTGGCGGAGCATGGGGTAACGAAAGAGATGATTCTCGGAATCCCGCCGTTCCCCTCTACGCTTGAAATGTTGAGGTTTCTGGAATCCGGCATCGAGAGGGACGGGGCGCTTCCCGCATTGGTTTACTCCTTGTTCGTCGAATGGAATTCGATGCGGTTCTCCGGCAAAGCCGTCAGGAAGGTGGAGAAGCATTATTCCGGGCTGCATGTGAGAGGCTCAAGCGCGCACCTCCATATCGATGAGAGCGAAGACCACTATTCCAAGGTCCTTGGAATAGTGGAGCCGATAGTGCAATCCCGGCCGCGAAGGGTCTTGTTGGAGAACCTGATTGGGGACATCGCTTCCTTCTTCCGTGCCTACTTCCATGAATTGTATGCGGAAACCTGCGAGGAATCCCGGGTCCCCGTCAAGTTCCATGTCAAGGTCGAGCCGGAACCGGCTTGTTTGCGGCCGTTTCCGACAAATTGACTCTCTCGATCTCTTCAATCCCGGGATTTTGAACCGCAACGAACGACCGTTGGAAAGAGGCGTCCTGGGAAGCTTGGAGAGACACGTGCAATGGGCAGCCGACGGTTGAAAGTCTGCATTTGCGGGGGCGGAAATCTCGCCCATGCTTTTCTGGCCGTATTGGGGAACGAGCGCCTGGCGCAGGTGCGGCTTCTCTCGCGAAAGCCGGAGCGATGGTCGCGGCAGGTGAAGTTGTTTTACGAGCAACGGGGCGTTCTTGCCGGCGATATTTCGGTCATATCCGATGATCCGGCGGAAACGGTTTCCGGATCGGATCTGGTTATTTTCGCTCTTCCCGCATTTGCACACCGGGAAGTAATGGAAAAGATCAAGCCCTTCCTTCGTAGCGATGCCTGGATCGGTGCGATGCCCGGGACGGCGGGATTCGGTTGGCTGGCACGGGAGATATTGGGAAGAAGCCATAAGGTTTTCGTTTCGGAGAGGGCCCCGTACGTTTGCAGGATTTTGTGCTATGGTGATTCGGTCCACGTATCCGGCATAAGGGACAAGGTGCTGGTGGGGGCCGAGACGGGAGCGGCGGAGATTTCACGCCTGTTGGGGCGGTTGTTCCGGATACGGTCGATTCCCGTCAACGGGTTCCTTCCCATTTACCTGTCCCCGGGCAATTCCATTTTCCATTCATCCAGGCTTTTCAACCTCTTCGGAAAATGGCGGAAGGGCCAAGGATTTCCCCGTGAGACGCTTTTTTACGAGGACTGGAACGACGAGGCCGCCGCCCTCTATCTCGAGTGTGACAAGGACTTGGCCATGCTCAGGAAGACGATTTCAGGCGATTACCGTGCGGTGCAAACGATAAAGCAACATTATAAGGTTTCCAATGAGCGGGCCTTGGCCCAAAGGATCCGCGGTATAAACGCCTTGCGCGGGATACTCGCGCCGATGGTAAAGACCAGTGGCGGCTATGTTCCGGACTTTGCGCACAGATTCTTCCGGGAGGATGCCGTGCTGGGTTTGGGATTCATCCGAAAAATATCGGAGAATTCGGATGTGCATACGCCTACCATCGGTCGCATCCATAAGTGGGCGGTGAAAATGAGCGGTCTATCGGGCCAGCCGCGCGAAATCGGGTTCAGCGACCGCGTTTTCGACTTCGGCTGTTAATGCAACTATGTGGTGGCGAAAGTTCTGAAATCGTCCAACGCTCCCGGCCAACCAAAGAAGGCCCGGTTTTCCGAGAGGAGAGCCGGGCCTTGCTACATTTTGGGCCTGGATGGTTGTCTCTTGATGAGGAGAAGGTAGGGGAAACTATGACAATAACCGGCGATCCTTCCAAAGATCGGCCCTATTGGTTTGTCGGTGCGATGCATGGCGGCGGAAACGATCAGACCCCCAGGTTTCTCAGGGATGGCATTTGGGAAAACGGGTATGAAACCAAGTTGCTGGACCAGGTAAAATCCATGCAACCTGGCGACAAAATCGCGATAAAAGCGGCCTACGTCCGCAAAAAGGGACTTCCTTTCGATAACCATGGTCATGCCGTATCCGTCATGGCCATCAAGGCGATTGGAACCATTCGGGAAAACATAGGAGATGGTCGAACCGTGCGTGTCGAATGGACCGCGTTCGACAAGCCCCGGGAATGGTATTTCTATACTCACCGCGGAACCCTGTGGAGGGTCCTGGCCAACTCCTGGCGCAATGAGGCTCTGATCGGTTTTGCATTCGGCAACCGGAATCAGGACCATGCCAAGTGGAGGAACGAGCCTTTCTGGCGGGAACGATTCGGGGATGGGAGCGCCATAAACGAACGCTATGCCTGGACGAAGTTTTACGAGGCCATTGCCGATGGCTTGCGGCCGTTCCGGAATAATCGTCCCGCCTTGCTGGAGGGATTGCGGTCCATTTCAAGGCGGGTAGACGTAATGCCCAAACTGAACGACAAGTTCCAAGATGGCTCCACCGGCCCGCTAAAGGACATTTGTCCTTTTACCGTGATAGGCACATTCAACCGGCACATCACGGATACAAACCGGACCTTGATCGCGACCGAGTTGGCGGCCTTTCTCGGCATCAAAGTCCGGGCCCCGAGATCCTTCGATGCCGTTCCCATTCTCAACAACCAAAGGTCATGGCTGTTCGCATATGCGAAGGATCGCCGGCACGACGACATAGATTCCCTTTGGCAGGTGTTCGAAGCCGCCCTGGACTACGTGGAATTCGACACCCCGGAGATCCGGGATGCGTTTATCAGATCCTACGACGACGCCGGCAGCCGGCGCATGGTGGGATGGAATCTGACCCTTGGCCTATTTTGGATCCGTCCCTGGGATTACGTCAGTCTGGATTCGCGGTCGCGGGCCTATATCACGCAAAAATTGGGCCTCCCGATCTCGAAAACGGGCCTTAAGCATCGGTGCTCCGCCGTCGATTATCTTGCGATCCGGGATTCCATTGAAGAGCATTTTCACAAAGAAGCCTACCCGGTCCAATCCTTTCCGGATGTTTTCTACGCGGCATACGTAAGCAAAGACATTGATGTCGATTCAGAGTCCGGTCCCGGGCAGGAGGGCGAAGAGGAAGAAGAGTTCGGATTGGCCGGGGAGGGCGTAACCCGGGATCAGGGACCGAAACGTTCTCCACCTATCGTTCCTTATTCCATCCTGAACATCCTGGAAGAGGGTTGCTTTTTGCAACACTCCTTCCTGGAATCGTTGTTATCGAGGCTTCGCCTGAAAAGGAACCTGATTCTCCAAGGTCCCCCGGGTACGGGCAAGACTTGGCTTGCGAAGCGTTTGGGTTACGCCCTCATGGGTCAAAAGGACGAAAGCAAGCTGCGGGCGATGCAATTCCACCCGAACCTTTCCTATGAAGATTTTGTCCGCGGTTGGCGCCCTCAAAGAGAAGGCAGTCTGGCATTGGTTGATGGTCCCTTCATGGAAATGGTCCTGGCTGCAATCAGAGAACCCGGGGAAACCTTTGTCGTTATTATCGAAGAAATCAATCGGGGCAATCCGGCGCAAATCCTCGGAGAAATGCTGACCCTGCTTGAAGCGGATAAGCGGACTCCATCCGAAGCCCTTGCGTTGTCCCATCGCCGCACCCCGACGGAGCGTGTGCACATTCCATCGAATCTATTCGTCATCGGTACCATGAATCTCGCCGATCGGTCCCTGGCTCTTGTGGACTTGGCGCTGAGACGGCGATTTGCTTTCGTGGATTTGCAACCGGAATTGGGTGACGTGTGGCGGAATTGGGTGTCCGGCAAATTCGGAATCGATGCAGGGGTTTTGGCGGATATTGAAAAAAGAATCCAGGAGTTGAACGGCGACATCGCATCGGATTCCGGTCTTGGGAGGCAGTTCCGCATCGGTCACAGCTATGTCACTCCACCTTTGGATGCCGTCATTCCGGACGCGATCGACTGGTTCAGGCAGGTTGTGGAAACCGAAATCGGGCCCTTGCTCGAAGAGTATTGGTTCGATGCTTCCGACAAAGTCAAGAATGCCAAGGAGCGCCTGCTCAGGGGGTTGTGAAAAGTGCCCGTCCCCATTGAGTCGCAGGAGTCCCGGGCTTACGTCCTGACGGGAATCGCCGGAATCCCGATCAGGAACATTTGGCTGCTGATGCTTTATGCATCCGACTTGTTTCGGCACCTGGAACAAAGAAGAATCAGGGTGGAGGATTGTCCGGACGAAATCCCGGATTTGGTCGGGGAGATCCTGGCCGATGTTGTCGAGCGCCGGTTGAAGCGCAGTTTGAATTTCGGGTACCATTCCCGGGATGCCGTATTATCAAGGGTCAGGGGAAAAATATCGGCGCTGGAAACGGCAAGCCGCCAGCTATTGAGCCAGGGGAAGGTCGCGTGTCATTTCGAGGAGCTGACCCTGGATACCACCCGCAACCGGCTTGTCCGGGCCGCGTTGGAAAAGATGGTCCAAATCGCGAGTCGCGGCGATCTTTCACGCCGATGCCTTGGCCTCGCCCGAGTCATGGCGAATTCCGGGGTTTCCGGAGAAAAGCCGGCACGGCATCAAATCAGTGCCGAGGGCTCCCATCGCATCGGCAAGGAAGATCGGTTCATGGTTTCGGCGGCCCGCCTGGTATTCGAATTGGCAATCCCAACCGAGACCCGGGGGGCCGTATCGCTTTCTTCTCCCGACAGGGATATCGTGTGGCTGCGCAAACTATACGAGAAGGGCGTCGCCGGGTTTTACGCCGTCGTGCTTCCTGCGGAGGGCTGGGTGGTGCATGCCGGAAAGTCCATTGACTGGAAAATCGATGCGGAGACGCCCGGGATAAAGGCAATCCTTCCGGGCATGCGTACCGACATTGTCCTGGAATCCCGTTTCCCGCGCACCCGAACGGTCATTGACACGAAATTCACGTCTCTCATCACGAAGGGGTGGCATAGGGAGGAGGTTATCAAGAGCGGATACATTTATCAGGTTTATTCTTACTTGCGCTCCCAGGAATCGAGTGGAGACGATTCCGCCAACACCGCAAATGGAATGCTTTTATACCCTTCCGTCGGCACGACAATCGATGAGATGGCGGTCATTCAAGGCCATGCAATACGGTTCGCAACGATTGACTTGAATTCCGCAATGCGGGAAATCCGATCGAATTTGCTGAAGCTGATTGAGTTCAAACGTCCCGTTCAGCTCTCGAATGCCGCTCAAGGAGGAGCGGCCTAGATGTGGATGGACCTGCCGTCCACCCCCAGCGCCGCCTCCTTGAGGGCTTCCGCCAGGGTCGGATGCGCATGGGAGCTTCGCGCGATGTCCTCGCTGCTGGCCCCGAACTCCATCGCCACCACCGCCTCCGCGATCAGGTCCCCCGCCCGGGGGCCGATGATGTGGATCCCGAGGATCCGGTCGGTTTTCCCGTCCGCCAGCACCTTGACGCGGCCGTCGGTCTGGGCCAGGGCGCGCGCGCGGCCGTTGGCCAGGAACGGGAACGAGCCTTTCCGGTAGGCGATGCCGTCCGATTTCAGCTCTTCTTCGGTCTTGCCCACGGAGGCGATTTCCGGATGGGTGTAGACCACGTTGGGGATGGCGTTGTAGTTGACGTGGCCGTGCTTGCCGGCCAGGCCCTCCACGCAGGCGATGCCTTCCTCTTCGGCCTTATGCGCCAGCATCACGCCGGGGATGACGTCCCCGATGGCGTAGATGCCGGGCACGGAGGTCGCGTATTTCTCGTCCACGGAAATGCGCCCGCGGCCGTCGGGCTTGATGCCCACGGTTTCCAGCCCCAGGTTCTCCGTGTTGGGCACGCGGCCCGCGGCCACCAGCACCTTGTCGCATTGGATGGGTTCCCGGCCTTCGCATTCCACCACGGCGCCCTGGCCCACCGACTTGGCGGACTTCACGCGCGTGCCGAGCTTGAACTCCAGGCCCTGCTTGGCGAGGATCTTCTGGGCTTCCGCGGAGATCTCCGCGTCCATGCCGGGCAGGATCCGGTTCAGGTATTCCAGCACGGTGACCTGGGCGCCCAGGCGCTTCCACACCGAGCCCAGCTCCAGGCCGATGGCGCCCGCGCCGATCACCACCAGGTGCTTGGGCACTTCCGGATAGGCGAGCGCTTCCGTGGAGGTGCCGATGGCCTTGCCGTCCACCTTCACGTCCGGGAGCATGGCCACCTTGCTGCCGGTGGCGATGAGGATGTGCTTGGCGGTGAGCGTCTCCGCGGGCTTGCCCGCCCCCGGGTCCACCGTCACCTTGCCCGAGCCGGCCAGCTTGCCGTGGCCCAGGAAACGGGCGATCTTGCCCTTCTTGAACAGGCCGTCGATGCCTTTGGTGTTGGCCTTGACCACGCTGTCCTTGTGCTGGAGCATGGCGGGGAGGTCCAGGTCCACCTTGCCCACCTTCACGCCGAAACGGCCCAGGCCTTCCTTGGCCACGTGGTAGTGCTCGCTGGCCTCCAGCAGGGCCTTGCTGGGGATGCAGCCGATGCGCAGGCAGGTGCCGCCGAGGGCGTCTTCCTTCTCGATGCAGGCCACCTTCATGCCCAACTGGGCCGCGCGGATGGCGGCCACGTAGCCGCCGGGGCCGGCGCCGATTACGATGAGATCGAAGGACTGTTCCATGGCACCCTTTCGGGGAGATTTCAAAGTGCAAAAGTCAAAGTGCAAAGTTCAAAATTAAGAAAAGAAGCCGGTCAAGTGCCATGGGTCAAAATGGATTCCGGGGTTTGACTTTCTTCCATTTTGCACTTTGACTTTTGCACTTTGAACTTTGACTTTTGCACTTTGAACTTTGACTTTTTTCCCGGTCCGCCCGCTAGATCTCCAACAATATCCTCGCCGGATCCTCCAACGTATCCTTGATGCGCTTCAGGAAGGTGACCGCTTCCCGGCCGTCCACGATGCGGTGATCATAGGTGAGCGCGACGTACATCATGGGCCGGATGACGACCTGGCCGTCCCGGGCCACGGGGCGATCCTGGACGGCATGCATGCCGAGCACGCCGCTTTGGGGCGGGTTGACGATGGGCGTGGACAGCAGGGAGCCGTAGACGCCGCCGTTGCTGATGGTGAAGGTGCCGCCTTGCAGCTCTTCCAGCTTGAGGGAATTGGCCTGGGCGCGCTTGGCCAGGTCCGCGATGGCGAGTTCCACCTGGGCGAAGCCCATCCGCTCGACGTTGCGGAGCACGGGGACGACCAGGCCCTTGCCGCCGCCCACGGCCACGCCGATGTCGTAATAATGCTTGTAGAGGATCTCGTTGCCGCGGATCTCGGCGTTGATCTGGGGGATGAGCTTCAAGGCTTCCACCGCGGCCTTGACGAAAAACGACATGAAGCCGAGCTTGATGCCGTATTTCTTGACAAAAGCGTCCTGGTGCCGCTTGCGCAGCTCCATCATCTCCGTCATGTCGATTTCGTTGAAGGTGGTCAGGAGGGCCGCGGTTTGCTGGGCCTGGACCAGGCGCTCGGCCACCTTGCGGCGCAGCATGCTCATGGGCACGGCTTCTTCCGAGCGGTCCCCGGAAACGGGCGCGGGGCCGGCGGACGGGGAGGACGCGGCCGGGGCGCCGCCGGCCGGGAGGCCCGCGGGGGCGTTGGCTTTGGCTTCCACCTGGCGCAACACGTCTTCCTTGAGCAGGCGGTTGCCGGGTCCCGTGGCCTGCACGTCCGAAGCCTGCAATCCGTTTTCCGCCAGGGCGCGGGCCGCGGCGGGCATCACGGTGGCGGGCGCGCCGGAGGCGGCGGCGGAAGGCCTGGGCGCGGCCTCGTCTTTCCGGATCACGGCGACCTTGCCGGTTTCCGGGCCGAAGTCCATCCCCGAGGATTTGCCTTCCGGGGCCGGCTTGGCGCCGGACTCGGCGGGCCGGGCGCCCGCGCCGGCCGGGCCTTCTTCGATATAGCCGATCACTTCGCCGACCTTGGCGGTGGCGCCCTTGGCTTTCAGCACCTTGGCGAGGATGCCGCCCGCGGGCGCCGGCAGTTCCACCGTGGCCTTGTCGGTTTCTATCACGGCCACGTTGCCGTCGCGCTCCACGCGGTCGCCTTCTTTTTTCAGCCACTCCGCGATCTGCACTTCGGTGATGGATTCGCCCACCTTGGGCACCACGAGTTCAATGGCCATGAAAATGCTCCTGTCCGCCGGTCCGCCTCGGACCGTCCGGTCCGCGCCGGAATGGGTTTAAAAGTAATTTAAGTCGAAGTTCAAAGTGCGAAAGTCAAAGTGCAAAATGGAAGACGGGAACCGTTGTCCGGTTCATTTTCCCTGGAAGGCAATAAATGCTTTTTCTTCCAATTTTGGACTTTGCACTTTGACTTTCGCACTTTGACTTCTACCCGAAGGCCTTGGCGATCAACTGCTTCTGCTCCAACTTGTGGCTGCTCGCCGAGCCCGTGGCCGGAGTGGAAGACGCGGGCCGGTGCACGCCCTGGAAGGGATGCCGTCCCAGCATGCGTTCGCCGAAGCGGACGCGCAGGTAACGCCAGGCCCCCATGTTTTCCGGTTCTTCCTGGACCCAGGTGACCGGAGTGCTTTCCGAATAGGGGGTCAGGGCCTGGGACAAGGTCTGGGGCGTGAGCGGATACAACTGCTCGAGGCGCAGGATGGCGACGTCCCCGCGCTTCCGCTTTTCCCGTTCCTCGTCCAGCTCGTAATAGAGCTTGCCGCTGCACATGAGCACGGACGTCACCTTGTCCGCGCGGATCGCCCCGTCCGGCAGGATGCGCTGGAAACCCTGGGAGACCAGGTCTTCCAGGGGGGAGACGGCGGCGGGCAGGCGCAGCAGGCTCTTGGGCGTCATGATGACCAGGGGCTTGCGCCAGGGGCGCAGCATCTGGCGGCGCAAGGCATGGAAGTACTGGGCCGGGGTGGACAGGTTCATCACCTGGAAATTGTCTTCCGCGGCCATGGCCAGGAAGCGCTCCAGGCGCGCGCTGGAATGCTCCGGCCCCATGCCTTCGAAGCCGTGGGGCAGCAGCATGACGAGGCCGGAAAGGCGGCGCCATTTCTCCTCGGCGCTGGCGATGAACTGGTCGATGATGGGCTGGGCCACGTTGACGAAATCCCCGAACTGGGCTTCCCAGAGGATCAGGCCCTTGGGCGTGTCCAGGCTGTAGCCGTATTCGAAGCCCAGCACGCCGTTCTCCGTCAGGGGACTGTTGTAGATCTCCAAGGGCGCCTGGGTCTCGGAGAGATGGCGCAGGGGCATGTAGGGCTTGCCGTCCAGGATGTCGTGCAGCACCGCATGGCGCTGGCTGAACGTGCCGCGCTGGGCGTCCTGGCCGGACATGCGGATGCGATAGCCTTCCATGGACAGGCTCGCGAAGGCGAGGGCTTCCGCGCCGGCCCAGTCCAGGCCGCGTTCCCCGCGGCCGGCCAGGCGGCGCTGCTCCAGGATCTTCTCGATCTTGGGATGGGGATGGAAGCCCGAGGGCAGCTTGGTCAGCTTTTCCATCAGCTCCGTGAGACGCGCGGCCGGCAGGCCGGTCTCCACGTCCTTCACGCCGCTTTCCGGCCCGCCCACGAAACCCTTCCAGACGCGGCTGGGGCCTTCCTTGGTGCGGATGTATTCCTTGCGGCGCGCTTCCGAAAGCTCCTCTTCCAACTGCTCCGTGCGCTTGGCGGCGATGCGATCGGCCTCTTCCCGGGTCACGCCGCCCAGCTTGAGCAGATGCTCCAGGTAGCCTTCGCGCACGCTCTTGCGGCGCTCGATGGTGCGGTACAGCAGGGGCTGGGTGAAGCTGGGCTCGTCGCCCTCGTTGTGGCCGCGGCGGCGGTAGCCGTACATGTCGATGACCACGTCCCGCTTGAACCGTTTGCGGAAGTCCATCGCCAGGTTCACGACCGCGGCCACGGCTTCCGGGTCCTCCCCGTTCACGTGGAAGATGGGGATCTGCAGCATCTTGGCCACATCGGTGGCGTAGGTGGTGGAGCGTCCCTCATGGGGCGAGGTGGTGAAGCCGATCTGGTTGTTGAGCACCACGTGCAGGGTGCCGCCCGTGCGGTACCCGCTCAGCTCGCTCATGTTCAGGATTTCCTGGATGATGCCTTCGCCCGCGAAGGCCGCGTCCCCGTGGATGAGCAGGGTGAGCCCGCGTTCGCGGCCCTCGTCCTCGGCGCGGTCCTGCTTGGCGCGCAGGCGGCCCAGGGCCACCGGGTTCACGAACTCCAGGTGGCTGGGATTGAAGCACAGGGACAGATGCAGCTTGTGCCCGTTGTTGGCGGTCCACTCGGAAGAATAGCCCAGGTGGTATTTCACGTCCCCGCGGCCCAATTGCAATTGGGGATCCGAGTCCTCGAACTCGTGGAAGATGTCGCGCGGGTTCTTGCCCATGATGTTGGCGAGCACGTTGAGACGCCCGCGGTGGGCCATGCCGAACACGATCTCGTCGATCTTCTGCTCGCCGGCCTTTTCGATGGCCAGGTCCAGCAGCGGGATCAGGCTTTCCGATCCTTCCAGGGAGAAGCTCTTGGCGCCCAGGTATTTCTTCTGGATGAACTCCTCGAAGATGACCGCGTCGGTGAGGCGGGTGAGGATGTCCAACTGCTGCTCGCGGGACAGGGTGATGCGGTTCTCGCTGCCTTCCATGCGGGCGGCCAGCCAGCTGCGCACTTCCGGGCTGTCGATGTGCATGTACTGCACGCCCACGGAACGGCAATAGGTGTTGTTCATGCGCTCCAGCACCTGGCGCAAGGTCACCGCATCCGGCCCGGAAATGGTGATGCCGGAAACCGTCCGGTCCAGATCGGCGTCCTTGAGGCCGAAATAGCCCGGCTCCAGATCGGCCACGTTGCCCTTGGGAGGCGAGCCCAGCGGATCGATGCGGGCGAAGAGGTGGCCGCGCACGCGGTAGGCGCGCACCATCTGATCGGCCCGGTCCTGCAGGGCCGCGATGCCGCGTTCGCCGTGGTGATCCGTGGAGCCGTTGCGGCCGGCGGAAGCCGCCGCCGCGAACAGCCCCGGACTCGCCTGCGCGGGACCCAATTGCGGGCGGGAACGGAATCCCTCGCCGGCGGCGTCGTGCGCGAGGCTTTGGAAATAGGCGCGCCAATCCTCGGATACGGAGGAGGCATCCTTCAGGTAGTCGGCATAGAGGGCTTCCACGAAGCCCAGGCTCAGGTTATTCGGTTCGATGCTTCCCATTTTACCACTAGAATCCCCGGCAAGAACCGAAAAAGCAAGGTTCTTGCCGGCATGTTATCAAAATACGATGTTGCGGTATCGCCATTCCCACTGGATGCGCGGGGGCGGCTTCGCTCAAAGTACGTCCCGCAGGATGACCATTGCATCAAGGATGATGCGCAAAATCCCGGTCCGTGGATTCCGCGCCCTAAAAATAATTCAGCGTCCCCGGCGCGGCATGGCTTTCGGACGATTTAAAGGGCCTTTCGAATTCCGCCAGGCCCCTTCGGGGAAAGATTTCCCCCCCCGGAAAATGTTGTTTTAAGGGTATGAGCGGGCCTGAACGGGGAAAAACAGCATGCCGAGACCGCTGAACGTCGCGCAGAAACTGATTCAGTCCCATCTGGTGGCGGGTCGCATGGACCCGGAATCGGAAATCGGGCTGAAAATAGACCAGACCCTGACCCAGGATGCCACCGGCACCCTGGTGATGCTCGAGCTCGAAGCCATGGGCCTCGAGCGGGTGAAAACCGAGGTCTCGGTGCAATACATCGATCATAACCTGCTCCAGACCGATCACAAGAATCCCGACGACCATCTCTTCCTGCTCTCCGCCTGCCGCCGCTTCGGCGTCTGGTACAGCCGGGCCGGCAATGGGGTCAGCCACCCCGTGCACATGGAACGCTTCGGCGTTCCGGGGAAAAGCCTGGCAGGTTCAGACAGCCACACGCCCGCGGCAGGCGCTTTGGGCATGCTCGCCTTCGGATCCGGAGGCATGGACGTGGCTTTTGCCATGGCGGGAGAACCGCTTTACCTGAAGATGCCGCGCATCCTGGGCGTGGAGCTTTCGGGCCGCCTTCCGGAATGGGTGAGCGCCAAGGACGTGGTGCTGGAAATGCTGCGCCGGTATGATGTGAAGGGCTGCAAAGGACTCATTATCGAGTACTTCGGCCCCGGTCTGGAGTCGCTTTCCGCCATGGACCGCCACGTGCTCGCCAATATGGGCACGGAGATGGGGGCCACCACCACGGTGTTCCCTTCGGACGGGGAAACCCGCCGGTTCCTGGCCTCCCAGGGGCGCTTGGAGGAGTGGCGGGAAATCGGGGCGGATCAAGGCGCCGAATACGAACTGCACGATGAAATCGACCTGGCCTCCCTGGAACCGCTCATCGCCCTGCCGGGCAGCCCCGGCAAGGTGCGGACGGTGCGGGAGGTCCAGGGGCTTCCCATCTATCAGGCCTATATCGGGTCATCCGCCAATCCCGGTCTCCGCGATTTCTGGATTCCGGCGGAGATGGTGAAAGGCCGGATGACCCACCCGGAGGTCTCCTTCGACATCAATCCCACGTCCCGGCAACTGCTGGAGAACCTCGCCGTGCTGGGTTCGGTGCAGCAGCTCGTGCGCGCGGGAGCGCGCCTGCACCAGACCGGCTGCAACGGGTGCATCGGCATGGGCCAGGCACCCGCCACCGGCCGCGTCAGCCTGCGCACCGTGCCCCGGAACTTCCCGGGCCGCTCGGGAACCAAGGAAGACAGCGTCTATCTCTGCAGCCCGGAAACGGCCGCCGCCTCCGCCCTCACGGGCGAGATCACCGATCCCCGGGACCTGGAGAAGCTGATGAACATGCCGTACCCGCGCTACCGCCCGCTGGAACGCGACATCATCAATACGCGCATGCTCACCGCCCCGCCTCCGGACGGCCGGCGCTTCCCGCTGGAAAAGGGACCCAATATCAAGGCCCTTCCCGAATTCGCCCCGCTTGCCGACGCGTTCCGCGTGCCGGCCCTGATCAAGCTGGGGGACGACATCTCCACCGATGAGATCCTGCGCGCCGGCGCCGAGGCGCTCCCCTACCGGAGCAATATCCCCGAGATCGCCAAATGGACCTATTTCGCGGTCGATGAAGGGTTTTATCAAAAGGCCCTGCGGTCCCAGCAAGCCTACGGCGGCCACGTCGCCGTGGCCGGAGCGAACTATGCGCAGGGCTCCAGCCGCGAGCATGCCGCCATCGCCCCGCGCTTCCTCGGCCAGAACGCCGTGCTCGCCAAGAGCTATGCGCGCATAGGCTGGCAGAACCTGATCAACTTCGGCATCCTCCCCCTGGAATTCGAACGCGAGGCGGACTATGACGACATCGCCGCCGGCGACCTCCTTTCCTGCCGCGATCTGCGGCGGCGCCTGGCCGAGGGCTTGGGCCTTACGGTCCAGAACGAGACCAAGCGCCGGGAGTACGCCGTGATCCACCGCATGAGCGAAAGGCAGACGCAGGCAGTTTTAGCCGGCGGCGTCATCCGATACTTCAGGGAGAGGAGAAGAGGGGCTGAAGAGGCCGCGGAAGTGGTTGAGGGGTTGGGGACTTCGTAGCGGGCGGGGATAAGAATGGTCGGGAGTCGGGGGTCGGGAGTTGAATGCAGAAGACTCTTCGCATTCAACT
>DATENA010000024.1:0-10311 GCA_035275285.1 Fibrobacteria bacterium | reverse complement strand
CGTTGACCTCCACCCACACCGGGGTGCCGTCCAGCCGCGGCAGCTCCACCGAGAAGGTGTCGCCGTGGTCCGAGATCCCGTGCGGATCCCCGCCCGCGGGCAGCAGGCGCCGGTTCAAGGTGCCCACCAATTGCGCGCGATCCGGATAGCCGAGCATGGCCACCAGGGCGGGATTGGCGTCCAGGAGGACGCCGTCCGGCGCGCAGCGGAAGATGCCGTCCAGGGAGCGCTCGAAGAGGGTGCGGTACTTCTCCTCCGAACGGCGCATGTCCCGGTGGAGGAGCATGGCGCCCAGGGAAGTGGCGATGCGGGAGGAGATGTCCTTGAACATGGTGAAGTCTTCGGCCTTCCAGGGCGCCGCCTCCGGGGGGCGCAGGAGGCAGAGGATCCACGGCCCGCCCACCTGGGGCCGCACGGAGATGGCCTTGGCGCATCCGACGCCGAGGGAGGACTTCCAATACTCCGGGTTGGGAAGGGGCAGGTCCCGGCCGAATACGACGGGGTCTTCCGTGGCCTTGCAGGCGTGCACGATGGCCTCGAACCCGGCCTCCGCGGGGATGGCTTCCATGCCCGCGGAAGCGATGGCCCCGCGTTCGGCCGAGAAAGGGATCCGGAAGCCCGCCTCGGGCTCCCCGGGATGGATGAGCCAGGCGCGATCGCATTCGAAGACCTCCAGGAGCTTGGCCATGGCCGCGGGCAATACGCGCTCGACGTCCAGGGTCTTCTCGATGGCGCCGGAAACCTGGTTCAGGCCCTCCAGGTAGCGCAGATGCTGGTTGCGCGATTTCTGGATTTCCCCCTGGGCCTGCTTCAGGGCGGTGATGTCGTTGAAAACGTTGATGACCAGGCGCACGCTCCCCTGATCGTCGAACACCGGGGTGGCGTTCACCAGGGAACACCGTTCCTCTCCCGTGGCCTTGATGCGATAACAGATGAGTTCGCCCGCGACCGCCTCCCCCCTCAAAGCGCGCAGGCTGGGGAGGCGGTCCTGGGGATAGGGCCTCAGGAATTCGTCCAGCACGTCGAAACGGGAGGAGATGTCCGTGAGCTTCGAATGCAACAGTTCTTCCGCGTCCCGGTAGCCCAGCAAGGCCGCGGCGGCGGCGTTCGCGAACACGGTCAGGCCCTGGCGGTTGAACGCGATGACCGGCGTATCCAGGGTCTTGAGGATGATGTCGATCTCGCCGCGGAAGGCCGCGAACGCTTCCTCCGCTTTGGCGCGTTCCCGCAAGGCCGCTTCCCGGCGGAGGACCGCCGCCCGGCCCGCCAGCAGGTCCCGCAGGGTAGCCGCGAAATCCCCGATCGCTCCGGTCTCGGCGGAGGTCCATTCCCGGGGTTTGCCGTCCCACAGCGCCAGCACGCCCAGGCACAGGCCGTTCCCATCCTCCACGGGGGCCCCCAGGAACGCCGGGAGGGAATCGGCGGGGAACCCGTCCACGGCCAGGCCGGCCGCTCCGATCGGCGCCGAGTCCTGCCCGGCCGTCCCGGTAACCACCGCGGTTCCCTTAAAGGCCGCCTCCAGGAGAAAGGACCATTCCCAGGGCCACACGGCCCTTGCGGATAGCGCTTCCGGCAGACCGGTGGATCCCCTGGGGGAAAACCCCTTCTCCCCCAGGAGCAGGAACGCCGCGGAAGCGGCCCCGAGGCTCCGGGAAGCCATCCGCACCACCCGGGCGATTTCCTCCGGGACCTGGCCGTCGGACAAACCGAGGGCGGCCAAGGCTTCCAACCGGGCCGGGGCCGAAATCCTGATCGAAAATTCGGGGTGCATGGACTCCTGGCGTTGCAAAAATGCGGCTCCGGATTCCCAACAATATATGCAATTACCCATGCCTTTATGGAAAAAAATGGCGAACCTGACGATTCAGAAAGTCCCATAGACAAGGGATTGGGCCCTTAATATCTTCTGGACCGCCTTACAGGTAGCGCTCCGGCTCAAGCCGGGGATGGGGAGAATCCGCCCTTGGGCGGATTCTCCTGAATGAGCCGCGGAGCGGCTCATCGCATAACGAGGAATTCCGTGCGATTCGGAAGCGAGCTCGTCGCTGTGAGCGGTACGAAACTTCCAGGGTTCGGGAACGCGGCACTCCGCGCCCCGGGCACCGACCACTGGCCTCCGCGAGAAAGGCCGGGAAGGGGAAGGAGTAGGATGAAGGAAGCGATCCGGATCCGGCCTCCCATGGAGCCCCCGATCCACCGCCTCTTTCGGGACCCGCGAGCCAGAAGACTCACCTGCAAGGGATCTGATTGGCCTTCGAAGCCGAGGTCAACGGAACCCCGCGCCGGATTCCCCGGTGCGCTTCCGTTCCCCGCGTTCGCTGCGAAGGCATGCCCTCTCATCGGGAGGTTGCCGGCGAGATCCCGGAAACCGCCCAAGGAGTCCCGGGGACGATGCCGCATTCGCGGAACGGCCTGCATTTCCCTCCCGCCCCGCGGCCGCTCGTGCGGATCGCGCGCTGTGCGCTGTTCCTGTTCTGGGCCGCCGCCGCGCCGTGCGCGGAACCGGCGCCGGCCGGGCCGCGCGATACCCTGGAGCTGAAACCGGGCCGTGCGGAAAGGCCGGCCCCGCTTCCCACCCAGGCGGGCAAAACCGTCATCGTCCCCACCGACGTGGACCGCCAGCTCGGGAACCTGGGGGACATGCTGCAACGCGCCGCGGGCGTGCACGTGATGCGCTCGGGCGGGATGGGCGATTACCTGGGGGTTTCCATCCGGGGCGCCTCGGAAAGCCAGGTCAGCGTATACGTGGACGGCGTGTTGCGGAACCAGGCCAACGATCCGTCCCTGTTCCTGGGCGATTGGGATCTGTCCCGGGTGGAACGCATCGAGGTCTACAAAGGCCTGGCCCCGGACGACATGCCCGGCGCGCCCATGGGAGGCGCCATCAACATCGTCACCCGGAACAAGGCCGACGGACCCTCCGCGCACGCCGCCCTGGGGGCCGGTTCTTTCGGCAGCCTGCGCGCCAACGGCGCGGTGGACTACCGCCGGGAAACCTGGCGCGGGCGCTTCGAGGCCGCACGCAACCAGGCCGACGGGGACTTCCCCTATTACGACGACAATGGAACGGAGTTCCAGCCCGGCCGGCATCCCGACGGCGCGCAGCGCCTGGGAGCGGACGATCTGACGCGCAAGATCCGCCGCAACAACGCGCATGCCTTCTCCGAACTGTCCGCGGACCTCTCCTTCCGTCCCGCGCCCGCCCTGGAAGCGGGGGCCCAGGCGGACGTTTCCCGCCTGCGCAAAGAGGTCCCGGAGCCCGGACCCAACCTCGATCCCAACGAGGGCGTCGGCGCGTTCCGCGAATCCGATCGCGTCTCCCTGCGCGGGTACGGCAGGTGGACGGGCACGGACGCGGAAGCCTCCTTCGATCTTTCCGGGAGCCGGCTGGCGGACGTCTACGTGGATACCTCCAAGGGAGGCGGAGGCGTGGGCCTGGGATACGACGACGATCGCAACGCCTATACGGACCTGCTGGCCTCCCTCTGGGGCCGGGCCAAGGGGACCGGGGGATTGACCCTGTCCGCCCTGCTCTCCTATGGGATTTCCGGGTACGCCTATACGGACCGGCTGGAGGACAGGGCCTATCCGGGGATTTACCGCTACACGGGAGAAGGCAAGTTCACGCCCGTCTACGTCCTGGGGCGGCATACCGTCGAGGCCATCCTGTCGGCCGCCTTCATCCTGGAAGAGCATTACGGGCACCGCGAATTCTCATACGGAGGCTATCCCGTGCCCGCGGAGGCCTGGAGCGAACATGCCTCCCTGCGCCTGGGCTACCAGTACCGGCCGCGGCCGTGGCTGTGGTTTTCCGCCCAGGCCGGCAATGCCTACCGCGTCCCCACCTTCCTCGAACGGTTCGGGGACCGGGGCGCCATCCTGGCCAATCCCGCCCTGCGCACGGAGTCGGGCGTGAACGGGTCCCTGGGCGCGCACGGAGAGGGGCGCGGCTATTCCGGCGACCTCCAGGCCTTCGCCACCGAGGGACGGCGCATCATCACCCTGATGCAGAACTCGCAGTTCGTCATGGTCTACCGCAATACCGACGCCACGCGGGTCCTGGGCCTGGAGTCCCGCCTGTCGGCCGCGCCGCGTTCCTGGACCCGCACCGATCTGGACCTGACCCTGATGAAAGCCGTGAACGTATCCGGCGGCCCCGGGGCCTCGGGCTACAAGCTCATCCCCTACCGGCCGGTCACCCAGGCGTCTTTGCGGCAGACTTTGCTCTACGGGCGCTGGACCCTGGCGGCCACGGGATATTACCAAGGGCTGGCCTATCCCAACGCCTCCAACCAGGCCAGCCTGTTCGACTCCTACAGCCACAACACCGAATGGCAGACCCGCGCCGATCTGGACCTGTCCTGGCGCGTCAAGCATCTGCTCATCGCGGTCGGCGCGCACAACCTGTTCGACCAGCGCCTCTTCGATTTCTTCAACTATCCGCTGCCGGGCAGGAACTTCTCCGCCTGCCTCCAGGCGGACTATTGAATCCCGCACCCGGTTCCGCCCGGGAGCGGCCGTAAAAGCAAACCCCAACCAAGGAAACCCGCATGAACCGCGACCTTTCACCCAATCGAACCGCCCTCCTGGCCGGCGCCGCCCTGCTCGGCCTCAACGCGTGCATGACCGGCGATAAGGAAGACCCGGCTCCCGTCCCGGTCGAGAAGGCGATCCTCTTCACGCTGACTTCGGACTATAAGACGGGCGGATATTCCGTCATCGGGATCGACAGTGAATTCGTGCAGGCGAACATCGATCCGGTGCACTCGGACGCGGTGGTGCGTTATGAAGGAGGGGACGACATCTTCATCCTCAACCGGCTGGGCCGGGACAATGCGCAGATCATCGACCGCCATAACCTGAAGACGGTCCTCCAATTCCCGTTCGAAGCGGGGTCCAATCCCCAGGATATCGCCCTCAAGGACAGCCTGCTCTACGTGGCGTTTCTCGGCACGGATAAAATCGGGATTTTCCACCAAGGCGACGGGAAGGCGGCGGGCGAGATCGATGTTTCCGCTTACGGCGACAGCACCGACAACCTTCCCGAAACCTTCGATCTCCAATTCGCCGGAGGGGCCTTGTATGCATCGACCCAGAACATGGATACCAAACCCAAATACTGGGTCCCTTTGATCCCCCATCTCCTGAAAATCGATCCCGTTTCCAAAAAAGTGATCAAGGCCATCGAGCTTCCCTACCGCAACCCGGGCATCATGTCTTACGACTCCGCCAAAGGCATGCTGTACATTCCTTGCCTCGGAAGCTACGGCATGAACGATGGAGGCATTCTCGCCGTCGACCTTTCCAAATTCGAGGTCGCGGATACCGTGGCCACGGAAGAAGAGCTGGGGGGGGACGTGGGAGGAACGCTCTTCCATGCGGGGAAACTGTTCCTGGACGTCAACACCCCCACCGCCGACAAGATCATCGCCGTCTCGACGGAGACGGGGAAAGCCCAGGACATCGCCCAACTGGAATCCTATGCCGCGGGCGGAATGGCAATCGATGCCAAGACCTCCGTGCTTTTCTTCGGTGACAAGAAGAAGGGCGCCGCGCGCGTCCACCGCTTCGATTTGGCCACCTTCAAGGAATCCTCCGAGGTGGACCTCGGAATGGCCCCGATAGACATGGTGGTCATCCGCTGAGTTTCCGGGCCGGCAAAACCGGCTTTTTGGTTGAATTGGAAAGATAGGCATCCTGATGAAAGGGGGCCCAGCGCCCCCTTTCCGGGCGGCCCGCCGCGCGCTACAATGGACCCATGCTCCGCTTTTCCTGGGAATGGGACCTGGCCGCGGCCCCGGAGGCCCTGTGGCCCCTGGTGTCAGACACCGATCGCTTCAACCGCGATGCCGGCGTCCCCAGCCTCGTCCAGAAGGGCGAGGACCCGGAACGCCGCATCGCCTTCCGCAAATTCGGCTATCTCGTGCGCTGGACCGAGGACCCTTTCGAATGGTCGCGCCCGCGCCGCTTCGGCGTGGTGCGCCGCTACCTGAGCGGCCCCTTGCGGGAAATGAAGGTGCTGGTCCACCTGGACGCCTCGCCGGCCGGCGGCACGCGCCTGCATTACGAAACCACCTTGCATCCGCGCCATCCCCTGCTGGCCTGGCCATTGTCCCTGGCCTTCCGCCTGGGCGTCAAGCGGCGCTTCGCCTCCGTCTTCCGGTCCTATGACCGCGCGGCCCTGCGTTCCGCGGCGCCCGTAACGGCCCCGCCCGCGCGCACCTTCGCGCCCTCCGGCAAAGCCCGCCTGGCCGCCCGCTTCCAGGACCTGCTCGCCGCGGGCGCGGAACCCGTCCTGGCGGCCCGCCTCCGCCTGCTGTTGGAAGCGGCGGACGACGCCGACCTGGCCCGCATCCGCCCTTATGCCCTGGCCGCGCGCTGGGACGCCTCCCGCAGGGACGTGCTGGAAACCTGCCTGCTCGCCGCCCGCGCGGGACTGCTGGATTTCCGCTGGGACCTGCTTTGCCCTTCCTGCCGCGGCGCCAAGTCCACCGCGCGCCATTTGCGGGAGATCAAAGGCCCCATCCATTGCGGGTCGTGCAACATCGATTTCCGCGCCGCCTTCGACCGGTCCGTGGAAGTCACCTTCGCCGCCAACCGGTCCATCCGATCCGCGGAAGCGGCGGAGTACTGCGTGGGCAGCCCCCAGCGCACGCCGCACGTCTTTTTCCGCCACACCCTGGAACCGCGCACCGCCACCACCCTGGACCTGCTCCTGGAGCCCGGCCGGTACCGCCTGCGCTCCCCTTCCTTCGAAGGCGCCTGGCATATCCGCGTGGGCGGCCCGGGCAAGGACGATGGAGACGTCCACGTCCATGCGGAGCCTCCCGCCAAAGGCTGGCCCCGGGCCGAAGCCCTCTGGAACGCGCGGCCGCGCCTGTCCCTGGCCAACCCCACGGACCGCAGGCTGGTCTTCGCGCTGGAGCGCAACGCCTGGGCGGACGATGCGGCCACGGCCGCCGAGGTCACCGCCTTGCAAAGCTTCCGCGACCTGTTCGCGGACGAGGCCCTGCGCCCGGGGGAGGAAATCTCCGTGGGCAGCCTGGCCTTCCTGTTCACGGACCTGCGCGGTTCCACCCGCCTGTACCGGGACGCCGGGGACGCGAAGGCCTTCGGCCTGGTGATGGGGCATTTCGACGTCCTCAAGTCCGTGATCGCGGAAGAGGGCGGCGGGGTGGTGAAGACCATCGGCGACGCGGTGATGGCGGTGTTCCCCCGGCCCCAGGCCGCCGTCCGCGCGGCCTGGGAATCCCATCGCCGCCTCAAGGAATCGCAACCGTCCCTGGTCCTCAAGGCGGGGGTGCATTGCGGTTCCTGCATCGCCGTGAACCAGAACGATCGCCTGGACTATTTCGGATCGACCCTGAACCTCTCCGCGCGCCTGCTGGGCTTCTGCGCCGGCGGGGACCTGGTGGTGACCCGCGAGGTCGGCGAGGATCCGGAAACCGCCGCCTGGCTGGAGGAGAACGCCGGGGCCTGCTCGGTGGAGGAGCTTTCCGCGCCCATCCGCGGGTTCGAACAGGACGCGTTCGCCCTGATGCGGATCTCTCCCGCCGCGGCGGCGCATGCGGCGGAGGGCATGGACCGCCGGACAACGGATTCGTTTTCCGGAACGAAATAAACCGCTTCCATTCCCAAAATACCAAAGACTTTTGGTCGACCTTTGTCTTATCATAAGAGGGATTAGGGGAGCGGCGCCCCGGATCCTCCGGAATGGTATTCCAAGGTCCGGGATGCCCGACAATCGATATGCGGAACCGCGCTCAGCGCAACGTTCTAGGGATCCTGGCCCTCTTCGCGGGGCATCTCTGTTGCCCGGGAATCTCCCGCGCGGCGGAGGATTATGCCGCTTGGACCCGCGGCACCGACGTCCTCCTCAACACCTCCGCGAGCGGCGCGAACGTGGCCTCCACCCTGAACGACTTCCCCGTGGCGGTGCGGCTCACCGCGGCGAACTTCCCC
The DNA here is from genome assembly GCA_035275285.1 of Fibrobacteria bacterium. GTDB lineage: Bacteria > Fibrobacterota > Fibrobacteria > UBA11236 > UBA11236 > Chersky-265. Next base: position 2,349 of record DATENA010000024.1, on the reverse strand, counting down.
TTTTCCCAGGCCCGGGGCGACGGCCGGGACATCCGTTTCGCCAAGGCGGACGGCAGCCCGCTGGCGTACGAAATCGAACGCTGGGACTCGGCGCGCGCCCTGGCGGACATCTGGGTCCGGATGGACGTGCCCGGCAATACCGCCGCGCATCCCCTGCGCATGCTGTGGGGGAACCCTTCCGCGCCCGACAGCTCCAAAGGCGCCTCCGTGTTCCGCGCCTCGGAGAATTTCACCGCGGTCTGGCATCTGAACGGATCCGGGACCTCCGCCCGGCCCAACGCGGTGGCGGGGGGCAACCCGGCGGTCCCCGTGGCCTACGATGGCGACGAGAACCGCACCGGCGTGATCGGGGGAGCGGACAGCCTGGACGGGGCCGCGGCCGGGGACTATCTGGACGTGGGCGACGGGTATTCCGGGTTCGCCGCCGGCTTCACCTACTCCGCCTGGATCAACCCTGCGGCGGTGAAGAAGTGGGCCCACGTTCTCGATCTGGGGAACGGCGCGGGAAGCGACAACGTCATCGTGAACCGGGTGAACCTCACCAACAATCTGGGGTTCCACAACTGGGTCGGCGGCGCATCCTCCTCGAAGGATGCCGCCGGCCAGTGGGCCTTGGATCAGTGGCAGCACATCGCCGTGACCCTGAGCGGCAAGAACCTGCGCATCTACAAGAACGGAGAGCAGGTCCTGGCGGACAGCATGCAGGCCGTTTCGGGCGCCAACCGCACCGCCAATTTCCTGGGCAAATCCAATTGGGCGGCGGATGAATTCTTCCAGGGCAAGATCGATGAAACGGAATTGTCCACGACCGCCCGCAGCGCGGACTGGATCAAGCTGGCCTACCAGAACCAACGGGCCGGGCAGACCGTGGTGACCGTGGTCAAGCCCGCGGAATGCGCCGCCAGGATGATCGTGCCCGGGGACACCGCCGTGGAAGAGAGCGAAGTCCTGATCCTGAACGCCACCGTCGAGTGCGCCAACGATTTCTCCTGGTCCGTGGTCTCGGGCCCTTCCCCGCGCATCATCGATCCGGCGTCCAGGACCCTGGTGGTGCGGATCCCGCGGGTGACCGCGGACACCTTCGCGATCTACCGCGTGTCGGCGGGCTTCAGCGACTCCGCGCGCACCCGTGACGTGCGCGTTACGATCAGGGAGTCGGTCCCCGATCCCGTCTTCACCATGCCCGCCCTCCCGGTATGGAGCGGCAAGGAACCCGCCCTTTACCGCCCGGCCATCGCCAATCTCGCCGCCATCAGGGCCAGCCGGGATTCCGTGCTGCACTGGGCCTGGACCTTTTCCGGTCCGGCGATCGAAACGGACTCGCTTCCCGACGGGGTGACGCTCAAGAGCGCCGCGGCCGACGGCAAACTGGACATCGGCCTATGCCTGGACAACGGCTCCGAGCCGGTATGCCGGTCCGCGTCCGTCACCGTTTCGGCGGCCACGGCCGGCTTGAAATCCGGCCATGCCGGTCCGGGAAAAGCGCCCGCCGACCGCTTCCGCGACCGCGGCTTCCGCGGCCGCGACGCCAAGGGGCGCCTGAAGGCGGACCCTTTCAGCCCCGCCAGGCCATCCATCCGCTCCGGAACAGCAGCCAGACCAGCCCCATGAACAGGGCCGTGGTCCCGTAGGCCAGGCCGATCATGCGGCGGACGTCCCGCCCCGAACCGCCTTCGGGCGCGCCTTCCGGCCCGATCCACAATTCATTGACCAGGTTCCCGTGCTTGTAGATCGGCCCCGCCAGGCGGACGTCCAAGGCCCCGGCCGCGGCGGTTTCGCTCCAGCCTTTGTTGGGCCCGGGAAGCAAGGCATGCTGGGCCAGGGAAGTGGACCAGGCCTTGCGCGCCGAATATCCGGGCGCGAAGGCGGCATACAAGGTGATCAGCAACAGGCACAGGCGCGCCGGCAGGTAGTTCATGACGTCGTCCAGCCGGGCCCCGAACCAGCCGAAGCGCAGGTAGCGCTCGTCCTTGTAGCCGACCATGGAATCCATGGTGCTGGCGATCTTGAACAGGACCAGCCCGGGCAGCCCGGCCAGGGCGAACCAGAACAGGGGCGAGAGCACGCCGTCCACCAGGCTCTCCGCCAGGCTCTCCACCGCCGCGCGGTTGCAGGCGGCCGCGTCCATCCTGTCCGTGTCCCGCCCCACCAGCATCCCCGCCGCGCGCCGCGCCGCGGCGATGTCCCCTTGCGCGGCCCCGGCGATGCGCCGGCCATGGGCGATCAGATCCCCCAGCGCCAACAGACTGTATCCCAGGTAGGCTTCCCAGAGCCAGCTCAGGCCCCATCCCAGCGCCGGCGCGCCCGCCGCCTCGCCCGCGCGCCTCAGGCCGGCGTCCGCGGCCCAGG
>DATENA010000023.1:0-6449 GCA_035275285.1 Fibrobacteria bacterium | reverse complement strand
ACCATGGTGGCCTATCGCCGCCGTCTCCTCAACTACATGATGAAGACCGACTTGAACGGCTATCGCGGCCTGATCAAGACGCTCGACTTGCGTCGCTGATTTCCTTACTTCTCCGCTTTTTTCCCTCCAAAACCAACCGAGCGCGGCGAGGGTCGCGCTATCCGGGAGCACAGAAATTCCATGGCAAAACAAACCGTATCGATCACGTTGCCCGACGGCAAGATAATGACCCTAGAGTCCGGACGCATGGCCAAACAGGCCGGCGGCGCCGTCATCGCCCGCCTGGGCGACACCATGGTGCTCTGCACCGTATGCGCGGGCCCGGAGGCCTTGGGCGATTTCTTCCCCCTGACCGTCGAATACCGCGAGAAATACTACGCCGCGGGCAAGATCCCCGGCGGCTACGTCAAGCGCGAAGCCAAGCCCAGCGACAAGGAAGTGCTCACCTGCCGCATCGTCGACCGGCCCCTGCGCCCCATGTTCCCCGAAGGCTACAAGCGGGAAGTCCAGATCGTCTGCACGGTCCTCTCCGCCGATGAGAAGTACGACTCCGACACCCTTTCCGTCATCGGCGCCTCCGCCGCCATCGGGCTCTCCTCCCTGCCCTTCGAAGACCAGGTCGCCTGCGTCAAGGTCATCGGCAAGGACGGCAAATACACCATCAATCCCACCTACGAGGAAATCGAGTCCGCGGACATCGAACTGGTCGTCGCCGGCACCGCCACCTCCATTTGCATGGTGGAAGGCTCGGGCTGGGAAGTGGCCGAAGAGGTGATGGTCAACGCCATCCTGGCCGGCCATGAAGCCATCAAGATCATCGTCAAGGGCCAGCAGGAGCTGATTTCCCGCTTCGAAGTGGTCAAGGACGTGTTCACGCCCAAGGCCATCGACCAGGATCTCTTCAACAAGGTCGAGGCCCTCGCCAAGCCCCTGCTGCACAAGGCGTTCCATACCCCCATGCTCAAGAAGGCGCATTACGCCACCATGGGCCAGATCAAGAAGGACGTGGTCGCCGCCCTGGGCGAGGCCTATGCCGACCGCGCGGGCGAAATCAAGGAATACGTGGAAACGGTCCAATGGGCCGACATGCGCGAAATGGTCCTTTCGGAAAAGGTCCGCATCGACGGCCGCGGTCCCGCGGACATCCGCAACATCGACATCGAGACCTCGGTGCTGCCCCGCACGCACGGCTCCGGCCTGTTCCAGCGCGGCGAGACCCAGGCCCTGGTGGTCTGCACCCTGGGCACCAAGAACGACGAGCAACGCGTGGATTCGCTCCAGGGCGAAACCTTCAAGAACTACATGCTGCATTACAACTTCCCCGGCTACTCGGTGGGCGAAGCCAAGCGCATGAATTCGGTGGGCCGCCGCGAAGTGGGCCACGGCTTCCTGGCCGAACGCGCCCTGGCGCCCGTGCTGCCGACCTCCGAAAGCTTTCCCTACACCATCCGCCTGGTCTCGGACATCATGGAGTCGCACGGCTCCTCGTCCATGGCCTCGGTGTGCGGCGGCTCCCTCGCCCTCATGGACGCGGGCGTGAAGATCAAGTCCCCCGTGGCCGGCATCGCCATGGGCCTGGTGTCCGACGGCACCCGTTTCGAGACCCTGTCCGACATCAACGGCACCGAGGATCACCTCGGCGACATGGACTTCAAGGTGTGCGGCACCGAGAAGGGGATCACCTCCTTCCAGATGGATATCAAACTGCGCGGACTCACCCCCGCCATCATGCAGCAAGCGCTTTCCCAGGCCAAAGCCGGCCGCCTGCACATCCTCGGAAAGATGAAGGAGGCCCTCCCGGCCGCCCGCGAGCTGAGCAAGTACGCGCCTTCCATCCTCCAGAAGAAGATCCCGTCGGATAAAATCAAAGACCTCATCGGCCCCGGCGGCAAGGTCATCCGCGGCATCCAGGAGAACTCCGGCGCCACCCTCAACGTGGACGATCAGGGCAACCTGACCATCTCGGCCGTGCACCGCGGCAACGCCATCATGGCCCTCAAGATGGTGAACGAGCTGTTCGCCGAAGCCGAAGTGGGCAAGGTCTACCGCGGCAAGGTCAAGGGCATCGCCACTTTCGGCGCCTTCGTGGAAATCCTCCCGGGCAAGGAAGGCCTGGTGCACATCTCCGAGCTGGCCCCCACCAAGGTGGATCGCGTCGAGGACGTGCTCTCCATGGGCGACGAGGTCGAGGTGAAGTGCATCGGCGTGGACCCCCAGGGCAAGATCAAGCTCAGCCGCAAGCAATTGCTGCTGCAGGGATAAGACTGGGGTCAGTCTTTTTCCCTGCAGGTCGGGAGTACGGCGCGTTCCATGGTCGCATGGCGCTCCGCGCCATTGTCTCATGTCCGCGCCTCGGAGTCGGGAGTCGGGGGTAAAATGCAAAGAAGGTCCAACTTGAATCCGCATTTTACCCCCGACCCTCGACCCCCGACTCCCGGCGTGATCCCTCGGGTTCGAACAGAAGCCTCAAGCTCCACCCTCTTTTCCCGGACCAATCTTCCCCATGCCTTCTAAGACCAGCGTCCTTACCATGGATATCCGCACCACCCGCCTGGAAAACGGCGTGGTGATCGCCACGGAATCCCTCCCCAACATCCGCTCGGCCAGCCTGGGCGTCTATCTCGACATCGGAAGCCGGGACGAGGTCCCGGCCACGAACGGGCTCGCCCATCTGTTCGAGCATATGGTCTTCAAGGGCACGCCCAAGCACGATGCCCTGCAGATCGTGAAATGCTTCGAGGCCACCGGCGGCCAGATCAATGCGTATACCTCCAAGGAACAGACCTGTTTCTACGCCAAGGTGGTGGACACGGAGGTCAACGCCGGCCTTTCCATGCTGCTGGAGATGGTCCTGGAATCCTCCTTCGATCCCGTCGAGCTGGAGAAGGAGAAGGACGTCATCATCGAGGAGATCAAGGGCGGCAACGACAATCCCGAGGATTACATCTACGACCTGTTCTCCCGGGCCTATTTCGACACGCATAGCCTGGGCTACCCCATCGCCGGGAACGAGAAGACGGTCAAGGGGCTGACCCGGGAGCATCTCCTGGACCACCAGCTCAAGGCCAGGCGCAAGCTGCCCTTGTTCGTCACCGCGGTGGGACGGGTCTCGCATGCGGAAGTGGTCGCCATCGCCCGCCAGGCTTTCGGGCTGGCCGGCGGAGGCGTTGGAAAAGGGTCGGGAAGGGCCGCCGGCACGGCCCGCTCCGCCTCCCCGCCTTCCGGCCTCGTCGAGCGCAGTTCCGCCAGGCGGCCCGGCAACGTCCTGCGGCCCCGCCACCTGGTCGAGAAGCGGCCCGTGCAGCAGGTGACGGCGCTCCTGGGCGGTCCCGGCTATGCCTGGGCGCATCCCAACCGCTACGCGCTGCTGCTCCTCAACACCGTGCTGGGCGACGGCATGAGTTCCAGGCTGTTCCAGAGCGTGCGGGAATCCCTGGGGCTGGTCTACACCATCTATTCCAGCCCGGAGTTCCTGATCAACGCGGGCGTCTACGCCATCGGGTTCGCCACCGAGCCCAAGGACATCGGCAAGGCCGTCCAGGAAATCAACAAGCAATTGGCCCTCTTGAAAAAAGACGGGCTCAAGAAGGACGAGCTGGAATTCGCGAAAGCGAACATCCGCGGCGGCATCCTGCTGGGGCTGGAATCGTCCAACACGCGCATGGCCAACCTGTCCCGGCAGCTCATGTACGGGGAGAAGGGCGAAAGCATCGAGAAGATCCTGCAGCGCCTGGACCAGGTGACCGCCGCGGACGTGAAGCGCGCCATCAAGGACGTGTTCCGCGCCGACCGCTGGGCCTCCGCGGCCATCCTGCCCAAGAAGACCAAGCTCTCCATGGGCCGCTTGCTGGACTTCTAGGCCAGGCCTGCCGCCTTGCGCAGGGCTTCCAGGGCCCGCGCCTGGCCCAGGCTGTCCCGCCAGGTCATGGCCGGGCTTTGCCTGGCGCGCAGGTGTTCGGAAACCTCCAGGGCCTCCCGGGCGAACAGAGGCAGACCGTCCGCCGCCCGGTAGCTTTCCGCGTCCCCGCCTTCGGGAAAGAGCGTCACCTCCGCGCCGTCGCCGGAAGGGTGCCAGGGAGCCTGGATCTCCAGGCGGCCGCGATCGCCGAGGATGACGGCCGCGTGGGGACGGGCTTCCCGCAGGGCGCATTCGAACGTGGCCCGGATCCCGTCCGGAAAGCGCAGCTCCGCGGAAGTCCACTCGTCCACGCGGGTCTCCGGCCCCATGCGCGAAGAGGCGCCGACCCGGACCGGCTCCGCGCCCGCGATCAGACGGCTGAAGGACAGGCAATAGCAGCCCACGTCCGTGAGCGCCCCCCCGGCCGTTTCCTTGCTCTGCCGGATGTCGGCCGGCTTGAATCCCATGTCGTGGCAGAAGGAGGATCTCAGCTCGCGCACCTCCCCCACGCGCCCGTCCTCGATCAAGGCCGCGGCCATGCCCCAGACGGGATGGCAGCGGTACATGAAGCCCTCCATGAAGAACACGCCCGCGCGTTCCACTTCGCGCAGCACCGCCTCGCATTCCGCCTCGTCCAGGGCCGCGGGTTTTTCGCACAGCACGTGCTTGCCCGCGCGCGCGGCGCGGATGCTCCACTCGGCGTGGAGGTGATTGGGAAGCGCGACGTAAATCGCATCGATATCCGGACTGTCCAGGAGCGCTTGGTAACTTCCATGCGACTCGGGGATGCCCATTTCCGAAGCGAAGGCCGCCGCGCGCGCCGCCTCCCGGCTGGCGACGGCCCGGACCGGGAGGCCCTGGGAAATCAGGTCCCGGGCGAATTCGCGGGCCGCGCCCCCGGGACCCAAAAGGCCCCAACGCAGGGAACCTCCCGAACGCGCGCCCTTTTCCATTTCACCGCCCCCTTCCGCCCCCGGAATTTACCTCCGGGAAAAACTTTTGCGGCGCGGAGAAAAAATGTTTCTTCGGATATTGCGCTTCCTGACGGAAATCACGGAATGGAATCGCGCAATTCCGCAAAACCCCAAAAAAACGGCCGGGAGATTCCGCGGGCGGCGGCGGCGTTTTCCAGGAACCAAAAAAGGATAATTAAGCTAGCTTTCGATCCGGTCGTCCTGCCCGCTAACCTTTGGCCAAGGCATTCACATCAATCGCACGGTATCGTTATGAGCAAGAAAATTCTCATCGCATTTTCCGCGCTGGTCGTCGCGGGCTGCTTCCTCGGCGGCGAATCCGACGCTCCCACCGCCGTCAAGCAAGACCCCAAGGTCGAGGATTCCCTTCCCAAGATAAGGCCCATCAAGCCCGGCATGTACGTTTCGAACTATGATTGGTTCGATTCGACCAAGCAAGGGCTGGAATCGGAGTTCATCCTGGACGCGGGCGGTACCTTCACCCATCTGTTCGTCCTTAGAAACGATGCCTGGATAGAGCAACGTGGGAACTGGTTCCAGCGGGATTCAGCGTTTCATTTCACGAACCTTGTGGAAACGACCAGCGATGATCACGGCCTTTTCGACGAATTCCTCGCGATTGAGGACGATACCAACGCTGTCTCAGGCGTAACGGACACCTCTTTCCGGCGCCGGGAATGGACTCCCTTGCGGCAAAGGCCCATTTGGATCACTTACAGCCGCAAATCCTTTCCCCAATTGAGCGAAGGTGCGTACCTGAACAAGGAGATAGTGGGCGAGGATACCAACCAGACCATCTACAAGACCAAGATAAGCCTGGACGGCAACCAGTACTTGTTAACCTACAGCGAGGATTCGGTGCAGCGCTACCAGGCCACGGCGAGATACCGGCAAATCGGTTCTTTCATGGTGCTGAAGGAAATCCGCCAACGCGAATCGGACTCCACGCATACCTTCCCCGATTGGGACCCTGCGCTTTCCGGCGAGGCGATGACCCGCGTCCAGGTGATCGGGGACACCGCCTTCAACATCTGGAGCCCCGGGAATGCATTCGTGGCAGGGGTCTGGCAGCCGTATAGTAAAAACCTGAAGGATTGACCGGAACCACCGATTCCGCGGTCCCCGGCCGGCCGATCCTTTGCATCGGGTCTTCCGGCGTGCTATAGTATGTCCGTCCCATCCCCGGAGCGGCACCCATGCGCGAAGCATCCCCATCTTTCCCCTCCCGCGGCCTCCGGATCCTCTCCGTATCCATCCTGTTGCTCCTTCCGCAAGCCTGCTCCCGGCATCCTCCGCTTTCCCCGGTTTCGGCGGGCACCCTGGCGGCCGATCTCGCCAATGCGCGCTGCCGGAAAACCTATGGCAAGCGCCCGTTCCGGCCGGATGATTTCGAAGCCATGCTGGACGGAGGACGGTGGCATTGGGGCACCCCGGACGGGGGCAAGGTGGACGGCTTCGAAGTCGAAGTGTCCTTCGATCGCCGGGGCGGTGAAGAGAGGGTGATGGTGAGGATTCCGGAAGAGTAGACCATGAAGAGTTTTCAGTGGGGATTGAAGCCTGAGAGGTGGTAGGAATAT
>DATENA010000022.1:0-12569 GCA_035275285.1 Fibrobacteria bacterium | reverse complement strand
TGGATCACCCAGAAGAAGTCCGGAAGGATTTTGGAAATGTGGGTGAAGGGGTTGGAATTGGATTGGGGCAAGCTGCATGGGGATGCCAAGCCCCGTCGCATGGCCTTGCCGACCTATCCCTTCGCTCCGGAAAAATATTGGCTGGCCGAAACCGCGCGCGGATTGGCGGCAAAGCCCGCGCCTGTTCCCGCGGGGGATGCGGGCCGGGCCCCTGGGGTTCGGCCCTTGCCCGCGATGGAGGTCGCGCCGAAGCCCGTCGCGGCCGGGAAGGTGGTGCGACTGGTGGATTTGGACGAGGCCGCTTCGTCCAGCGAGGCGAGGCCGGCGAAGCCGGCGATAACCCTGGCCGATCCTTTCCTGGAACCCTGGGAATTGGAAGAGCCGGAGCCGGAATCGGTCGCCGAAGCGGCGAGCGCCGAAGCGGCGAGCGCCGAAGCGGCGGGCGCCGAAGCGCAGCTTTTCGAAGCCGAAGGGGATTCCGAAGATCAAGTGGCGCTGGAATTGACCCGCAGCCTGGCGGAAGCGCTGTACTTGAAGCCGGCCGATATCGACGAGGACAGGCCCTTCGTGGACTTAGGGCTCGACTCCGTGGTGGGCGTGGAATGGGTGCGCCGCATCAACAAGCAGTACGGCATCGACATGACGGCCACCAAGGTGTACGAGCATCCCTCGGTACGGTCCCTGGCCCGCTTCCTCAAGGCCAAGCTCCTCCCGGATCGGCCCAAGGCTCCCGCGCCCGAAAAGCGGGTCCTCGCGCCCGTCTCCCCGGCCAAGCCCTCTGCCCCGGCGGAACGGCCCAAGGCCCCCTTCCTCGCGCAAAGCCTGCCGGCGAATGAGCGCCGGGCCCAATGGATCGAGGCGGGCGAAGAGTATGGATTCGTCCTGCGCCGGCCGGCCCAGGGCCTGGATGAAGTGGGCTTCCAATCCTGGCGATTGCCGGAACCGGAGCCCGGCGAAATCGCCATCCGGATCATGGCCTCGGCCCTGAACTTCCCCGATGCCATGTGCGTCAAGGGCTTGTATCCGACCATGCCCGAATATCCCTTCGTGCCCGGCTTCGAGGTTTCCGGAGTGGTGGCGAAAGTGGGGCGGGCGGTCACCCGCTTCCAGCCCGGCGATGAGGTCATCGCCGTCACCGGAAAGGCCATGGGGGGCCATGCCGCGGCCGTGAACGTGCCCGAGGCCAATGCGGTGCGGAAGCCCGGGAATGTTTCCTTCGAGGACGCCTGCAGCCTGCCCGTGGTATTCATCACCGTGCAGCATGCCTTCGAGGCCGCCGGACTCTGCGCCGGCGAATCGGTGCTGATCCATTCCGCCACCGGCGGAGTGGGCCTGATGGCCCTGCAATTGGCGGCCCTGCGCGGGGCCAAGCCCTTCGCGACCACCAGCAAGCCGGAGAAGGCGCGCCTCCTGGAAGGGCTGGGGGTCCGCGAGGTCCTGGATTACCGCACCGATTTCGATCGGCGGATCCGCGGCCTCACCGGAGGACGCGGCGTGGACGCGGTGCTGAACACCCTGTCCGGGGACGGCATCCAGAAGGGCCTCAATTGCCTGGCCCCTTCGGGCCGCTATCTGGAGATCGCCGTGCATGCCCTGAAAACCAGTCCCAAACTGGATCTTTCCGCTCTCGTGCAGAACCAGTCCTTCCACAGCATCGACCTGCGCCGGCTCAGCAACCAAGGCGGCGCGGACTTCTCCCTGCCCCGGCTGCTCGACGCCATGGCGGGCATGCTCTCCGATGGCCGCATCGTGCCCCTGGTCACGCGGGTATATCCCGTCCATCTCCTGGCCGAGGCTTTGGAGTACGTGGCGCAGGGCCGCCATATCGGGAAGGTGGTGATCAGCCGCGCGGCCGAAGCCGTATCCGACCGGCGGGAGGCTTGTTTGGATAGCCTCCGGGCCCAGGCGCGGCGCGCTTCCGAAGCCTTGGCCCTATCGCCGTCCCCCACCGCCGTTGGGGCGCCTCCGGAACGGAGCCATCGCCCCGATCAGGCCATTGCCGTAATCGGCATGGCGGGCCGCTTCCCCCGGTCGGGCGACCTGGAGGCCTTCTGGAAGAACATCTCCGAGGCCCGCGATTGCGTGGACGAAGTGCCCGCCTCGCGGTGGGACATGGACCGGTATTACCAGGCCGGCGCGCCGGCCCCGGGAAAGACCGTCAGCAAGTGGATGGGCGTGCTGGAAGGGCACGACCTCTTCGATCCCCTGTTCTTCAACATTTCGCCGGCCGAAGCCGAGAGCATGGATCCGCAGCAGCGGCTGTTCCTGCAGGCCTGCTGGCATGGGATCGAGGATGCCGGCTACGACGCCCGGAAGCTTTCCGGCAGCCGCTGCGGCGTGTTCGTGGGCTGCGGGGCCGGCGATTACAACCGCGCGGAAGCCGCCGAGGACTTGAGCGCCTACGGCCTGATGGGGGGATCGCCCTCCATCCTGGCGGCGCGCATCTCCTATTTCCTGAACCTGCAGGGCCCCTGCCTGTCCATCGAAACGGCTTGCTCGTCCTCCCTGGTGGCCATCGCCGAGGCCTGCGACAGCCTGGTCTCGGGCGGCAGCGAGCTGGCCTTGGCGGGTGGGGTGTACGTGATGTCCGGCCCGGCCATGCATATCATGACTTCCCAATCGGGCATGCTTTCCGCAGACGGCCGCTGCTTCGCCTTCGACCAGCGGGCCAATGGCTTCGTGCCCGGCGAGGGCGTGGGCGTCGTGGTGTTGAAACGCCTGGCCGATGCGCGCCGGGACGGGGACAATGTCCTGGGAGTGATCCGGGGCTGGGGCGTGAACCAGGACGGCAAGACCAACGGCATCACGGCGCCCAATGCCGAATCCCAGGCGCGGCTGCAGGAAGAGGTCTATGCCCGGTTCGGCATCGATCCCGCGGGCATCCAATTGGTGGAGGCGCATGGCACCGGCACCAAGCTCGGCGATCCCATCGAGGTGGAGGGCCTCAAAACCTCTTTCGGCAAGCATACCCGCAACCGCGGCTATTGCGCCTTGGGCTCGGTGAAAAGCAACATCGGCCATTGCATGACCGCGGCCGGGGTTTCCGGCTTCATCAAGCTGCTCCTGGCCCTGAAGCACCGGCAATTGCCGCCCACCCTCCATTGCGAGAACCTGAACGAACATCTCGATCTGGAAGGCAGCCCGTTCTACGTGAACACCGCGCTGCGGGCCTGGGAGGCCCCGGCTTCCGGGGTCCGGCAGGCCGCCATCAGCTCCTTCGGATTCAGCGGGACCAATGCCCACCTGGTGATCGCCGAGTGCCCGTCCGCATTGCCCGCGGAGCCTTCCCGGCGGCCCGCCGGCTCCGCGCAAGCCGTCATCCTTTCGGCACGGACCCCGGAGCGCCTCAAGCAGAAGGCTTCCGATCTGCTCGCCTTCCTGCAGGGGGCTGAACCGGCGATCGACCTGGGGATGCTCGCCTATACCTTGCAAGTGGGCCGGGAGGCCATGGAAGAGCGCCTGGGACTCGCCGTCACCTCCGTGGCGGGCCTCTGCGAGAAGCTGGCGGCCTTCCTGGCCGGATCCGATGCGGCGGATACCTATCGCGGCCAGGCCCGGCGCAGGCAGGAAGAGGTTTCCCTGTTCGGATCCGACAAGGACATGCTGAAGGTGGTGGAGCGCTGGATGGCCGAGTGGAAGCTGCCCAAGCTGTTGTCCCTATGGGTGAAGGGCCTGGAGCTGGACTGGGCCCGGCTGCATGGAAACGCGCGCATGCCCCGCATGGACCTGCCCAAGTATCCCTTCGCCCGGGAACGCTATTGGCGGGGTACGGCGGGAAGCGTAGGCGGCGGGCAGGCAGGAGCGGCATGGCTGCATCCCTTGTTGCATCGGAACACTTCCACCTTGGAGCGGCAAAGCTACTCCTCGGAGCTCAGCGATCAAGAATTCTACCTGCGGGATCACCGGGTGAGCCTGGACGGGAAAACCCGCCGCAAGGTGCTGCCGGCCGTGGCCTGCCTGGAAATGGCCCGGGCGGCCATGGAGCGGGCCCTTCCCGAGGCACAGGAGGCTACCTGGCTGGAGTTGCGCGATATCGAATGGTTGATCCCGATCACGGCCGAGGGTAACTGTGATGTGACTCTGTCCCTGTTCGCGGGAGAGCCCGCGCGGGGCGGAGACTCCGCCGGGGCGGCGGATTTCGAAATCGGCGGCGCCGCGGGCGGCGAAAGCATCCTGCATTGCCAGGGTCGGGCCGCCTTCATCGGCGGACCGCGTCCCGCCAGGCTCGATCTCGCCGCCATCCGGGACCGGATGCGCCGCGGCCCATGGGAGTCCGAGGCCATTTACCTGGCCTTCGCCCGGATGGGATTGCATTATGGGCCCGGCCATAAGGGACTGGCCGCGGTCCACAGGGGCGGGGACGAAGTCCTGGCCCGTCTGCGCTTGCCCGCAGGAATCGGGATGGCGGGTTATACCTTGCATCCCTCTTTGATGGACGCCGCTTTGCAGGCGTCCGTTGGCCTCCTGGATGATCTGGAAAATCTCCCGCATCGCCCGCCTTTGCCTTTTGCCTTGGCATCTGTGCGCATCTACTCCCCGTGCACCGAGGAGATGTCGGTTTGGATCCGCCGTTCGCCCGATGGGAAGGGCCTGGACGCGGACCTCTGCGATCAGGACGGGAACGTTTGCGTGGGCTTGCGGGGCTTCGTTTCGCGAACCCCGTCGGCACCCATGCCGCAATCCGTGGGTGGTTCCGGCTTCGATGAATCCTATTACCGGAACTTGATTGAAGACGTCTTAAGCGAAGCTGTTTCCATCGACGAAGCGATCGAACTGGGGTGAACCGATGAAACAGGAATTGAAGATCGTATTCCAGGACCTTCGCGACGGCCGGCTTTCCAAAGCCGAAGCCTTGGAGCGGATCCGCGCTTTGAAGGCCGCTTTGATGGTCGAAGACGCCGCGGGTTCCGGCATAAGCGGCGCGAGCACCTTGATCGCGATCCCGCACTGGGAGGAAATGCCTGCCTCCCCGGCTGCGGGGCCGGAGGCCGGATACGGGAGCCGGCACGTGCTCCTGGGCGGGTTCCGCCACCTGGAAGCGGATGATCTCGCGGCGCGCCTTTCCCAGGCCCGTTGTAGCCGCCTGCAGGGTGGACCGGCCGAATCGCCGGCGGAAGCCTACACCGAGGCGGCGCTGGACTGCTTCGCGAGGATCCGGGAAATCCTGCAGGAACCCCCCCGGGCCAAGGCGTTGGTACAAGTCATCGTCCCCGATGAACCCCGCGCGTCCCTCCTGGCCGGACTGTCCGGCCTCCTCCGCACCGCCTCCCTGGAAAATCCCAACCTGATGGGTCAGGTGATCCTCATCGATGGCAGGGTGGATGCCGAGACCCTGGCCGGCTGCTTGCATGCGGACAGCCGCCGTCCCCAGGACGCCCTGATCCGCCACCGGGACGGTCGGCGCTTCATCTCCGCCTGGCGGGAGGCCCCTTCTTCCGGGGCCGCGGCAGTCCCGGTCTTCAAGGAAGGCGGCGCCTACCTGATCACGGGCGGGCTCGGCGGGCTGGGCCGCATCCTGGCCCGGGAAATCCTCGGCCGCACCCGCAAGGCGCGGGTCATCCTCACCGGGCGTTCCGCCCTCGACGCCGGCAAGCGCTCGGACCTGGAGGCGCTGGGCGCTCCGGGTTCCGTGGAATACCGGCAACTGGACATCGCGAAGCCGGAGCAAGTGGATAGCTTGTTCGCCGAGCTCAAGGCCGCCGGCGGGCTGGACGGCATCCTGCATTGCGCCGGCGTGCTGCATGACGATCTCATTCTCCGGCAATCCCGGGAGGATTTCCTCCGCGTGCTGGCCCCCAAGGTGGCGGGCGCCTGCAATCTGGATCGGGCCAGCCAGGACCTCGATCTGGATTTCTTCATCCTCTTCTCCTCCATCGCGTCGGTATTCGGCAATGTGGGCCAGGCCGCGTATGCCGCCGCCAACGGCTTTCTGGATCGCTTCGCCGCGCATCGCAATCACCTGGCCGCCCAAGGCCTGCGCAAGGGGAAAGCCCTGGCCCTCAATTGGCCGCTGTGGAACGAAGGCGGCATGCGCCTGGACGCGGGCCTCCGGGACAGGCTGCGGCGGGAAACCGGCCTCGCTCCCCTGGACACGGCCGCAGGCCTGCGCGCCTTCCATCTCGGCCCGGGGCTGCCATCCGATCAGGCCCTGGTGCTGGCGGGGGAGCCGCTGCGGTTGCGCCGCAAGCTGTCCGGCCTGGCCGACGCAGCCCCGACGTCCCTTCCGGCGCCGGAGACGGCGGTGGCAGACGGCGCGGCCGATCCGGAAGCCTGGCTGGAGAAGGCCCAGGCCTTCCTGTGCCGGCAATTCGCGGCCCAGTTGAAGATGCCGGCGCAGGCCATCGACGTCCAGGCTCCGTTGGGCCGGTACGGGATGGATTCCATCATGGCCATGGGCCTGACCAGCGCCTTGGAGAAGACCTTCGGGCCCCTCAGCAAAACCCTGTTCTTCGAATTCCACACCGTGCGGGAAATCGCCGGGTATTTCTCGCGCTTCCATGCCGCCACCCTGGCGCAGCTCTTCGCGGCGGAGGGCGGCCCCGCCCGAAGGGCCGCGGAAGACGCGCCTGCCCGGCCCGCCCCCTCCACGCGGGAACGGGAACGGCTTCCCCGGAGGGCCCCGCGCCGGGGTAACCTTGAGGGTACGGGGGACCGCGGACCGGTGGCCATCATCGGACTCAGCGGCCGCTACCCGGGCGCCGCCGACGTCGAGGAGTTCTGGCGCAACCTGCGGGACGGCAGGGATTGCATCACCGAGGTGCCCCCGGACCGTTGGGATTGGCGCAAGTATTACAGCGAGGATCGCGGCCGGGAGGGGTCGCATGGCAGCAAATGGGGCGGCTTCATCGCCGACGTGGACAAGTTCGATCCCCGCTTCTTCAGCATCCCCCCGCGCGAGGCCCATGCCATCGATCCCCAGGAAAGGCTGTTCCTGGAACAGGCCTGGCTGGCCCTGGAGGATGCGGGGCATACCCGCGCCGGACTGCAAATCCCCCGCGCAGGGGATTTGCCCGGGCAGGTGGGCGTGTACGCCGGCGTGATGTACGGGGAATACAATCTCTCCGGGAGCCTGGCCAGCATCGCCAACCGGGTCTCCTATTTCCTCAACCTGCATGGCCCCAGCATGACGGTGGACTCCATGTGCTCGTCCTCCCTCACCGCCATCCATCTGGCCTGCCAGGATCTCAAGCTGGGCCGAACCGACCTCGCCATCGCCGGCGGCGTCAACGTCAGCGTCCATCCCGGCAAATACCTGATGCTGAGCAAGGGCCGCTTCATATCCGGGGACGGGCACTGCCAGAGCTTCGGCGAAGGCGGCGACGGCTACATCCCCGGGGAGGGCGTGGGGGCGGTGGTGCTCAAGCGCCTGGCGGATGCGGAGCGCGACGGGGACAATATCCACGGCGTGATCCTGGCCAGCGCCCTCAACCACGGCGGCCGCACCAACGGCTACAGCGTGCCCAACCCCAATGCCCAGGCCGCCGTGATCGGGCGGGCCTTGCAGGAGGCGGGCCTTGACCCGCGGCGGATCAGCTACGTAGAGGCCCACGGCACCGGCACCAAGCTGGGCGATCCGATCGAAATCGCAGCCCTGTCCGGGGCCTTCCGCGGCGCCGCGGAAGGCGCCTGCCTGATCGGATCGGCCAAGTCCAATATCGGCCATTGCGAATCCGCGGCCGGCATCGCGGGATTGACCAAGGTCCTGCTCCAGATGCGGTACCGGAAGGTGGCGCCTTCCCTGCATTCGGCCCGGCTCAACCCCCATATCGACTTCGCCAAAACCCCTTTCGTGGTCAACCAGACCCTGCGCGATTGGGAGCCTCCCCGGGTGGACGGCCGGACCGCGCCGCGCGTCGCCGGCATCTCCTCCTTCGGGGCCGGCGGTTCCAATGCCCACCTTGTCGTGGAGGAGTTCGCCGCTTCCGCCGCGCCGCGCGGCTCGGGAAGCGGCGTGCGCCGCATCTTCCCCCTGTCGGCCCGCACCGCCGAGCAATTGCGGCAAAAGGCCCGGGACCTCCTGGGCTTCCTGCAAGCGGCCCGGGCCGGGCATTCCGCCTTGGACATGGAAGCCCTGGCCTTCACGCTCCAGGTCGGCAGGGAGGAGATGGAAGAGCGGCTGGGCTTGCTGGCGGGAGCACCCGATCAATTGGCCGGCGCCCTGGAGAGCTTTCTGGCCGGGAAGGAAAGCGGGCATTGCTTCGCCGGCCAGGCGAAACGCGAAAGGGACGCCCTGGCGCTGTTCAGCGCCGATGCCGATATGCGGGAGACCCTGGGGAAATGGATTTCCGAGGGCAAGCTGGAAAAGCTGGCCGATCTCTGGGTGCGGGGCCTGGAGCTGGACTGGAACCGGTTCTATTCTCAAGACCGCCAGGGCCGGCCCGCGCGGATCAGCCTGCCGGGCTATCCTTTCGCGCGGGAGCGCTACTGGCTGGAACCGGCGGGCATTCCCGCGCCGCCGGCGGCGGACACCGCCGTGACCGCTCCGGTTACGGACATCTCTCCCGTTACGGTAATCCATCCGTTACTTCACGTGAACGTCTCCGACCTGCATCAGGCGGGATACGCCGCCACCTTCACGGGCGAGGAGCCTTTCCTGGCGGCCGGACATGAACTGCCGGCCGCGGCCTGCCTGGAAATGGCCCGGGCCGCGGTGGAAAAGGCCTCCGGTCGATCCGGGGGGCTGGAGCTGCGCCATGTCGCCTGGGGACAGCCCTTGCTGGCGGAGCGGGGGAAGCAGGCATTCATCACCCTGTTCGCCCGGAGCGGCGATCAGGTGGACTTCGAAATCCACAGCCGGAAAGGACAGGAGGACCTGGTCCATTGCCAGGGACACGCCTTCCCCGCTGCCGACGCGGCCGCGGGCCGAATCGATCCCGCCGTTATCGCCGCGACTTGGGGCCGCGGCAAGGAGGGGAAAACCTTCTATGCCGGGCTTTCCGAGGCCGGCCATGCCATCGCTCCGTCCCTGCAGGGGATCGTTTCCATCCAACGGGGAGAGGGCCAGGTCCTGGCCCGTCTCCGCGCGCCCGAGGCGGGAGCGGAAGCCTATGGGCTGCATCCCGCCCTGCTGGACGGCGCCTTGCAGGCCTGCGCCGGAATTCCGGAAAACCCCGTCCGCGCCCTTTCGCATCCTTCCTTTCCCTTCGCCATCGCATCGCTGCACGTCCTGTCGCCTTGCGCCGGGGAAATGTGGGCCTGGGCGAGAGCCTCGGGCGCCGGGGAGGGGAACGAGGCGGCTCTCCGCTTCGACGTGGACCTTTGCGATGCCGATGGGAATATCCGCGCGCAAATCCGGGGCATTTCCCTGGCCCTGGCGGCCGCGCCGAAAAAACGCGTCCTGGCCCTCGCGATTCCCGTGGCGCCCGCGCCGGCTTCCCATGCCCAGGCGGCCCCCGACCGAAAGGCCGCGCCCGGCCGCAAATCCATGATCACCCTTTCCAGCTTGATGTAGGCGGTACGATGATTTTCCAAAGCACTCCCCTCAAAGGCAACGGAAACCCGCCCGCCTCCGTGGAACTGGGCGATCTTGGGAATGGCGTATTCTCGCTGCAAGTGGCCGCTCCCGACGGCCGCAATGCGTTGACCCGGGACTTGCTCGGCCAAATCCTGGAAGCCCTGGAAGCGGCCCGCGGCCATGCCGCCGCCAAGGTGCTCATCCTGCGCGGAACGCGCGCCGCCTTCCTGGCCGGCGGGAGGGACGCATGCGATCGGGCCGCGGAGCGGAAATTCTTCCGGGCATTGGCGGAGTTCCCCTATCCGATCATCGCCTCCCTGCAGGGCGATGCCTGCGGTGCGGGATTCCTGGCCGCCTCCCTATGCGATTTCCTGATCGTCAACCAGTCCGGGACCTATGCCTTCACCGATGCGGAGACGGGCCTCTTCCCTTCCGCCGCGGAGGACAACCTGTTCCGCCTGCGCTTCGGCGAAGCGCGCGGGGCGGATTTCCTGTACGGCGGGCCTTGCACGGGCCGGCAGCTCCAGGACAAGGGTTGGAGCTGTCCCTGCCGGCCGGATGGCGAAGTCGATGCCCATGCCCTGGAGTTGGCGCGCAGCCTGGCCCGGAAATCGCACGAGGCCTTGCGCCTGCTCAAACAGCATCTCGCTCGGCCCTTCGTGGAGCTGGCCGGGACCCTGGGCCCGGTCGAGATGGCCCGCGAATCCGACGAGCCGCCCCGAGGCTCCGACGAGTCGCCCGGGGAGGATTTCGCGCCGCCCGATTCCCTGCTGGAATGGGAAACCGCCGGCGACAGCACCTTGATCGTCCGCCTCCGCCGCGCCCCGGAAGCCTGCGATTGGCCGAAGCTCGTGGAAGGATTCGGCGACATGCTCGCCAGGGTGAAGGCCTCGCGCCGCTTCAAGGCCGTGGTGGTGGCCAGCGGCTACGCCGGCTTCCTTCCCGATCCGGACGGCGGCCTGGCCCGCCGGATGGGCGAGGAAATGCTCCGCCACATTTCCGGATCCGCGGTACCGGTGATCGCGGCCCTGGAGCAGGGCGCCCGGGGCCTGGCCTGGTTCGTGGCCCAATGCTGCGATGCCTGCGTGTACCATCGCCAGGGCAAATTCTCGGTGGGCGGGATGCTGGCCGATCCGGAGCTGGTGCGCCGGGCCGCGGCCCTGTTCGCCTTCCGCTGCGGCGCATATGCGGGGAAGGAAATCCTCCTCTCGGCCCGGACCTTCCTCGGGCATGAGCTGGAGCAGCGCGGATTGGCGGCGGCAGACAAGGAGCAGGTCCTGGCGCTGGCCTTGCGGCGGGCGGAAGCCTGGTCCCGCTGGCCGCTTGCGGCGCTGGGGGCCTGGAAGGCGGACGGGGCCCGCTCGCTGCGGCAGCGGATGGACCGGCAGCCGCAATGGAACGAGGGCCCGGAGGCAGGGGACTCGCCGGAAGCGGGGCTCAAGGCCCCCGCGCAAGGTTCGGTCGCCATTCCCCTCGATACCCCCGTGGTCTCCGCCATGCTGCATCCCAAGGGAATCGTATTGGTCCGCATGGAAGACAGGCAGGCGAAGAACATGTTCTCCGAAGCCTTGATGGACGGCTTGCAGGAAGTCTTCGCCCGGGTGGGCGCGCTTCCCGCCTGCAAGGCCGTCATCCTCACGGGTTACGATCGGTATTTCGCCTCGGGCGGGACCAAGGAAACCCTGCTGGCCATCCAGGAAGGCCGGGCCCGGTTCACCGACAACAAGACCTTCCAAATCGCCATGGACTGTCCCGTGCCGGTGGTCGCCGCCCTGCAAGGCCATGGCATAGGCGCCGGCTGGGGCCTGGGCATGTTCGCGGACTTCGCGCTGCATGCCGGCGACAGCAAGTTCATGAGCCCGTACATGAATTACGGCTTCACCCCGGGAGCGGGCGCCACCTTCATCTTCCCCGAGAGGGCCGGCCATGATCTGGCCCGGGAAACCTTGCTGACCGGCAGGGAATATGCCGGCGCCGAATTGAAGGCCCGCGGATTCCCGCTGCCGGTGGTGACCAAGGGCAACGTGCTGGCCGCCGCCTTCGAATTGGCCCGCCATCTGGCCGGCCAACCGCGACGCCGGCAAATGGCCTTGAAGCGTCAATTCAACCAGCCCCTGCGCATGCCTCTGGAAGAGGCCTATGCGCGCGAGCTGGACATGCACGGGAAAACCTTCGTGGGCAAGGCGGAAACCCTGGACCAAATCCACGGCAATTTCGTGACGGAGATCCACCCTGCATCCGCGTCCGCCGCGGCCGGGACGATCGCCGTCGACGTCGAGACCGTCGCCGCCGCTGCCGAGAGCGTCGCGATCGCGCCCGTCGCCATCGTGGCCGCGGACGCGGCCATCGCGATCGTACCCCCCTCCGCCAATCCTGTCGACGTACCGGCGGACCTTCCGGCGAATCTCAAGGCCATGCTCGCCACCGAGCTGCAATTGCGGGAGGACGAGATCGATGACCATACCCAGTTCGTGGACCTGGGGCTGGACTCCATCACCGGTGTCACCTGGATCCGGAAAATCAACGAGAGGCTCGGGACCTCCATCGAGGCCACCAAGATTTATAGTTATCCGACCCTGGCCAAGCTCGCCGGATACATCCGGGAAGAGGCCGTCAAGCCGGGCGCATCCGCCCCCGCGGCCCGCGTTCCGGTCGAGGCCGCCCCGCCCCCTGAGGCCAGACGCCCTTCTCCCGCGCATCCCGTGTCCGCGCCTTCCCCATCCATCCCGCTGGACGTCCCGGCTCCCGCGGGGGGAGGGAGGCTCACCTCCTGGCGCAATCGGCCCGCGGCCCGCATCGCCCCCGCGCCGGAAGCCCCGCAACCTGCCGGTTACCGGCCCCAGCCCATCGCCGTCATCGGCATGGCCGGCCGATTCCCCCAGGCCGGGAACCTGGAGGAATTCTGGGCCAATATCGCCGCCGGCCGGAATTGCATCACCCCCGTCCCGCGCCAGCGCTGGGATGCCGAGGCCTATTACAGCCCGGAGGGCCCCGCCGCGGGGAAGACCAATTGCAAATGGATGGGATCCCTGGAGGAATACGATCGCTTCGATCCGTTGTTCTTCAACATCTCGCCCACCGAAGCCGAGAGCATGGATCCGCAGCAGCGGCTGTT
>DATENA010000021.1:0-14004 GCA_035275285.1 Fibrobacteria bacterium | reverse complement strand
CGACCCCCGACTCCCGACCGACTTCCCTTGAAAACCCACTCTTTGCCCCACCCTTAAAACCTTCCGCCATTGTGGTCTTCCCCCCTTGTTTTTACCTTTCGCCCCCGGCCCTGTCGGGTCTTGGGCCCGTTGGGCCTAAGTGAAAGAGCATGGTCCTTCGGGCCTTAATGGAAAATCATGGCCTTGCGGGCCATGTGCGGGAACAAAAATGCCGAATCGAGTCGTAGTCGGGGCCCAATGGGGTGATGAGGGCAAAGCCAAGATCGTGGACTTTTTGACGGAGGAGGCGGATCTGGTAATCCGTTTCCAGGGCGGCGCCAATGCCGGCCATACCGTCGAGGTGGGCGACCAGAAGTTCATCTTCCACCTGATCCCCGCCGGCATCATGCACCCGGGCAAGCAATGCGTGATCGGCAACGGCGTCGTGCTGGATCCCGCGCAGTTCCTGAACGAGATCGAGGAAGTGCAGGCCAAGGGCATGGACATGGGCGGCCGCCTCTGGGTGGCCGAGAACGCCCAGGTGGTGCTTCCCTATCATAAGGTGCTGGATCAGCTCAAGGAAAAGGCCGCGGGCAAGGCCGCCATCGGCACCACGGGCCGCGGCATCGGGCCCGCGTACTACGACAAGGTCAACCGCAGCGGCATCCGGGTGGGAGACCTGCTGGAAGAGTCCGCGCTCAAGGCGAAGATCGAGACCCAGGTGGCCGATCGCAATGAGATCATCCAGAAGATGTTCGGCGCGGAGCCTTTGTCCGCCGCGGCCATCTTCGAGGAATACCGCGGGCTCGGCCGCCGCCTGGCCCCGTACGTGGCCGACACCGTCGCCATCATCAATTCCGCCCTCAAGCAGGGCAAGCGCCTCCTCTTCGAGGGCGCGCAAGGCACCGTGCTCGACGTCGACCACGGCACCTATCCCTTCGTCACCTCGTCCAACACCGTGGCCGCGGCCGCCTGCATCGGATCGGGGGTGGGCCCCACCGCCATCGACCAGGTGATAGGCGTGGTCAAGGCCTACACCACGCGCGTCGGCAACGGCCCGTTCCCGACCGAGGAGATCGGCGAGACGGGCAAGCGCCTGCGCCTGATCGGCCACGAATACGGGGCCACCACCGGCCGCGAGCGCCGTTGCGGCTGGTTCGACGCGGTGCTGGTGCGCCGCGCGGCCATGGTCAACGGCCTCACGCATCTCGCCATCACCAAGATGGACGTGATGGACGATTTCGACGCGATCCAGGTCTGCACCGCCTATGAAATCGACGGGCGCCGGCTGGATCAATTCCCGTCCCAGATTTCGGCGGTGGAAAAGGTGAAGCCCGTCTACGAGACCCTGCCCGGTTGGAAATCGCCCACCGTGGGCGTCACGGAGTGGCAGGACCTCCCCGAGAAAGCGCGCAAGTACCTGAAACGGGTGGCGGATCTGCTGGAAGTCCCCATCGGGCTGATCTCCCTGGGACCTAAGCGGCATCAGACCGTTCAGCTTGAGATGTAGTCGATAAGAGAGATTTCAAAGTGCAAAAGTCAAAGTGCGAAGTGCAAAATGAAGAGAGGGGTCCTCTCGCTCCGGCGGGAGCTTCTGCCGCTCTTGAATTTTGAACTTTGACTTTCTTCATTTCGAAGGGACGGATACATGGGCCTGAAAAACGAGCTTCTCAAAGGCGTCGATCTCTTCTCCGCTCTCGATGACGCCCAGCTCAACACCCTCGCCCAGATGCTCATCGAAAAGAGCTTCCGCAAGGGCGACATCATCCTCATGGAGGACGATGAAAGCAACCAGAGCCTGTTCATCATCGCCAAGGGCGAGGTGAAGGTGGTGTTGACCGCCGAGGACGGCCGCGAAGCCATCCTGGCCTCCCTGAAGGAAGGCGACTTTTTCGGGGAAATGGCCCTGCTCGACGGCGAGCGGCGATCGGCCACGGTGCGCGCGGTGGAGGAGTCCCGCCTCCTGACCATCCGCCGCGAGGACTTCCTGGCCGCCATGAAAAAGCAGCCGGACCTGTCCCTGACGCTTTTGGCGGAAATGTCCCGCCGCTTGCGCAAGTCCAACCGGCAAATCTCCTCCCTGGCCCTGATGCGCGTCTACGGGCGCGTGGCCGCCACCCTGCTCCAATTGATGGAAGAACGGGGGATCCGCTCCAAGACCAAGGACGGGAAAAGCATGATCGTGGTCAAGGACCGCCCCACCCAGCAATTCATCGCGGACATGTCCGGAACCACCCGGGAGACCGTATCGCGGGTGCTGAATTACTTCCAGAAAAAAGGGTATATTGTGCTGGACGGCAAAGACCTCCTGATCTTGCAGGAGGATGAACTCAAAACCTGAGAGGGAACCCCCATCGGTGTTGGCGCGTCTCTTTTCCCGGCCCTTTTTCCTGGCCCTCCTGCTCTGGATCCTGGCCGGTGCCGTCCTCTATTTTTTGACCAATATGCTGGCCATGCCCTACGTGGCGGGCAAATTCAAGGGAACGGTCAAGGTTCCCTCCCTGGTCAGCTTGCCCCCCGAGCAGGCCAAGGATATACTGAATAAGAACGGGCTCATTTACATGCTGGATTCCACCGGCGACTACAGTACGGACGTAGCCGCGGGGAAAATCCTCACCCAGTATCCGGAAACGGGCACGGAAGTGAAGAAGGGCCGGCGGATCTGGGTCAAAATCAGCAAAGGCCTGAAAAGCGTGGAGCTGCCGTCCTTGAGGGGCCTCTCGCTGCGGCAGGCGGAGATCACCTTGCAGCAATTGGGACTGAAAGTGGGCCGGGTACGGGAAGTGCGGAACGCCATTTTCCCCGCCGGCGCCGTGATCGGAACCTCCCCCGCGGCCAAGGCCACCTTGGAAAAGGGCCGCGAGGTGAACATCGAATTGTCCCAGGGGAAAGAGGCGGGCCCCGCCGGGATGCCTTCCCTGGTCGGCCTGTCCCTGAGCCAGGCCAAGCTGCAGATCAAGACGCTGGATCTCTCCCTGGGCAAAATCACCTATAAGAAGGATGCGCGGAGCCTTCCCAACACGGTCCTCTCGCAATCCCCCGCGGCCGGAGGGGATTTCCAGGGGCGCAGCGTAGACTTGGTCGTAACCAAGTAAGGACTCACATGGTTCGAACCCTTCGGCATCGGGACGGCGCCTCGCCCGTCTCCGGTGGAACATCCCTCCGCATCGCCCTCGCCGCAACGCTGGCTTTGCTCTTGGGCGCTTGCTCGCCCGCGCGCAAAGCCGGTCCCCTGCAGGCCGCTCCCGCCGATGCGACCCGGAAACAGGAAATCCACAACGAGCAGCGCGCCTTCATCGCCCACGAGTTCTTCCTGCGCGCGCGCCAGCAGGAGCTGGAGGGCAACGACGCGGTCGCGCTTTCCTATTTCCAGATCGCCTACGAATACGATCCCGACAGCCGCGACCTGTGCTTCCTCCTCACGGACAAGCTGAAGGCCGCCGGCAAGATGGATTCGGCCCTGGTCACGGGCATGCGCTGCCTGGAGCTCAAAGGCAAGCCGGACAGCCGCGAGTACCAGGCGGTGGCGGAGATCCACCTGCGCAAGGGCGACGTGCCCTCGGCGCTCTCCTATTACAATAAGGCCGTGGAACTGGACGATCAGGACAAGGACCTGCTCTACACCCTGGCCACCTTGTACGAAAGCCTGAAAGACGTCCCCAAGCACGTGGCCGTGATGGAAAAGCTGCTTCCCCGCATCGAGTATCCGGTGCGCCTGGTGGAGAAGCAGGGGCAGAACTACCGGCTGCTGGGCCGCATCGACGCCGTGGCCAAGCTGTACCGGACGGCCTGGGAGAAGACCGGCAATCCGCTGTTCGGCGAGAAGCTGGCCTCTTTCTACGAGGATCAGGAAATGTACGCCAGCCTGCTGGACGTGCTGCGCAAGCTGGCCCAGGAGAATCCGGAAAACCTGCACTACGAGCTGCAGAAGGCCCGGGCCCAGATCCTGGCCGGCAAGCCCGATTCCGCCATGGCCTCCTACGAGGCCTTGATCAAGAAGAACCCCGAGGAGCGCGAGTTCCTGTCCCCGTACGCCACCTTGCTGTTCGAGCGCGGCCGTTACGCGGAGGCCAAAGAGATCTTCCAGAAGCTGATCAAGAGCCAGCCGGAGAACCCCATCAACCATTTCTTCCTCGGATCCATCGGCCTGGAGCTGCGCGACCGCACCCTCACCGAGACCGAACTCAAGAAGGCCATCGACCTGGATCCCAAGGTCCCCGAATATTGGGCCAAGCTCGCCTCTTTCTACATCCGCGACGGCGCGGAGCAGAAGGCCGTGGACCTGTTGGGGAAGATGGGGGGCGAGGGCAAGGATTGGTACGCCAGCTATATCCAGGGCATCGTGTTCACCCAGGTGGCCAAGAAGCTGGAATCGGATCGGAAATCGGACAGCGGCTTTTCGGGGGGGAGGCTTTCCGGAGCCAGCCTCTCCGGCGCCAAGAACGGCCCCCAGCGGGATACGGGCATGACCGCCCAGACCCGCAAGTTCCGGGAGCAGGGCGTGGAGTATTTCCGCAAGGCCCTGGAACTGGAGGGCAACAACCGCCGCGTCCTGTTCGAGCTGGGCGTGGCGCTGGAGCAACTGGGCAAGCGCGCCGAGTCCATCGACGTGATGAAGCGGCTGGTGAAGCTGGACTCCAGCGATGCGACCATCCTCAATTACCTGGGCTACATGCTGGTGGAGGAGAACCGCGAGCTGGAGTACGCGGGCAACCTCATCGAGCGGGCCCTCTCCTTCGAACCGGAGAACGGGGCCTTCCTGGATTCCAAGGGCTGGCTCTATTACAAGAAGAACGATTTCGCCAAGGCCCGCAAATTCATAGAGATGGCCGTGACCCGCATCCCCCAGGATACGACCATCCTGGAGCATTACGCCCTCATCCTCGAAAAGCTGGGCCTCTCCGACCAGGCCGGGGAGAAATGGCGCCAGATCCTGAAGCTGGATCCGGCGCATGAGATGGCGCACCGCAAGCTCAATTGACCGGGCGCCCATCCTTCGGGTTCTTCGTCGACACCATTGATTTCCGGCTTAAAGAGCCCAAAAATCCCTTCCGGACGGCAACGTCAATCACGGCGCGATACGTGTAAAAATTTTATAATTATACGTGGAGGAGAGCCGTGGATACGAAGCTTACGCTATTGTTGGACAAGCGCGTCATCGGCCGCGCTAAAGCATATGCCAAAAGGCATCATAAGAGCCTTTCGGGATTGGTTGAAAATTACTTCAGGAATCTCACCGAAAAACAAAGCCCCGATGAGCCGGACTCCAGGCCTTTGGTGAAAGAGCTTACCGGGATCCTCGAATTGACTCCGGATTTCGACCTCAAGAAGGAGCGTTTGAAGTATCTACTTCGCCCCTGATTTTCTCCAACCTGTTTTACCTCCTCAGGAAACAGAACGGCCATGCGGCGGCCAGAGGCCAATTGAAAAAGCTCCGTATTCTTTTCAAGGTGCTTCCCGTGGATGAAAAGGTGGTCGATTCCGCTTTGGACTCATCCTTGCCGGATTTCGAAGATGCAAGGCGTTCCCGGAACCTTGCATACCCCGGATGAATTTCTCCTTTCACTGAATTGAAAAATCCCCGCCGTTCCTTCCATTGTTTCCTAGGCGCTCTGGCGGTATCCGCCCTATGGCTGGGCTGCGCCACCGCTCCCCGCTTCCCGGCGGGCGAGGCCATTCTCAAAGGGGAACCGCCCGGGTTTCCCCCCGCCCCCGACTCCCTGCGCGCGGAGCTGGAACTGACGGTTTTCGCCGGCGGGCGCAAGTCTTCCGTTTCGGCCGCGTTCCTGGCCAAGCCCTGGAGGGCCTACAAGCTGGATCTGTTCGGCTTGCCGGGCATGGTGGCGGGGAGCTTCCTGTGGACGCCGGAGCGGTGGACCCTGGCGGTGTTCGACCGGGAAGAATACGTGGAAGGCGCGGGCGAGCACGTGGAGATAGGCAACCTGGGGCTGAAGGAAATGTCCGTGCACGACGTCTTCTCTTTTCTCTGGGGCGATTTTTTCCCCGGGGACGGACCCAGCCGGGACCGGAACGGCGGGGACACCGCGGGCGGAAGCCCTGCGGCCACGGTCCCGGAAGCGATGCGGAACCTGGGAAACGGATCCTTCGGCTACTCGGCCGGGGGGCTGCGCTGGCGCGTGAGCCTGGACGGGAAGACCGGCCTGGTGCGGGAAGCCCTGCGGGAGGATTCGGCGTTCCGCATCGGCTTTTCGGACTACCGGGCCGGCGGCTCCCCGGAAAAGGGGCGGCCGGTGCCGCGCAAGGTCCGCCTCTACCGCTACCGGGAGCCGTTGCTGGAGATCAAGGTCGAAAGCGCGGAGGACAATCCCCATTGGCGCCGGGACCCGTTCTCCATCAAGGTCCCCAAGGGTTTCCGTAAGCTGGAGCGCGTGGGAGAGGGCGATGCTTCCGGAGCCGCGCCCGCGGCCCGTTCCGCGCCGAAATGACCGCCTACCCCGTATTCCGGGGAGTTTGTACTTTTGTCTTCCCAACGAAAGCGGGCACATGACGGCGAGCGGAGTGAATCGGGGCGGCCCCGCCGGGAAAGGCCCCCGGAGCGGGAAGGGATCCCGGGCATGGATCAAAGGGATGATTCCCGCCTTTTTCCTGGGCCTGGGGCTGGTTTCCCATGCGGCGGGCAAGGCCCAACGCGCCCCGCTCTTCAAATCCTCCGGGTCCGCGGCGGCGGAAGCGCCGGACACCTTGGAAGTCTATTGCATCTACGTCCAGTTCAAGAGCGAACTCGAGAATGGGACGGATGATCCTTCCACGACCGGCTTCGGGGTATTCGGCTCGGCAGGAAAGAGCAGCGGCGATCCGGACAAAAATCAGGATTATACTCTCGACCCCAACGGCAATCTGCGCTCTTACCGGTTCTACCTGGAGAAGCATTTCGAATTCGCCCGCAACTATTTCGAAAAAGTCTCCAACGGCCGCGTGACGATCCGGCAGCGGATATTCCCCGCTCCGGACGGCTCCGGCAAAATCACGCCGTTCACGCTCCCCAACCGCATGAAGTTCTACAACCCTTCCGAACTGGATCGGGACTCCAAGCAGAAAATCAGCGATTTCAACGAAGAGCGCGGCCAGCACCTGATGGCTTTCGTGACGGATGCCATCAAATCGGCGGATTCGGAAAAGCCGGCCGACAACCCATTCAAGGCGGCCCTGGACGATTCGCTCAAGGATCCTCTCAATAAAAGGAAACACCGGTGTTACCTCCTGTTCCATGCGGGCCATTCGCGACTTTTGGACGGCGGCCAGTTGGGCGCCTTCGGAGCCAATACTCCCAACGATTTCACGGATTTCTTCGTCACCAAGGATGATTTCAGCCTGCTCGACAGCGCCACCAAAACCTACCGGAAGGGAGGCGAACCGGATCCGGTCCGGCGCGCCCTGTCCAAAGGGGTCAGGGTCAGCACCGGGGACACCGTCGACAACGTCATGATGCTCTCCGAGGCCGCCAGCCAGGACAAGGTCAACTGGGGCATCAACGGCATCCTCATCAACCAGTTGGCGCGGCAAATGGGCATGCCCGACATGTTCGACGTGGTCAAGGGCATTTCCCAGCTCGGCTTTTTCGACCTGATGGATTTCGCCGGCTACAATACCATGAACGGCTTCCTGCCCGTGTATCCTTCCGCTTGGGTGCGGGCTTATATGGGCTGGGACGAGCCGGTGACGGCCAAGGCCGGCAACGGGCCGTACAGCGAATACCAGGTTTGGTCGCCCGCATCGCGCCGGGACGGGGGCCGCCCGACCACCATCAAGATACCCATCAATGATCGGGAATATTTCCTGGTGGAGAACCGCCAGCGGGCGGCGGGGGATTCCACGGTCACTATCTATTATGACGAGCAGGCCAACTCGGGCGATTTGACCTTCAGCAAGAGCGGGTCCAAGACGGTGCCGTTCTCGAAGGTGGACTCCATTTTCCTGGACTCGATCCCGGACCCGGTGGCGATCAAGGCCGATCCCAAAAGCAAAAAGCGGATCGCCAATCCGGACAAGCCCGCAGGCATCATCACCGGGGCCAGCAGCTACGATCTGGGCCTGCCCTCCTCGGGCCTTCTGGTCTGGCACGTGAACGAGTGGTTCATCTCCCAGTTCCTGAAGGAAGGGGCCGTGAACGCCTACCTGGGCGACACCTTGAAGAGCCAATACAAGGGCCTGGAATTGGTGGAGGCGGACGGATCCTTAAGCATCGGCAAGGAGTTCAAGGATCAACTGGGCCAGCCGGCTTTCGATTACGGTTCCGGATCGGACATGCTGCCCCATGTCCGCGTGAAGCGCGTCAATCCGCCCAAGGATACTTCCTGGTCCAAGACCCGGGACACCCTCGATATGATCGGCCCTTACGGCGCGGCCAATACCAATGCCTGGAACGACGGCCGCACCCATCTGCGCCTGGAGGCCCTGGTTCCCGACAAGGCCCTGCTGGACAAGGGCATGAGCTCTTTCAGCGGGGATTCGATCTACAACGTGCGCGATTCGGTCCTGACCCTGCGCGTGCACTGGCCCGACAACAATACCGTGAAGCAGGCTCCCGCCTGGTCCTGGCCCGCAAAGCTGGACCCCGGGGGCCATCCCCAATCCGTCAACGTCCTGAAAAGCCCGGGCGGCGGGAAATACGTGGTGGCGGTGAGCGATCGCGGGTACGCCCAGACCTTCACTTCCGAGGGAGTCAGCGCCATGGATCCGGACACCACCCTGAAAGGCAAGGCCGGCTATGATTCCGTGACGACCCTGTTGCCGAGCGGGCTCACCCGGGACACCTCCACCATCCCCGTGACCTCCCTGGCGGGCAAGTTGGGAAGCCCCCTGGGCAGCGCCACCCTGGGGGACAGCGTCCTGGCGGTGCTGACGGCGGACAAGATCATCTTCCTGAAGCTGCGCCCGGCCGGCCTGGCCGTCCGTTCCCGGGATTCCTCCGCGGTATCCGTTTCCGCGGACGTGCAGGGACAGGCGGGTCCCGTGGCCGCGGGCGATCGCTTCTGGGTGCTCACGCGTGATCATCGCGCCAAGTCCTTTTCGGCGGATGGAGCGCCCTTGGACGACGTCGCCCTTCCGGACCTGGAATACCAGGCCCTGGCGGCTTTTCCGGCGGGCGGGAACAAACCCATGAACCTGGCGGCGGCGGCCCGGGGCGGCCAAGCGGTGCTCCTCGACCCGGAAGCCGGAACCGCCGCGCGGCTGGACAATGCCTGGGGCGATCGGCAACCCGCCGCGGACGAAGCCTTCACCGTGGCGGCGGCGGATTTCGATCGGGACGGCAAGGTGGACCTGTTCCTGCTGGGATCGAAGGGCGCGGCCACCCTCATCGGCCTCGATCAGGCTCCCAAGGCCCGGGTCTTCGCGGGCTTCCCGCAACGGTTCCAGCGCAGCGTGCATTTCGTGGACACCGTGTACGAGACCAAGAACGGGACCCGGACCATTTCCCGCGTCCTGGATTTCCACAGCGACGATGCGAGCGGACCCGCGCTGGCGGACCTGGACGGCGATCGCCATCCGGACATCCTCTTCTCCGCCTCCAACTCCGTCTTCGCCATCGATTATCGCGGCGCGGTCCTTCCCGGTTGGCCCTTTCTGCTGGAGGAGCGCCAGAACGTGGGCTTCGCCTACGGCAATCCGCGGCGTCCGGAAACCGCCGTGCGCACCACGCCCCTGGCCCTGGCCCTGGACGGCCATGCCACGGTGCTGATCGGATCCCCGGACGGCCTGATCCTGGCGGTGGACAGCCTGGGACGCAAGCTGCGCGCTTCTTCCTTCCAGGCCGCCCAGAACCGCCGCGGCGGCATCCTGGCATCGGACGTGGCCGACTGGCCCCTGACCATGGGCGGTCTGACCCTGGATTCGAACGACAACCCGTACATCCATCTTTCCGCTTCGGACCTGGACGGCGACGGGGACCTGGAGCTGCTGGCCCAGTCCGGCACCGGCAGCCTGAACGTCTGGACCCTCAAGAAGGGCAGCGCTTCGGCCGGCCAGGCCTGGGTGCAGCCGGGTGGAAGCGCGGGCCGGCAGAACTTCCTGGACGTCAGCGCCTGGCAGACCGCGGCCACGCCCGGCTCGGCGGAAACCATCGAAGAGTTCCACCTGTTCCCCAGTCCGGTGCGCGGCCCCACCGCCACCCTGCATTTGCGCCTGGGAAGCGCGGCCAAAAAAGCCCGCATCCGCGTCTATGACGTGGCGGGCGCGGTGGTGAAGGACCAATCCTGGGAAAACCTCGCCGAAGGATTGCAAGCCTTCAACCAGGTCCTGGACCTGCAAAAGCTGGCCCCGGACGTCTATTCCGCCCAGGTGGAAGTGTGGTTCCCGGGCGGCAAGCAGAAGAAGTGGCAGCGGTTCGGGGTTATCCGGTAGGAAAACGACGCCTGTAGATCGTGGGTGCGCAAGCCTCTGGGCTCCCGAATCCGCATGTATATGCAATGCATATGCTTTGCTCGCATATACATTGCCTAGACGGGCCCCCAGGGACGCGCCTGGCCAGGCCTATCGCGCAAAAAGCGCAAGCTCCGAGCGTCCTTCATCGATTCCGGCGCCGATTTAGGCCGAGGAAGGGTTTTTGGCTTCCCGTCGTAGTAATATTGGAAGGGATTTTTAAATTTGTTCCGGAATAAGGAACGAGCTTAATACATGTATAAATACATCATCATGGGCATCCAGGGCTGCGGTAAAGGCACCCAGGCGAAGCTGCTCTGCGACAAATACGATTTCGTGCATATTTCCATCGGGGATATTTTCCGGTGGCATATCGCCAACCATACCAAGCTGGCGGCGAAGGTGAACCGCATCATTTCCAAGGGGCAGATGGTGGGGGACGACCTGGTGGCCAAGGTGGTGTCCGAGCGGATGACTTGGCACAATTGGAATTACGGCTTCGTGCTGGACGGCTTCCCGCGCAATTTCGCCCAGGCGGAGTTCCTGTTCGAAAGCTACAACATCAACGCGGTGATCCACATGGATGCGCCGGACAGCCTGGTCACCGAGCGCGTGATGGCGCGCCGGGTCTGCTCGCGATGCGGCCTGGACTACAATCTCATCGGCCATCGCCCCAAGGTGGAAGGCGTTTGCGACGTGTGCGGCGGCAAGCTCCTGCAGCGCTCGGACGATCATCCGGAAGCCATCAAGAAGCGCATCGAGGATTACCACGCCAAGACCGAGCCCATGCTCACCTTCTTCCGCCGGATCAACATCCTGCACAGCGTGGACGCGACCAAGTCCATCCCCGAGGTCTTCGAGGAAATCCGGAAATCCCTGGGGCTCCCGGTCCAGCCCAGGCCCATGAACTCCAATACCCTGAGCACGGAAGCGTCCGCGTGAAGGGGATCATCCTCGCGGGCGGCGCGGGCACGCGCCTTTATCCCCTCACTTCGGTGGCCAGCAAGCAACTGCTCCCCATCTACGATAAGCCCCTGATCTTCTATCCCCTGGCCACGTTGATGCTCGGGGGCATCAAGGAATACCTGCTGATCTCCACTCCCGAGGACACGCCCCGCTTCCGGAGCCTGCTCGGCGACGGCAGCCCCTGGGGCATCCGGATCGAATACGCCGTGCAGGAAAAGCCGGACGGCATCGCCAAGGCATTCCTCATCGGCGAAAAATTCATCGGCAAGGATCCGGTCACCCTGATCCTGGGCGACAACCTGTTCTACGGATCCATGAAGCTGGACGACACCATCAAGTCCTTCACCTCCGGGGCCAAGGTGTTCGGCTATTACGTCAAGGATCCCGAGCGCTACGGCGTGGTCGAGTTCGACGGAGACCGCAAGGTCATCGGCCTCGAGGAGAAGCCCAAGGCCCCGAAGTCGAATTACGCGGTGCCGGGCCTGTACATCTACGACGACAAGGTCGTGGAGATGGCGCGCGCCTTGAAGCCCTCGCCGCGCGGCGAGCTGGAAATCACCGATCTCAACATCGCCTATCTCAAGCAAGGCGGCCTGTCCGTGCAATTGCTGGGGCGCGGCATCGCCTGGCTGGACACGGGGACGCATGCCAGCATGCTCGAGGCCAGCACCTTCATCTACACGCTGGAGGCCCGCCAGGGCCTGAAGATCGCCTGCCTGGAAGAGATCGCGTACCTGCGGAAGTTCATCACCCTGGAGCACTTCAAGGATACCGTGGGCGGGATGCCCAAGTCCCCGTACAAGGACTATCTGTTGCAGCGGTTCAAAGGCGAGGTCTAGCCGCGTTCGCGCGGGGACGCCGGCGTCCCGCGCCGGCCCTCCAACAGGGCCCGCACCTTCCCCACCTGATCGGGCGTCAGGAAATAGCGGGACAGGATCAGGATCTCCTCCAGGAAGGCGATCAGCTCCGCGTCCGCGCCCGCTTCGCCCAACCCTTCCACCGCCTTGTCCCACATGGTCCAATCGAGGGGCGTCTCCGCGAACCAATCCCGCAGCACGGCGCGCAGGCGTCCCGTATCCCCGATCCGCCGCAGGCCCTGGTACAGGAGCAGGTAAGGTTCCAGGGATACGAAGCGGTCGCGGGGGATGCGTCCGGCGCAGTCCAGCGCCTCCGCCGGCCGGTCCAGGGCCAGTAAGGCGCGGGCCCGGTCCGCCCGGCAATGCGCCCGCATCAGGCCGAGGTAACCCCGGCGTGACCCCGTCTCCAGGTCTTCCCGGAAAGCGCGGTTGAGATCGGTGGCGATGCCCTTGCCCAGTCCGATGGGGGGATAGAAATGCGCGTACAGGTCCGGCAACGGGCCCGCGTCCGCCTCCGCTTCGAGCGCGTCCAGCGCCTGCAGGCAAAGCCCGGACCACTCCAGGGTCTCCGCCCATTGGGCCCGCAGGGCATGCAATCGCGTGCGGAACAGGGTGCGGATGGGTTCGGGCAAACCGCCCGGCAGGAGCATCCGTTCCAGCATGGCCTCGGCCGCGGCCAGGGTTTCCCGGGGGTTGCTTTCCAGCAGGGTGAGCAGGGAGGCGGGCAGGGTTTCCGCGATGAGGCCGGGGAGCGCGGCTCCGCGGGCCTCCAATTCCCCCAAGGCTTCGCCCATGGTATACGCGGCGCCCAGGACGCGCATTTTCACCAAGGCTTTGACGGCACCCGGAGCCCCGGGCCCGGTCGCGGAGCCTGCGCCCGGGCCCGGTCGCAGCGCGCTTTCACGGCCGGCGAAATCCAACAGGGACCGGATCTGTTTCGCCTTGGTATGGGAGGCCACCGCCGCGCTCGCTTCCGCGGCCGCCGCTTCGATGCGTTCGGGATCGGCCAACAGGGATTCCAACCGTTCTTCCAGGCGATCGGGTTCGTAGCCGAAATAGTGGCGGTCCGGCTGGAAAAGCCTGGGGACCTCCAGGTTGCCCGCCTCCACCAAAGGGACCGCGCCGCAGGCCATGGCCTCGTACAGCCGCATGTTGGCCTCGCCGCGGATGGAATAATTGAAGACCAACCGGCTGCGGCCCAGGATGTCCGCGTAGGCCGCGCCGAAGGCCTGCCCCAGGTGCACGCGGAAGGGGCGGCGCGCTCCCCATTTGCAGAGGCGGGCCAGCAAGCGGTTGCGCTCCCGATGCATGCCGGCGTTCAGGTTGCCGCAGAAGGAAACCTCCAGGTTACGATCCCCGCCCTGGAACGGCCCGTCCCGGAGGAAGAAGGCGGCGGGATCGTGGCCGAACAGGGGCTGGTGATGGACGTTGGCGATTCCGGCGGCGCGGAGCAGGCGGTACCCGGGCCAATCCACGAAGCAGAAATCGAAGAGCGCGCAGAGATCCGGCAGGAAGCGCAGGCACATGTTCCAATCCGTGATGAGCAGGATCCGGGTGCCCGGGAAGGACGCCACGTCGCAGGGGATGGGCAGGTATTCGGGACTGGAGATGACGAGTACGTCGGGCTTTTCCGAAGCGGGGATGAGGGGGAGGATGTCGGCCAGACCGCGCCGCTCTTTGCCGGCCGTCCAGGCGGAGGCCGTTCCCGCGGGGAGATAATCTCCGAACGTGCGGACCACGTGGAGTTCCACGGGGAGGGGGAGGTTCGACAGGACGCGGAGGGTTTGCGGCATGGAGTTCCATTATCGCACTTCCGCTGGGA
>DATENA010000020.1:0-34404 GCA_035275285.1 Fibrobacteria bacterium | reverse complement strand
AGGCGCCGATATTACCCACAAGGAGCCTCCATGCAACAGCGGAATCCCCAGGCAGATGC
Source organism: Fibrobacteria bacterium (assembly GCA_035275285.1). GTDB lineage: Bacteria > Fibrobacterota > Fibrobacteria > UBA11236 > UBA11236 > Chersky-265. The sequence continues at coordinate 34,345 of DATENA010000020.1, read as the reverse complement.
CTCGGAAGGCGGCGAAGTCGCGACCTGCGCTGAATGCGGCAACGCGTTTCCGGCGGGAGAAATGATCCGGTTCGGCGAGTGGAGCGTGTGCGCGGATTGCAAACCGGTTTTCCAGCAGAAGCTCGCGGAAGGATCTTTCCGGCCCAGAAACCTGCATTATGCCGGCGTGGGAAGGCGCTTCGCGGCGGTGTTCGTGGACGGCCTGATCGTCTGGTTCGCGTTCTTCGTCCTGGGCATGGCGGTTTTCCTGACCCTGGGCAGGGGCAGCCTGGGCCAGGGATTGACCAACCTGGGCGCCATCACCGGGCCGGTGCTGTCCTTGTTGTTGACGGCGGCCTACATGATCGTCTTCATCGGCAGGTTCGGGGCCACCCCGGGCAAGATGATCCTGGGCGTGAAAGTGGTGCGCGCCACCGGCGGGGCCGTCGGCATCCCTCTGGCCGCGGGGCGTTATCTCTGCACCTACATCAGCAGCTTCACCCTGGGGATAGGGTACCTGATCGCCTTCTTCGACGACGAGCGGAAAACCCTCCATGACCGCATCTGCGGAACGCGGGTGATCCGGAGCTGAGGCCGTCCATGCCGCCGGGACATGTCAAATGCACCCATTGCGGGGCCCCGTTCCCGGTGGACGGGGACTCGACCTGGACGGAAGGCGCCTGCCCGCTCTGCAAGGAAAGGCTGCAGGTCTGCGCGTTTCCCGCCTTGAACCGTCCCTTGCGCTTCCGGCCCGGACCCGTCTCCGCCGCCGCCGAAGGCCAGGCGGTTTGTTTCTTCCACGCCCGGAAACCCGCCGCCGTCCCTTGCGACGGTTGCGGCCGCTTCCTGTGCTCCCTGTGCGACTTCCGGCTCCAGGACCGCCATTATTGCGCCACCTGCCTGGACGGGGTCCGCAAGAGCGGGACCGGGCCCGCGGGCGAATCCGCCCTGCTCCTCAAGGACCGGGTTTTCCTGCCGCAGAACCTCGCGTTCGGGCTGGCGTTCTATTCCCCCCTCACCCTGGCCGGCTTGTACCTTATCCCCGTCACCGCGCCCGCCGCCCTGTGGCTCGCCATCCGGCATTGGAAGAACGCGGATGGGTTCCAGGCGCGCGGCAAGTGGCGCTTCGCCGCCGCCATCGTCCTGGCGCTGTGCCAGCTCCTGGGCCTGGCGCTCGCGACCGTGTTCCTGGTCCACGTGTTCCGCGAGGCGGCGAAGACATGATGGACCCCGGGGAATACGCCGTCCTGCCGGGACGCGTGGCGGGACCCATGTATTCCGCGCGCCTGTACCAGGGCCGCGATCACCTGCTCAAAAGCACCGTGCAGGGCGTCCACGAACATTTCCGGCGCTTCGCATGGGAGGATATCCAGGCCTTCATCGTGGAGGAAACGCCCTGGAGCGGCGTGACCAACCTGCTCCTGGCGCTGGTTTTCGCCATGCAGGTAACCTCCTTCCTCGCCTTCACGAACAAGACTCCCGGCATCCTGATGCTATACCTCCCCGTGCTGGCCGTCATCGCCGCGCTGATGGCGGTCAACTTCAGCCGCGGCCCCACCTGCAAGACTTACGTGCAGACGGCGGTGACCCGGGAACGCCTGCGGTCCCTGAACCGGGTACGGACGGCCCGCAAAGTCATCGACGGATTGGCGGTCTTGATCCGGGAAAGGCAGGCGGCGGAAGCCGACCGGGAAGCCGCCGCCGCCGCCGAAGGACCCGGAACGGAACGGGAAGCCGGGGGATCGCCGGATCCCCGGGAGATACCCGCAGGTTACCCCCCGGCGCTCCCGGAACCGCCGCCCAAACCCGTCGAGACCGGACGCTGGCACCTGCTCGGCTGCCTGTTCATGGCCATCGCCATGGCCGACAGCGCGGTGGACCTGCTGTTCCACCGCGAGGAACCCGTCTGGGACGGCATCGCCATGGCCGCCTTCGGGGCGAGCTGCGCGGTCTGCGTCGCGGCCCTTATCTCGCAGTCCCGGAACCGTTCTTCCCGGGCCGTCCGCGGCTTCGGCTTCCTGTTGCTGGGCTACCATCTCCTCGCCGCCTTTTCGATTTTCGGGTTCGCCGCCGCCATCGGGATCCTCTCCGTCAAGCATCCGGAATACGCCAAGGACGGATTCGATTTCCGGAAATCGCCCTGGTACGATCCCTTCCTCGGCTGTCTGCTCGCGGTGGAGACTTCCGTGTTCCTGTTCGGCGCGGCGGCGCTGGCGCGCTACCGGAACAACCTGATGGGGACGCCCGTGCCTGAAGCCGTCCCGGTTTCCCATCCGGCGGAGGGCTGAAGCCATGCCCTCCCTGGCGCAGCAGAAATGCCTGAACCACGGAGACCGGGAAGCGGTGGCGCGCTGTCCGCAATGCCGCTCCCATTTCTGCCGCGAATGCGTTTCCGAGCACCGGGGCCGGATCCTGTGCGCCCCATGCCTGGCCCAAGCGGCCCGGACGGAGCAACGTCCCGCCGCCTGGAAGCGGGCCTGGGCCCCTCTCGGAGCCGTTGCGGGCCTGGCCCTCGCCTGGGTTTTCTTTCTCTGCCTGGGCAAGGTTCTGCTCCTCATCCCCGCCTCCTACCATGACGGGGCCTGGGTCCACCAGGCCGGAAACGGGCCGGTTCCCGAGTCCCCGGATCCCTCCGGAGCCGGCTCCGGGAGCAAGGACGGGAAATGACGGGAACGCGCGCCTCTTTTCCGGAACCCCGGGCCCTGGATACGGTGGAAGACGCCATCCTGCTGCTCAAGCGGGTCGGTCCGGGGGCTTATGGAGGCTATGTGGCGGGCACCTTGGGTTTCCTCTGGGCGCTCCTGTATTTCTGGGCCTATATGAGCCGCAACGCCCTGGCCGGCGCGCGCCTCGCCGAATTCTCCCTCCTGTTGGCCCTGGCCTTCGCGGCCATGAAATTCTGCCATGCCCTGTTCTTCCGCCGCCTGATGCTCGCCTTGGAGGACGCGGAACCGGCGCCGGCTTCCCCGGCCCTGCTGGCCAAGACCGCCCTGGCCCAGTGCCTGCTGCAACCGCTCGCCCTGTTGGCCGTCCCGCTCGCCTTCGGGCTCACCCTGCCCTACCCGTTCGTATCGGCTTTTTTCCAGAACGCCTGCTGGGTCCGGGACGGGGAGGGGTTCGCCGCCTGGTTGTCCCGCTCCTATTCCATGGCGCGCGTGTGGCCCAAGCAGAACATGTACCTGCACCTGTTCCTGGCGGGCGCGGGGCTGTGCGTGGCCGTGAACGTGTTCTCCGCCCTGGTGGCCGCGCCCATGCTGCTCAAATCCCTGCTGGGAGTGGATTCGGTATTCACCCGCACCCCGTCGGCCTATCTGAACACGACCTTCGTCCTGATGGCCCTGGCGCTTTCCTGGGCCTTGCTGGATCCGGTGGTGAAAGCCGTCAACGCCTGGCGCTGCTTCCATGGGCTCTCCCTGCGGTCGGGAATGGATCTCCGCCTGGCCCTGGCCCGCATCCGGCGCAAGGACGCGATCTCCGGAAGGATGCCGGCCGTGCTCGGGCTGGCCGCCTTGCTGGGCGCGGTGGCGCCGGCCCGGGGAGGCCCGCAAACCGCCCCGGAAGCGAACGCCGTTTCCAGGCCGGCGCATGCCCTCTCTCCCGAGCGTTTGGACGCGCTGTTGAAGGAGGAGATCGCGGAGTCGCGCTATGGATGGCGCCAGCCCAGGCATGCCGAAGCGGAAGCTTCGCAAAGCTGGCTGCTCCTGCAAACCAAAAAGCTCGTGCACGCGATCGGCAGAGGGATCCGCAAAATCGAAAGCCTCTGGCTGCGCTTCCGGGATTGGTTCAACGGCGTGTTCGGGAAAGCGGCGCGCGAGGGGGAAGACCGCGTTCCCGCCCCCTCTTCCCCCCTGCCCACGCGCATCCTGGTGGCGGCGCTGTGCGCGGCGTTCCTGGCGGGCATCGGGCTTTTCCTCCTGCGGCGCATGCGCGCCGTCCCGGAGCGGGCCGAGGCCCCGGCCGCTCCGCTTCCCGCGGCCCCGGACGCGGCCCGCGAAGACGCCAAGGCGGACGATTTCCCGGAAGAGGAGTGGCTGCGCCTGATGGAAAGCCTGCGCGCGGCGGGGCAGGACCGCCTTGCCCTGAGGGCATTGTTCCTGGCCATGCTTTCCCTGCTGGCGCGCAAAGGCTGGGTGACGGTGGCGCGCCACAAGAGCAACCGGGACTACCAGCGGGAGGTGGGCGCGCGGGCGCGCCGCCGCCCCGGCGTGGCGGAATCCTTCCGGGAAAGCTGCGCGCGGTTCGAGCGGGTCTGGTACGGCCTGCACCCGGTGACGGGCGAGGACTGGGAGGTTTCCCGGGCCAACTTCGCCGAAGCGAGGCGGGATGAAGCGTAACGGACCCGGCATCTGGGTGATGGCCGTTTCCCTGGCCGCCTTCGCCTGGGGGATGTCCGTCCTGTTCCGGGATCGCCTGGAAGCCGGGGACATCTATCCCGCCTATTCCACCCTGCGCAGCGACCCGATGGGTTGCCGGGCCTTCTTCTCGGCCCTGGAGCGCTATCCCGGCCTGGCGGTGAAGCGCGCTTTCGCGCGGGCGGACTTCCGCGGCCAGGCTCCGGGAGCGGCGTATTTCTTCCTCGGCCTGGACCCGCTGGCTTTCGGGAACGAAAGCGAGCTCCTGAAAGAGCTCGACACCCTGGCGCGGCAGGGACATCGCGTGGTGATCGGGCTCTCGGAACTGGTGATGCGGGAAGGCCGGGAATACAAGCTGCAGCGCACGGGCCTGCTGGACGGGGATTCGTCGGCCCGGGACCGGAAGGGCGGACCCGCGGCGGCCCGCGATACGCTCCGGGATTCCGCCGGCGCCGCGCGCTACCTGAGGGAATGGGGATTCCGGATGCGGATCGATACCGCCTTCCGCGGGGACGGGGCGGGCAAGGCCGCGGCCGTGGGTAACCTAAAAGATACCCTGCCCTGGTTGAGCGGCGTCCATTTCGAGTCCCTGAAGGGCCCGTGGACGGTGCTGTACCGCCGCCGGGCGTCCGCGAAGGAATCCCCGGCGGTCGCCGCGGAGCGTCCGCTGGGGAGCGGATCCGTCGTCCTGGTCTCGGACAGCTATTTCGCCAGCAACCAGGCCCAATTCCATTCCAGCCCGGCCCGGTTCGCCGGGCTGCTCCTGGGCGGGGCCGACCGCGTCTTCTTCGACGAGCGCCATCTGGGCGTGCGCCGGGACGACTCCATCGCCGGCCTGCTGCGCCGCTACCGGCTGCATTGGATGCTGCCGTCCCTGCTGCTGCTTTTGGCCCTGTACGTCTGGAAAGAACGCAACCTGCCGGTCCCGGAAACGGAAGGAGAACCCGCCCCCGGGGCCCCGTCGGACGCCCACTCCGCCCTGGCGGGATTGCTGGGCCGCAACCTCGGGCCGCGCCAGGCCCTGGAAGCCTGCTTCGGACTGTGGAAGGAATCGGCGTCCGGGACCTCCGGCGGCCCCAAACCGGCCCTCGAAGCCGAAATCGCGGCCGTCCTGGAACGCCGCGGGACCGCCTCCGGGAACGGATCCCTGGCCGCCGCGTACGCCGAAATCCAGGCCATACTCAACCCAAGGAAGCGCACGTGGACGTCACCCCCGAAGAAATGAAATCCCTGCTCGCGGAAGCGCGGCGGGAGGTCCGGAAAATCATCATCGGCCAGGAAGAGGTCATCGATCTTTGCCTGGTGACCTTGCTGGCGGGCCAGCATGCCTTGCTGGAAGGCGTGCCGGGCGTGGCCAAGACCCTGCTGGTGCGCACCCTGGCCCTGGTGCTGGGATGCGAGTTCGGCCGCATCCAGTTCACGCCGGACCTGATGCCCTCGGACATCACCGGCACCAATATCTTCAACCTCAAGAAGCAGGAGTTCGAACTCATCCGCGGACCCATCTTCACGTCCTTCCTGCTCGCCGACGAGATCAACCGCGCCCCCGCCAAGACCCAGTCCGCCCTGCTGCAGGCCATGCAGGAACGGCACGTCACCATCGATCGCGGCACTTACGCGCTGGACGCCGGCTTCACGGTGTTCGCCACCCAGAACCCGGTCGAGCATGAGGGCACCTATCCCCTTCCCGAGGCGCAGAAGGATCGCTTCCTGATCAAGATCACCATGGGCTATCCGGCCAAGGAGGACGAAGAGGAGCTGGCGCGCCGCACCCTGGGGGACGATGCGCCTTCCCAAGCCGTCGAGCGGGGCGGGCTCCGCCGCCTGGTCCCGCCCGAGGCGCTGGGCGCGTTCCGGCGGGCCCTGCAATCCATCACCGTGAAGCCCGAACTCCTGGCCTACGGCGTGGAACTGGTGCGCAAGACGCGGGAGCACGAAAGCATCCTGGTGGGCGGGGGCCCGCGCGCCACCCAGAGCCTGCTGCTGGCCGCGCGCGCGTTCGCCGCCGTGGAAGGCCGGGACTTCGTGACCCCGGACGACATCCGCCACCTGGCCCTTCCCGTGCTGGAGCACCGCATCGCGATGCGCCCGGAGTTCGAGATCGAAGGCCTGCGCGTGGAAGACGTGATCAAGGACATCCTGCAGGGAGCGGCGGTCCCGCGATGATGGTTCCCCGCGGCCCGCTCCTGTGGGCGGTAGGCCTGTGGGTGGTTCCCCTGAACCTCCTGGCGGCCGTCTTCCCCGGCCGGGCGGGCGCGTGCCTTGCGGCGATGCTCCCCGTGCTGGGCGCCGCGCTGTGGGATGCCTGGCGATTGCGCGGGAGCCTGGACGGACTGGAGCCGGATCCGGCGCCCGCCGATCCGGCCCGCTTCACCCTCGGCAAGCCGGGCATCCTGGCGCTTTCCCTGCGGGGGAGGGTCGCGTCCGCCCGCAAGGTACGCGTGCTGGTGGACCTGCCGCTTCTCCTCACCCCGTCCCCGGCGGCCCTGGACCTCCGCCTGCCGCCGGGCGAGAGTCGCCGGGAATTCCCCGTATCCGTAACCCCCGTGCTACGCGGCCGCGCCGCCGTGCGCGGCTATACCCTGGAAACCGCCTCTCCCCTGAAGCTGTGGAGCCTGCGCCGCAGCGGGCCCATGCCGCGCGAGATCCGCGTGTACCCGGGCCTTTCCGGCGGGACGGGCAAGGTGTCCCTGCCCGAGACCCTGTCCCCGGCGGGCCAGCACCACCGGCGCCAGGCGGGCAAGGGGCGCGAGTTCGACAAGCTGCGGGAATACCTGCACGGGGACGATTACCATGATATCCACTGGAAGGCCACGGCCAAGCGCGGCTTCCCCGTCACCAAGACCTTCCAGGTGGAGAACACCCAGCAAGTCTACGCCATCCTGGACGCGTCCCGCATGAGTTCGGTGCCTTTGGTGCCGGCCGGGGAGGCCCCCTTGCCCGCGGAATACTACCTGCGCACCGCCCTGCGCCTGGGCATGGCCGCCGAGCGCCAGGGAGACCGGTACGGGCTCATGCTATACGCGGATCGTCCCTTGGCCTTCCTCCGCGCCGCAAAGGGCGAATCCCATTACGGCCGCTTCCGGGACGCCTTGTGCGCCCTGGAGACACGCCCCGAAGGCCCGGATTATGCCGAATTGTTCACGTCCATCCGGCTGCGCCTGCGCAAACGCGCCATGCTGATCTTCCTGTGCAGCCTGGACGAGCCCGCCCTGGCGGAATCCTTCGCGGAACATATCGCCCTCATCAGCCGCCAGCACCTGGTTTCCGTGGTGTCCGTCAAGCCGCCGGGCCTGCACCCCGTGTTCCAGGGGGCCCCGGTCTCCCGGGACGCGGAAGTCTATGCGCGCCTGGCGGATCAAATCCGCCTCCGCCGCCTGGACCGGCTCGCCAAGGATCTACGGCGCCAGGGCGCGACGTTCAAGGCCTGGGAGCCGGACCGGCTTTCCGCGGAAGCGGTGGCCCGGTACCTGGACGCGAAGAACCGGCGGGTGGTGGCATGAGTCCCGGGAACGCGGCATGATCCTCGATCTTGAGCGCTTCGTGCGCAAGGAGCAGCCCCGCTGGCGCGAACTGGAAGCGCTGCTCGGACGCCTGGACGCCGAGCCGGGGACCTCCCTGGACCTGCAGTCCGTCCTGCGCCTGCACCATCTCTACCAGCAGGCGGGCGCCGATCTGGCCAAGGTGAAAGGCCAGAGCGCCGCGCCTCAGCTCAGGAGATACCTGGAGTCCCTGGTCGCGCGCGCCTACGCGGAAATCCACGAGAACCGGGATCGCCGCATCGGCTTCTCGCCCCGGGCTTTTTTCCTGTCCGCCTTCCCGCGCGCGTTCCGCAAGCACATCGCCGCGTTCTGGCTTTCCCTGCTCGTGACCCTGGCGGGCGCGGCCGCGGGGGGCGCCCTGGTGCGCTGGGACGCGGACGCCAAGCCCGTGCTCCTGCCCTTCGAACACCTGATGGGAAGCCCCGGGGAACGCGTGGCGCGGGAGGAGGGTTCCGGCCGGAAGCCGGCGGACCGGCCCAAGAGCTATTTCTCCTCCTACCTCATGACCAACAACATCCGGGTCTCCATCCTCACCCTGGTGACCGGCTTCGCCTGGGGACTGGGTCCCCTGGTGCTGCTCTTCTACAACGGGACCGTCCTGGGAGCGGTGATCTACGATTACCTGGCCGCCGGCCAAGCGCGTTTCCTGGCCGGCTGGCTGTTGCCGCACGGGTCCTTCGAGATCCCCGCCATCCTCATCGCGGGCCAGGCGGGGTTCCTGCTGGGCGTCCAGTTGCTGCGCGGCGCCCGCCACGGCGGGGCGGGGCGGCGCTTGCGGGCGGCGGCCCCGGACGCGGCGGTGCTGATGGGCGGCATCGCCTCCATGCTGGTATGGGCGGGCATCGTGGAGGCCTTCTTCTCCCAATACCATTACCCCATCCTGCCCTATTGGATCAAGATCACCTTCGGATGCGCGGAGCTTACCGCCCTGATCCTTTATCTGGGATGGGCCGGCCGCGGGGGAGGCGGACGGCATGTCCCGCGATGAAGCGCATACCGTGACGTTCCGCACTCCGGAGAACCTGGAATTCTCCCTGGCGCTGGCGGGGCCTTCCATCCGCTTCGTCGCATGGCTGGTGGACATGACCGTGATCGGAGCCGTCTCGTCCCTGGCCGCCAAGGTCCTGGCGGGCTTCAGCCTGTTCAGCCGGGACCTGGCGGCCGCGGCCCTGACCCTGGCCTACTTCGGCATTTCCGTGGGCTACGGCATGGCCATGGAATGGTTCTGCGGCGGCCAGACCCTGGGGAAGCGCCTCATGCGCCTGCGGGTCCTGGACGCCCAAGGCCTCCGGCTGCGAGGCTACCAGGTGGTGATCCGCAACCTGTTCCGTTTCCTGGACATGCTGCCCGCGGCCTACCTGGTGGGAGGGGCGGCGAGCCTGCTGAGCCGCCGCTGCCAGCGCCTGGGGGACGTGGCCGCCAATACCATCGTCATCCGCAATCCCGATCCGGGCCGGCCGGACCTGGAGAAGGTGGTCGCGGGGAAATTCAATTCCTTCCTCGGCTATCGCCACCTGAGCGCGCGCCTGCGCCGGCAGATCTCCCCCGCCGAGGCCGGGCTGGCCTTCCAGGCCCTGCTGCGGCGCGATGAACTGGAAGACGCGGAACGGGTGGATCTGTTCAAGCGCCTCAAGGAGCATTTCGCGTCCCGGACGCCGTTCCCGCCCGAGGCCGCGGACGGCCTGCCCGACGAGCAATACGTCCGCAACGTGGTGGATATCCTGTACCGCTGACTCCGCCGGCCCGCGCCCGCGCTTACCCGTAGGCCCGGAAAAAGAAAAAGATCGTCATGCCCGAGGCGATCAGGGCGATGATCCTGCGCAGCTTGACGGGATGGACCTTCTGGGAAAGGTATCCCGCGCCATAGCCGCCGATGGCGCAACCCACGGTCATCACCAGGGTCCGGCCCCATTCCACCCTGCCGCTCAGGACGAAAATCGCCACTCCGATGCCGTTGATGACCGCCACCAGCAAGGACTTCAGGGCGTTCATTTCGTGGATGTCCCGCATGCCGATGAGGGTCAGCACGGCCAGGGTCATGATCCCCATCCCCCCGCCGAAATATCCGCCGTAGACGGCGATGAGGAACAACAGCGACCAGGCCACCGGTTTGGGGAACGGTTCGCCGTCCCCGCGCATCGCCGCCAGCCTGTCGGTCATGCGCTTGCCGGCGATGAAGAGGGCGGTGGCGAAGAGCATCAGCCAGGGGAGCAGGGCCATGAAAAAGGAATTGCTGGTGACCAGGAGCAGCCCGGCGCCGATGGCGCTGCCCACCACGCCCATGCCCAGGTACAGGCGCAGGGGATGCTTGCGTCCCTGCAAGCGGTTGCGGAAGGCGAACAGGGCCCCGAGCAGTCCCGGCCATACGGCGATGGTGCCGTTGGTGTTGGCGAGGATGGGCGGGGACCCGCTCCAGATGAAGGCCGGCAGGGTGATGAACCCTCCGCCGCCGGCGAGGGCGTTCAGGCCTCCGGCCAGGACTCCGGCGGAGAAAAGGACAAGCGCGTGGAAAGGAGTCATCCCGTTGCAACGGTACACTCCTTGGGCGCGCTTTTAAAGCGTTTCAGTCCGGTGGCTGTTTCAGCCTGGTGGCTTAGTTTCCGCCAGGTATGCCCGCCAGCCTCCGTAGGCGGTGATCTCCACGGCATCCTCCACGCCGGAAGGCTCGCACAGGAAACCCTTCACCTTTTCCCCGTTGTCCAGCTCCACCGTGCCGATGCAAAGCGGTTCCTTGACGTTTTCCAGGAACGCGCCCAGGGCCGCCGGGGTCAGTTCCCAGACTTCCAGCAGCACCGCCGCGCCGCCCTCGCTTTGCCGGACCATGCCGGGGAACTTCCGGCCCCGGCGCTCCAGGGCATAGAGGCGGTAGCGCGGAACGGTTTTGAACGTGCCCAAGAGCCTGGCCCCCAGGTCCAGCAACTGCGGGTTCAAGGACTGGCCGGAAAGATGCAGGCCGGCCACGGCCAGGCGGGTGAGGGTCCGCTGCCGGGATGCTTCCGGAGGCGGATCACCGCTTGCACCGCCCGCGCCGCTTGTGCCGCTTTCTCCCGCGACTGCAACGGCCTTGGGCACCGCAACCTCCGTGGTCCCCATGGACAGGCCCGTCTCCGCGTGGAAATCCGCCGCCAGGGAGGCGAGCAACCCTTCCTGGAACGCCGGGGCGATGAGGGTGACGCCGAAGGGAAGCCCGTTCTCCTTGCGGCCCGAAGGCACGGCCAGGGCGCACAGATCCATCAGGTTGACGAAGTTGGTGTAATACCCGAGCCGGGTGTTCAGGGCCAAGGGATCGGCCTCCACCTCTTCCAGCTTGTACTGGGTGGGCGCGGTGGGCGTCAGCAGGAAATCCATCCCCTTGAAAAGGCCTTCGGCCTGGGCCCGCAGTTCGCGCAAGCGGTAGTAGGCGCGGAATCCCTCCACGGCCGTCGGGGATTTCGCCTTGCCCATCACTTCCCGTATCACGGGCAATACCTCCCCCGGGTTCCCGTCCAGGAATTCCCCGAAGGCGGCGTGGCGCTCCGCCAGCCAGGGCCCTTGGTACAGGAGGCGCGCGGCCTCGGCGAAGGGCGCGAAAGGGATCTCCATGGAGATGCCGCCGAGCTTCTCCATCCGGTCCACGGCCTGGCGGAACAGGTCCCGGGAGCCATGGTCGCCGAAGAATTCCAGGTGCCGCGCGTCCGGGACGCCGAAATGGAAGCGCGTCTTCTTGCCGGGCGCGAAGGCGGCGCTGTCCCTGTGGCGGTACCACGGAGCCGCGCGGGAAAAAGCGTCCCGGGAATCCGTCCCGCGGCACGTGTCGAAAACCTTGAAGGCATCGCCGCAGGTGAGCGCGAAAACGGAAACGCAATCCAGGGATTTGCAGGCGGGGAAAACCCCGTGGGCGCTGACGGCTCCGCGCGTCGGCTTCAAGCCCACCACGTTGTTGAACCCGGCCGGGACCCTTCCGGACCCGGCGGTATCCGTGCCCAGGGCGAAGCTCACCAGGCCGGCCGCCACCGCCACGGCCGATCCGGAGCTGGAACCGCCGGCGATATAGCCCGCATGGAAGGGATTGCGCACGGTGCCGTACGGGGAGCGGGTCCCTACCAGGCCCGTGGCGAATTGGTCCATGTTCGTCTTGCCGATGAGGATGGCCCCCGCCGCCTCCAACCGCGCCACGGCGGAGGCGCTGGCCGCGGCCTTGTACGCGAAGGCGGGACAGGCGGCCGTGGTCTCCATCCCCTCCACGTCGATGTTGTCCTTCACCGCGAAGGGGATCCCGAACAGCGGATGGCGCCGCGCGCCCTCCCCGCCCTTCCGGGCCGCGTCCACCAGGGCCGAGGCCCGGGCCGAGATCCGCTCCCAGGACACCCGCGAAATCCACACGGACGGATCGGGGTAATCCTCCAATCGCCGTTTCACTTCGTCCAGCGCCCGGAACAGGTTGGCGGGCTCGGATTCGAACAGAGCCTCCAGGGTCGGAATGTCCAGGCTCAGGCCTTTGCTCACTACGCTCAATTTCAATCTCCCATGCCCTGCCGTAAGGGCGGCAAAGAACCCTCCCGGCATCGGGAGGCTTCCGAAAACAAAGCAAGTTTGCGACCACGTTCCAATCTTTGCCACTCCCCCGGATTCGGGCGGACAATCGCCGACACTTGAGGAATGAAAACGATTTCCATCCCAGGGCCAAATCCCATTTGTTGACATTTACCGTCATTTGCAAAGCCATCTCTGACGATAACCGACACTTTACGCGATACCACCCCTCTCAAAGCCCAATCCTAACCATTCCGATTGGTACGGAGATTGCGTTCTGAGCGGGAAACCTTAGGGGAGATGTCCACATGTCCGATTTCCCGACCGACCGTATCAAGGATCAATTCAAATCCCTCCTGAAATTCATAGGCGTCCTGATCCTGGTGACGTTCGGCCTGCAGATGAGCGCCCACGGGGCCGCGCCCCTGAAGGTGGCCTATAGCGATTGGCCCGGCTGGGTGGCGTGGGACATCGCCGTGCAGAAAGGCTGGTTCAAGGAAGCCGGCGTGGACGTGGAGTTCATCTGGTTCGAATACGTGCCCTCCATGGACGCCTACTCCGCGGGCAAGGTGGACGGGGTGTGCATGACCAACGGGGACGCCCTGGTCACGGGCGCCAACGGCAAGGCCTCCAAAGGCATCCTGCTCAACGATTACAGCGACGGCAACGACATGGTGGTGGCCAAGCCCGGCATCAAGTCCATCAAGGATCTGAAAGGCAGGAAGATCGGCGTGGAAGTCGGCTTCGTGGATCACCTCCTGCTCCTGAAGGGCCTGGAGTCCGCGGGCCTGCAGGAAAAGGACGTGACCCTGGTGAACATGCCCACCAACCAGACCGCGCAGGGATTGGCCTCCGGCTCGGTGGCGGCCATCGCGGCCTGGCAGCCCAACTCCGGCCAGGCGCTCAAGGACGTGCCCGGCTCCACCGCCATCTATACCAGCGCCAACGCCCCCGGCCTCATCTACGACCTGCTCTACGTGAGCCCGGAAAGCCTGGCCAAGCATAAGGAAGAATGGAAGAAGGTGGTCAAGGTCTGGTTCCGCGTGGTGGACTTCATCAAGGACGACAGGAACAAGGCCGAATACCTGAAGATCATGAGCGCCCGCGTGGGCCTGAAGCCGGAAGCCTACGAGCCGTTGATGAAGGGCACCCATTTCCTGGACATGGCGGAGAACAAGAAGCATTTCGCGGAAGGCAAGGACCTGGCTTCCGTGTACGGCTCTTCCAGGATCGTGGACGATTTCAACGTGAAGAACGCCGTGTACAAGAAGGCCCAGGACGCGGCCTCCTACCTGGACGGCAGCCTTATCGACGCGAAACCCGCCGCGGCACCGGCGGCCAAATAAGGCGCCGCGCATGCCCGCGCCCGCCTTCCAGGTACGCAAACCCCTGCCACGGCGGCTCAGCCTCTGGCTCGCCCAGGGCGCCTTCCTGCTCCCCCTGCTCCTCTGGTGCGCGATCAGCTACCTGCCCTTCGTCTGGCATCCCAAGGTGACCGTCGCCGATCCGGGATCGGTGGACTATTTCCAGAAAGGCATGCAGGTGGACCGGGCGGAATTCAAGGGAGAGAACCGCAAGGCCGCGGCCGAAGGCCGCGCGCCCGCCTCCGGCACCCGGGAGAATCCCGTCTACCTGCCCGCCCCCCACTTGGTGGCCAAAGCCCTGTTCACCGCCTTCAAGACCCCGCCCCTACGGGACGGGGAGCCCTGGCTGCACCAGAGCCTGGGCCACAGCATCCGCATCATCGCCCTGGGCTTTCTGCTTTCCGCCCTGGTCGGCGCGCCCTTGGGCATCCTGTGCGGCACCTTCGCCCTGGTCTCGCGGCTGTCCGAGCCCTTCGTGGATTTCATCCGCTACATGCCCGCGCCGGTATTCGGGGCCCTGTCGGTGGCCATCCTCGGCATCGACGATGCGCCCAAAGTGGCCATCATCTTCGTGGGCACGTTCTTCCAGATGGTCCTGGTGCTCGCGAACACCACGCGGTCGCTCCCGGCCGCCCTGCTGGAGGCGGCCCAGACCCTGGGCGCCCGGCGCCGCCAGCTCCTGCTAAACGTGGTGGTGCCGGGCGTGCTGCCCCTGCTGTACCGGGACATGCGCATCCTGCTGGGATGGGCGTGGACCTACCTCATCGTGGCCGAGCTGATCGGCGCCAGTTCCGGCATCAGCTTCTTCATCTACCAGCAGGCCAAGTACCGCAACTACGACAACGTCTACGCCGCCATCATCATCATCGGGCTCATCGGATTGGGAACGGACATGGCCCTCAAATGCATGGGGCGCCGGTTCTTCCCCTGGGAAAAGGCGGATGCGTAACATGGAAGAGACCTTGGCGCTCCCGGATTACCTGGACCTGTCCCCGGACCTGGTCGAGCGCTTCCGGGCCATCGAAGCCAGGGAGACCATCCTGGAGATCGAACGCCTGCGCAAGGATTTCACCGGCCGGAACGGCGCGGGCGCGGGCATGCCCCCGGTGATCGGAGACGTCTCCTTCCAGGTCAAGCGGCGGGAATTCGTCTGCGTGATCGGGGCCTCCGGTTGCGGCAAATCCACCATGCTCCGCATCCTGGGAGGCCTGGAACCGCGCAGCGGCGGGGACGTGCGCATGAACGGCCGCCTCGTATCGGGGCCCGGCGCGGACCGGGGCATGGTGTTCCAGGAATACACCCTGTTCCCCTGGCTCACGGTCAAGAAGAACGTCATGTTCGGGCCGCGCATGGCCGGCCGCGGCAGGGACGCTTCGGAAGCCGAAGCGCTGCAATGGCTGGAGATGGTGGGGCTCGCGGAGCGCGCGGACGCCTATCCGCACCAGCTTTCCGGCGGCATGAAGCAGCGCGTCGCCATCGCCCGGGCGCTGGCCAACTATCCCGCCATCCTGTTGATGGACGAGCCCTTCGGGGCCCTGGATGCGCAGACCCGCTGCCAGATGCAGCGGCATCTCCTGCAGATCTGGAAGAACGTGGACGTGACCGTGCTGTTCGTGACCCACGATCTGGACGAGGCCATCTTCCTGGCGGACCGCATCGTGGTGCTGGGCGCGCGCCCGGGCCGCATCCTGGAGATCATCAAGGTCCCGGTGGACCGGCCACGCCACCAGGGCCAATTGCTGTCGCCGCATTTCCTGGCCGTCAAGAAGCGGCTCGAGCAGCTCATCCATCCGGACGATCCGGAAGCGGTGAAGGATCTGCCGTTGATCCGCATGACCCGAGTGGGGGACGAGGCGGAGGGGTGAGCCGGAGAAGGGAAGACGAAGATTTTTTGCAAATTGAAAAATGCAAATTGAAAATTGAAAATTTCCTCTCTTCCAATTTGCATCTTTCAATTTTCAATTTGCATTTTTCAAAATCTTTTCCGGTTCCCGGCAGGGACCGGAATCATCATTGCAAGGTTGCCATGGAAAAGGCCGGAAGAATAAAGGCTGGAAGAACATGATCGATGAATCCTTCATCCAACGGGAAATCCTGCCGGGCGGGGCCATGTGGTCCTGGACCCTGAAGCGCGGCACCTGCCTGGGCTTGACGGACGTCGAGGGCGGAGCCAACCTCTCGGCCCTGTTCCTCAACGCGGACGCGCCCCTGGAGCGCTACAACATGCCCGACACCCTCAAGGCGCAGTTCATCGCGTTCCTCACCAGGGGCAACGTGCTCTACTCCGACATGGGCCGCATCCTCTGCTCCATCGTGGAAGACACCTGCGGCTGGCACGACACCCTGTGCGGGGCCACGGACGCGAAGTGGACCGAAGCCAGGTTCGGGGCGTCGGATTACCAGCGGCACCGCAACGATCGGGTCCGCAACGGACGCGACAATTTCCTGGTCGAGCTGGGCAAATACGGGCTGGGGAAAAAGGACCTTCCCGTGCCCGTCAACTTCTTCAGCAAGGTCATCGTGGACGAAGAAGGCGGCCTGCGCTGGCAGGCCCGCCATTCCCGGCCGGGGGCGTTCGTGGAGCTGCGCGCGGAAATGAACACCCTGGTGGTGCTGTCCAATACGCCGCATCCCCTGGACCCGTCCCCCGCGTACGCGCCCAAGCCGGTGGGATTGCGGATTCGCCGCGGCGAGGCGCCCGGTCCGGACGATGTTTGCCGCGTTTTCCGCCCCGAGAACGGCCGGGGATTCATCAACACCGAAGCCTTGTTCAAATAGCGGGAAAGGAACGCCATGTCCGCCCTGATCTACGCCGAAAGCGGGCTGCTGCCCGGGAACGCCGTCCACGATGAGGTCCTGCCCGCCGGCAAAGGCTGGCTCCATCCCCTCAAGGCCGGCCAATATTTCCGCATCCTGGACCTGGAAGGCAACCAGGCGGTGGACACGCTTTTCTTCAGCGCGGCCGATACCGCCGATCGCTACGATGCCGTGGCCACCATCCGGAACCAGGGCAACATCTTCCTCACCACGGGAACCCGGCTCCTGTCCAGCGAGGGCAACGTCCTGCTCACCATCACCGCCGACACCTGCGGCCGGCACGATACCCTGGGCGGGGCCTGCTCGGCGGAAAGCAATACCGTGCGCTACGCCCTGGAAAAGAGGCACATGCACAGTTGCCGGGACAGCTTCCTCCTGGAAATGGCGGGCTCGGCCCGGAAAGCGCCGCCGCACGGGCTCACCAAGCGGGACCTGGCCGGCAACATCAACTTCTTCATGAACGTGCCGGTCACGCCCGAAGGCAGGCTCGCCTTCGCCGACGGCGTTTCCGCCCCGGGCAAATACGTGGAGATGCGCGCGGAGATGGACGTGATCGTCCTGATCTCGAATTGCCCGCAGCTCAACAACCCCTGCAACGCCTACAACCCCACCCCCGTACGGCTGCTGGTCTGGGACCCGCCCGCGCGGGCGGCCTGAACCCCGGGACCACGCCGTGTTCTCCAAAGTGCTCATCGCCAACCGCGGCGAAATCGCCTGCCGCATCGCCCGCACCCTGAGCCGCATGGGCATCCGCTCCGTGGCCGTCTATTCCGAAGCCGACGCCGGCTCGCTGCACGTGGCGGCCTGCGACGAAGCCCATTGCATCGGTCCCGCCCAGCCGGCGGCCAGCTATCTCGACCATGCCCGCATCCTGGAGGCCGCCCGCGCCTCGGGGGCGCAAGCCATCCACCCCGGCTACGGGTTCCTGAGCGAGAACGCCGGCTTCGCGGAGGCTTGCGCCGCGGCCGGCATCGCCTTCATCGGCCCCGCCCCCGCGCAGATGCGGGACTTCGGCCTCAAGCATACCGCCCGCGCCCTGGCGGAGAAGAGCGGAGTGCCCCTGCTTCCCGGCACCGGCCTGCTGGAAAACGCCGCCGACGCGGCTTCCCAGGCGGAACGCATCGGTTACCCCGTGATGCTCAAGAGCACGGCCGGGGGCGGCGGCATCGGCATGCAGGCGGTCAACGACGGCAAAGAGCTCGCGGCCGCCTGGGAGACGGTGAGCCGCTTGAGCCAGGGCAATTTCAAGCATGGCGGCATCTACCTGGAGAAATACGTGGGCCGGGCCCGGCACGTGGAAGTGCAGATCTTCGGGGACGGAAAAGGCAAGGTGCTGGCCCTGGGGGAGCGCGATTGCTCCGCCCAAAGGCGCAACCAGAAGGTGCTCGAGGAGACGCCCGCCCCCGGGCTCGGCCCCGCCCTGCGGGCCGCGCTGCTGGAGGCGGCCGTGCGCCTGGGGGAAACGGCAGCCTATCAAAGCGCCGGCACCGTGGAGTTCGTATTGGACGCCGACGCCGCGTCCGCTTCCCTGCAAGCCCCCGGCGCCGCGGGCCCGGCCGGACCTTCCGGCTATTACTTCCTGGAGGTCAACACCCGCTTGCAGGTCGAGCACGGCGTCACCGAAGAAGTCACCGGCATCGATCTGGTGGAATGGATGATCCGGCAGGCGGCCGGGGAGCTGGATGCCCTGGAAAGCCTGCGCCCGGAACCGGCGGGCCATTCCATCCAGGCCCGCGTCTACGCGGAGAATCCGCGCCTGGATTTCCGCCCCAGCGCCGGCACGCTCACCGAGGTCTCCTTTCCCCCCGGCACCCGCGTGGACACGTGGGTGGAGCCCGGCAGCGAGGTCTCCCCCTTCTACGATCCCCTGGTGGCGAAAATCATCGTCAAGGGCCGCGACCGGGCCGAGGCCCTGGCCGCTTTGGAAAAAGCCCTGGCGGATACGCGCCTGTACGGCATCGAAACCAACCTGGAGTTCCTCCGCGCCGTCGCCGCCTCGCCGGAATTCGCCCAGGGCCGCATGACCACCCGGAAATTGCAGGGCTTCTCCTACGCTTCGGACACCGTGGACGTATTGGCCCCCGGCGCGCAGACCGCCGTCCAGGACTATCCCGGCCGCACCGGGTTCTGGGACGTGGGGGTACCGCCCTCCGGACCTTTCGATCCGCTTTCCTTCCGCCTGGGGAACCGCCTGCTGGAGAATCCCGAAAGCGCCGCCGGGCTGGAGATCACCGTAGCCGGACCCACCTTGCGGTTCAACCGCGCCCGCCGGGCGGTCCTCACCGGTGCGACGCTGAAGGCGGAACTGATCACCTCCGAAGGGACCCGGGAAGTCCCCATGTGGGCCCCTTTTTCCATCCCGTCCGGAGGCGTGCTCAAACTGGGCTCCGTGACCGGCGCGGGCATGCGCGCCTACCTGTGCGTCCAGGCGGGCTTGGACACGCCCGTGTACATGGGAAGCCGTTCCACTTTCACCCTGGGGAATTTCGGCGGGCATGCCGGCCGCATCCTGCGGGCCGGGGACGTGCTCCATCTCGTACCCGGGGCGGACGATGCCGGAGTGGACGATGCCGGAACGAACGATGCCGGAACAACCGATGCCGGAACAAATAAAGCCGCCGCGGCCACCCTCGCCTCCCCCATCGGCCTCGCGCCCTTCCTGCGTCCAGCCTTCACGCGCGATTGGGAGATCGGCGTCCTCTACGGCCCGCACGGGGCCCCGGACTATTTCACGGCCGGGGACATCGGAACGTTCTTCGCCACGGCCTGGGAGGTCCATTACAACTCCAACCGCACCGGCGTGCGCCTGATCGGCCCCAAACCCGAATGGGCGAGGCCCGACGGCGGCGAGGCCGGCCTGCATCCCTCCAACATCCACGACAATGCCTACGCCATCGGCGCCGTCGATTTCACCGGCGACATGCCCATCCTGCTCGGCCCGGACGGCCCCAGCCTGGGCGGCTTCGTATGCCCGGCCACCATCGCCCAAGCGGAGCTCTGGAAAATGGGCCAGCTCAAGCCCGGGGACAAGGTGCGCTTCCGCAAATTGTCCCTGGATCAGGCGCGCGACCTGGAGCGGCGCCAGGAAGACCTGATCCGCCGGCTGGCGGAAGCCCCGGCTCCGGCGCCCGGGCAGCTTGCGCCCGCGCGCGCCCCGCGTTCCGCCGGGTCCTCCTCCTCCTCCCCCTTCGCGGCGGACGCCTTCGGCGCGGACCGGAACGTCCTCCACCATATCCCCGCGGCCGGCGGCAATCCGGAAGTCCGCTACCGCCGTTCCGGCGATCGCAACGTCCTGGTCGAATACGGCCCGCCCGTGCTCGACCTCAACCTGCGCTTCCGCGTCCATGCCCTGATGGAACGCCTCCGGGCGCTAGGATTGGAAGGCGTGATCGATCTCACGCCCGGCATCCGCTCCCTGCAGATCCATTTCGACGGCCGCACGCTGCCCATGGAAAAGCTGCTCCGCACCCTGGCCGAGGCCGAGGCCCGCCTTCCCGCCATCGAGGACATGGAAATCCCCGCCCGCATCGTGCACATGCCGCTGTCCTGGGACGATGAGGCCACCCACGCCGTCATCCGCAAGTACATGCAGTCCGTGCGCGCGGACGCCCCCTGGTGCCCCAGCAACATCGAGTTCATCCGGCGCATCAACGGCCTGGACTCCGCCGCGGACGTGTACCGGACCGTCTTCGACGCGGAGTACCTGGTGATGGGCCTGGGGGACGTGTACCTGGGCGCGCCCGTGGCCACGCCCCTGGATCCGCGCCATCGCCTGGTCACCACCAAGTACAATCCCGCCCGCACCTGGACCGTGGAGAACGTGGTCGGCATCGGCGGCGCCTACCTGTGCATCTACGGCATGGAAGGCCCGGGAGGCTACCAGCTTTTCGGCCGCACCTCCCAGGTATGGAACACCTACCGCAAGACGGGGGATTTCCGCGACGGGAAACCCTGGCTGCTGCGCTTTTTCGATCAGATCCGCTTCTACCCGGTGAGCGGGAAGGAACTCCTGGATTTCCGCTCCGCCTTCGTGCGCGGCCGCGCCTCCCTCCGCATCGAGCCGCACGTCTTCCGCCTCAAGGACTACAACCGCTTTCTCCACGACAACCGCGCGGAAATCGCCGCCTTCCGGGACAAGCAGCGAACCGCCTTCCGCGAAGAACGCGAACGCTGGAAGGCCGCCGGCGCGGTCGAAGCCGACGCGAAGGCCGGATCCACCAGTATCGCCGAAGTTACCCAAGCCGCCGGCCCCGAAGCGGGCGTCCCCGTGGACGCGCACGTCTCCGGGAACGTCTGGAAGGTGCTCGTGGCCCCCGGCCAGCGGGTGGAAGCCGAAACGCCCCTGCTGATCCTGGAAAGCATGAAAATGGAATTCACCGTCGCCGCTCCCGCGGCCGGCAAGGTCGGGAAGGTGCTGGCGAGGGAGGGTGGATTGGTGGTGGGGGGACAAACACTGTTGTATCTCGAAGAGAACTCTTAGCAGTCGAGGAACGTTGCTTGAATCGACAGTACAGAGGTTGAGATCAGGTCGGGAGTACAGGCAGATACCCTGTATCCGCGGCTGCGCCCTTCGGAGTCGGGAGTCGGGATGCGGTTCCGGGCACTCTTACGTCAAACCTGCACACATCCCGTCCCCCAGCTCTTGCCTAAAAGATCTTCCCCGCCTATTGACTTCGCAGCCCCAATCGTTTATACTTAAACCGTATGGATCATAACGGTTGCCCGGAAGGCGAAAAAAGCAAAAAAAGCCTGGATTGCTGGCTGCAAATGATCCGGACATACGACTATCTGCAAACCCAGGTGGCCTCCTTGCTGCAACGGCATAATCTGACGGTGCCGCAATTCGAGGTGCTTTCCACTTTGGCCATCGCCGATTGCACCACCCAGCAGGAATTGGCCCAGAGACTGCAGGTGACCAAAGGCAATCTGGTCGGGTTGATCGATCGCCTGACCGAACGCGGATGGGTGGAGCGGATGCAGGTGCAGAGCGATCGCCGGGTCAACCGGGTGCGCATCACGGAAGGAGGCAAAGAACTATTGGACAAGGCTTTTCCGGAACAGGTCGGCGCAGTGGAAACCATGATGTCCGGGCTGGCGGATACAGAGCTGGACTCCTTGCGGGGCCTGCTTCAAAAACTGGTGAAAACCGACTGATTTTTTTTAGCCATATAGTTTATATATAAACAATACCATCATTAACAGTTCACTAAAAAACCATTAACCGATAAACCATATATACCAAAAGGAATCCCCATGAAAAACCTGTTGCACATAGACGCCAGCGCCAATCTCAAAGGTTCGGTTTCCCGGCGTCTCACCGCCGGCTTCGTTTCCGATTGGCTGGACGCCCATCCCGGCCATGCCGCGAAGTACCGGGACCTCAACGCCGGGGCCGTGCCGGTGGTGACGAGCGATCTGCTGGAAGCCATCTACGCGCCGCCCGGCGCCGCGCTTTCGGAGGCGAAGCGCAGCGCCCTGGCGGTTTCGGATGCCCTGGTGGACGAGTTCCTGGCGGCGGACCTGTACGTCTTCGGCGTGCCCATGTACAACTTCACGATACCCGGCTCCTTCAAAGCCTACATCGATCAGGTGGTGCGCGTGGGACGGACCATGGGCCGCGGGGCCAAAGGGCTGGAAGGCCTGGTCAAAGGGAGGAAGATGCTCATCGTCTCCACCCGGGCCGGCGATTACTCCAAAGGCGGCCCCCGCGAGGACTGGGATTTCCATGAACCCTACCTGCGCAAGGTGTTCGGGTGGATGGGCATCGAGGACATCGCCTACGTGCCCGTGATGAACAGCCGCGATCATGAGGAGCAGGAAAAGCGCGTGCGGGAAGCCAGCGCGCTGCTACGCGGCACGGCGGAGCGTTGGAGCGCGGGACTTTCCGGAGATCGGTCCGGGGCGAAGGCCCCGGACGGAAGCGTTCCCGCCAATCTGGCCGCCTGAAACGCGCAAGTGACCCCAGCCGGGAGCGGCCTCCCGGCCGGCTGCCCGGCATTATAGGGCGATTTGCGGTTTTCAGGCCGTTATTCCGCCTTCGCGAGAATATCCTTTTGTTTTCGGCGCGGGGATTAGTATCATTAAGCATAAGCTGGCACGCTTCCCCCTCTTTTCGCCGGCTTTCCCGGATCAGGACTCTTTAGATAATCCTCTTCCAACCAACGCGGCACCGGTCCAAGGGGGACGTCTCGAGGACCCGGATAGCGCCGGCGTAACCGTTCTAAGAACCTAGGAGTTCTATTTTGTTGTTCAGAGATCTGAATCTCATTCCTTCCATTTTGTCCGCCGTCGAATCCGAAGGCTATGCCTCCCCCACTCCGGTGCAGGCGGCCTCCATCCCGTCCATCCTGGAACACCGCGACCTGCTGGGCTGCGCCCAGACGGGCACGGGCAAGACCGCGGCTTTCGCCCTTCCCATCCTGCAGAACCTGAATGCGGCGCGCCCCGCCAACGGCCGCCCCATCCGCGCCCTGGTGCTGACGCCCACGCGCGAGCTCGCCCTGCAAATCGCCGAGAACTTCGCCGCCTACGGCAAGAACCTGGACCTGCGCATGGCCGTCATCTTCGGCGGGGTCGGCGACGGCCCCCAGAAGGCCAAGCTGCGCGCCGGCGTCGACATCCTGGTGGCCACTCCCGGCCGCCTGATCGACCTGCTGGGCCAGCGCGCCCTGACCCTTTCCAACCTGGAGATCTTCACCCTGGACGAAGCCGACCGCATGCTGGACATGGGCTTCGTGCACGACGTGCGCCGCATCTGCGCGCTCCTGCCGGCCAAGCGCCAGACCCTGTTGTTCTCGGCCACCATGCCGAACGAGATCCGCAAGCTGGCCGACGGCCTGCTGCGCAATCCCGTCAAGGTGGAAGTGACCCCGGTCTCCTCCACCGTGGAGAAGATCGAGCAGAGCATCTACATGGTGGGCAAGGAAGGCAAGCCCGCCCTCCTGCGCCACATCCTCGCGGACGAGGCCGTGAAGCGCGTGCTCGTCTTCACCCGCACCAAGCACGGCGCCGACCGGCTGAAACGCTCCCTGGAGCAATACAGCATCCCGGCCGAAGCCATCCACGGCAACAAGTCCCAGAACCACCGCGTGCGTTCGCTCGCGAGCTTCAAGGACGGCTCCACCCGCGTGCTGGTGGCCACCGATCTGGCTTCCCGCGGCATCGACGTGGACGAGATCACCCATATCGTGAACTACGATCTGCCGGCCGAACCGGAAACCTACGTCCATCGCATCGGCCGCACGGCCCGCGCCGGGCATTCGGGGATCTCCTTTTCCTTCTGCGGACCCGAAGACCGGGGCACCCTGCACGACATCGAAAGGCTGATCCGCAAGCGCATCCAGGTGGTGCCCACGCCCCATGAATCGGAAATGCGGACGCCGGCCCCCATGGCCATGCCCGAGCGGTACGCCGACGAGTCCGGGGACTCCGATCGCGGACGAGGCGAAGGCTCCAGGAATCCGCGCGGCCAGCGCCGCGGGCGTTCCCAGGAATCCCGCGGCGGCGAGCGCCGGGACAGCGGCCACCGCCGCGCGTCCACGGGGCACAACCAAGGCAGCCGCGTTCCGGTTTCCGAAGGCGCCTCCCGGGGCGGCTTCGCTCCGGCGGGCTCCCAGCCGGTGCATGCCCGGGAGAACCGCTCCGGCGGACAGCCGCGCGACTCGCGCCCCGCGCACATGCGCGGAAACGGCAATGCGCAGGGCGGACAGGATTCGCAAGGAGGCCGCGGGCCTTCCAAGCGCCGCAATTCCCAGGGCCAGGGCAAGGCCTACGTCCGGGAATACTACAGCAACGGAAGGTGACGGTTCAGCTTGCCCACGAAGGCGGCGAGGCGCCGTTTGGTCTGCGCGCGGCTTTCCCTCTGGGTGGCGCGGCTCAGCGGGGAGCCCGGCCGTTCCACCAGTTCCACTTCCCCGCCATTTTCATGAAGGCGGGCACCAGCAGCACGCGGATCAGGGTCGCATCCACCAGCACCGCCACCGCAAGGCCGAACCCGAGCATCTGCACCACCACCATTTGGGCGAACGCGAAGGCGCCGAACACGGCGGCCATGATCAGGGCCGCGCTGGTGATCATGGGGCCCGTGTCCGCCACTCCCTCCGCCACGGAGGATTCGTTGTCGCCGGTGCGCAGGAAGTTCTCCCGGATGCGGCTGAGCAGAAAGATTTCGTAGTCCATGCTCAATCCGAAGAGGATGCAGAACAGCATCAGGGGGATGGTCATGGGCACCACCTGGGTGGGGCTGGGGCAATGGAAGAACCCGTTCCCGTGGCCGAGCTGGAACACGTGGACCACGGCGCCGTAGCCCGCCAGCACGGACAGGGCATTCATCACCAGCGCCTTGAGGGACACCAGGGGCGAACGGAAGCAGAACAGCAGCGCGGCCAGGGTGACGGCCAGGACGAAGGAAACGCAAGGGAGATAGGCGGCCTTCATGGACTTGTCGAAATCGTTGTAGTAGACGGCCTGGCCCCCCGTTTCCAGTCCGAAGCCGGGAAGGTTGAGCCAGGCCGGGATGTCCCGGGCCAGGCGCTTTTCCCGTTCCAGGTCCGCCTCGGGCCGGAGCATGATCTGCATCAGCAGGGAACGCCCGTCGCGGCTCAGGAACAGCTCGCGCAGGAAAGGAGCCTGCTCCAGGGCGGCGGGCATGTCCGCATAGAGCGCCTTGTATTTGGCCAGGGGCCAGGAGTCGGATAGGTCCACCGGGCCGAAGATGCGGGCCACCGCCGGATCCTGGCGGATGCGCGCCGAGAACGCGTACAGGGAGTCCACGCGGGCGGCGGTCAGCGCCGGCCCGCCGTCCTTGGCGGTGAGGATGACGTTGACGGGACGCACCAGGCCCTGCATGCCCATGCTGTCCAGCAGCAGGTAGCCGCGGGAGAACTCCAGCTCCCGCGGGATGAAGTCGCCTTCCGGGAACCCGAAGCGCGTATGCCTGCCGGGCAGGGAAAGCAGCGCGAGGGCGGCCAGGCTCGCGGCCGCGCACAGGGGCGCGTTCTTCATGACCCGGCGCGACCAGGCTTCCCATCTGCGGCCCCGCCGTCCGCCGCCCAGGCGGCGGGACAAGGCCGGGGGCCAGTCCAGGGCGGGCCCCAGCAGCATCAGCAAGGAGGGCAGGAAGGTCAGCGCGGCCGCCACGGAAACCGCCACCACGATGCAACCGCCCCATCCGATGGATCGGGTTTCCATCAAGGGCGTGAAGAGCATGCCCGCGAAACCGATCATCACCGTGAGTCCGCTCAGGAACACCGCCCGGCCGGCGGTGCCCATGGCCTCTTCCAGGGCCGCGGCCCTGCGGGCGCGGTCGGCGGGCGCGCCCGTGCCCGCGGTCCCCGCGGCCAAGGCTTCCCGGTAGCGGTGGATGAGGAGCAGGCTGTAATCGATGCCCACCGCCAGGCCGATCATGCTGGATACGTTCTGGACCAGGTTGGACAACACCCAATGCTGCGCCAGGAGGAAGACGATGCCCAGGCTCACCGTGGCGGAGAGGATGCCCAGGATCACGGGGACCCCCGCCGCGACCAGGGATCCGAAAGCGAACAGCAGGATGAGCAAGGTCAGGGGGATCACCCGCACCTCGGCCCGGGCCGTGTCCCTGGCGTTGAAAAGGTTGAGATCGTAGGTGAGCGCGGATCGTCCCGTGACCGCCCATCGCAGGTCCGGCCGGCCGTTCCGCGCGGATGCCAGCACGGAGTCGGCCGCTTTGCGGATCGCGGGGATGGCCTGTTCGGCATCGCGCACGGAGGCGGCCTTCACGCCGATCAGCACCATCATGCCCGCGCCCGGGGCCGGCAGCAGGCGCTTGTCGAGCGCGGTTTCCGGGGTCTGCACCGCGCCGACCTGGGGCAGGGCCGCCAGGGCTTTTTCCAGCCGCCCCAGCACGTCCGATGCGGAAGCCGCTCCCGCCGCGCCGGCCGCCGCCGCTCCGGAGTACCGGTCCGGCGCCTCCAGACCGCGGATCGCCAGCACCAGCAATTGGGAATAGGGATTGTCGAAGTCCGCCCGCATCAGGCTGTCCGCCCTCCGGGATTGGCTATGGGGGATGTCCCCGGATCCGCTGAACAACAGGGAAGGCGCCTTGCGGGCGCCGGCGGCGCCCGCAAGAGCGATGACGGCCCAGACCGCCAGGAAATGCCAGGGACGGCGCGCGGCCAGGCGACCCAGGGCGGCGAAACGGGCGGCGCTGCGGGAGCGCGGGTCGAGGGTGCGGGCCATGGTTTCCGGTTCCGGACGCTCGGGGAAGCGGAAAGGTTACCGCGGCCGGACCGCGGCGGCGGGTTCCGGCGCGGCCGCTATCGCGGCCTTGGGAAGCCAGGCCGCGATAGCGGCGGTACGCACCCACTCTTCCGGAGCGGGCAGGGCGAAGGCTTCCCGCTGGAATTCCTCCGCGGAGAACTTGGCGGCCGCCTCCACGCGCACCAGCCATTCCGTTCCCCTCGGGCCCTCGCCGGATTCGGCCGTCAGGGTCTTGAGCAGGCGTTTCTTCAGGGAATCCTTGCTGAACTCGAACACGCTCAGGCCGCCGGACTTCCTGAGCGTGAAGCGCAGGCCGCGGGCCCGGCAATATGCGTCGATGTCCGGAGGGAAAGGGGAACGGAAGGCATAGCCCCATTCCCGGGCCTCTTCCCTGGGCTTCAGGGAGAGGGGAATCTCCCCCAGCACCTCGCCCCAATCCGCCAGGCCCGCGTTCACGTCGGCCAGGAAATCCGCATCCGCCAGGCGGGCGCGCAGCAGGCCCAAGCCTTCCGGAAGCCAATCCAGCAGCAGGCCGTCGTCGCCGGCCACCCAGCAGGTCTCCTTGGCGCCCGGCGCCCAGGACTCCCGGTAGCGCCAGAAATGCGGCGTCAGGGCCTTCTCCGCGCGCATCAGGCAGCTCGCGAGCACCAAGGCGGGATATTTGCGCGGCAGCCCCAGCACGCGATCGGTCCAGCGCACGCCCAGGGCCAGGGTCTCCGCGGATCGGAGGATCGATTTGCGGCGCCCGTCGAAGCCTTCCGCGTCCGCCTCGTGCTTGCGCCGCACGTCGGTGAGGAAATCCATCTCCTCCTTGGTCTCGCAGGCCGTGCAGGCCAGGCAGGCGGCCTCCTCCTCCACGGTGCCCAGGCAATAGCCCGGATCCACGAAGCGGCGCGCGCGCTTGTACTGCACGTGCAGGAATTCGCGGCGCACCCCCGTCTCCCAGCGCGTCCAGGGCTTCTTGCGGCTGGCCTCCAGATCGAAGCCGCCCAGGGATTCCGCGTCCCCGATGCCGCCCGCGGAGAGCTGTTTCCGCAAGGCGTCCATGAACTCCGCGGACATCTCGCGGTAATACCGGAAGCCCGTCTCCGCCGTCGCCCGCTTGAGGGCGGCCCAGAATCCGGGACGGTCGGCGCGCACCAGCACCTGCGATACGTAGTTCTCGGCCTCGTCCGCGGCGCCGCGGTACTCGAAGCCCGCCATGCGGGCGATGTGGCCCAGCCGGCGCGTGACCTTGGAATAGGTCTCCGGAGGAAAGGCGGGCGCGAACTCCAGGGGGGTCCAGGGAAAGCGCACCAGGGGCGTGGCGCTGAACACCACGCGGGGCCGGTGGATGGCCGAACGCATGATCTCCGGCAGGCGCCGCACGAAGACCTCGAACTCCCGGAAGTCCTCTTCCTCTTCCACTCCGGTGGCGATCATGAAGACCTTGAGCTCGCGCAAGGGCCTTTTGAGCACGGCGCCCAGGGCCTTCCAGAGATCGGGCTCGTCCAGGCCCTTCTGCAGGTATCGCCGGATGCGCGCCGAGATGCCTTCCATGCCGAAGGTGAGGCTCCCCTTCCCCACCGCGCGCAGGTAGTCCAGGATGGCCGGGTCCCGGGCGATCATGTCGAAGCGCTGGCTCTTGAGGCCGATGGCGCTGAAATGCTTCGCCAGGGCTTCCAGCAACGGGTACAGGTCCTGGTAGAAATTGAAATTGAAGCTGAACAGGTCGATGCCCTCCAGGCCCATGTCCCGCTTGAGCTTGAGCGCGTTGTCCACCACCGCGTCCACGGGGTTCTCCCGGTAAGGCTTGGTATCGAAGCTCTCGGCGCAGAAAGAGCAGAAGGCCGGGCACCCGCGGCTGATGGCCACGGGCTCCTGCCCCAGGCCTTCCAGCTTGTAAATGACGGGCCGGGCGGCCTTGACCTTGCGCAGGTCCAAGGTCTCGTTGTTCCGCTTGCGCGCGCGCTTGTCCTGCCCGGGACGGGCGAACCCGGGGACTTCGAGCAGCTTGTCCAGCAGGGCGGCCTTGGGAACGCCCGCGCGCTTGGCATCGGCGCACACCAGCATGATTTCCTGGATGTCCTCGATCCGTTCCCCCGTGAAGATGCCGTCCACGGGGGAATCGTCATGGTCCAGCAGGGAGGTATGCAGGGAATTTGCCCCGCCGATGAGGATCAAGGGCAGGTCCGCGCGCTGCAAGCGTTCCCGGGCGGGCAAGGCCAATCCGCTGCGCTCCATCAGGGCGGGCAGGTTCACCAGTTCCTGCACGATGGCGTTGCTCAAGGCGATGACGTCGAAGTCCATGGGCCCGCGCTTGGTCTGGGTCCCCAGCAGCCAAGGCACGCCGTCCCGGGCCATGATGTCCCCATCCCGGGGAGGGGGCAGGAAAGCCAGGTCCGGGAAGACGCCGGGAAGGTCCGCCAGGGCCTGGTACAGCAGGGGATGGGTGAAGGATTCGGAAGTGTCCAGGTAGGTGGACATGCGGGCGATGAGCACGCGCAAGGGCAGGTCGTCCCAGCGGGCGGGCGGAACCGTGTTCCATTCCCCGCCCCGCAGCCAGAGCCCGTGGCCGCTCAGGTAAGGGCGCCGGCGCTCGTACCAGGATCCGAAGCCGGATTGGGGATGCATGTGGCGCCGCGTTTCGTTTTCCATTTTCCCCGGTTTCCGGCCTGGTTCGGAAGCGCGACCGTTACCCGCGCGCGAAAGCGCCGGCCAAGGGAAAATATAGAAACGGAGCGCCGCCGCTGAAGTATCTTGATGAGGATCGTCCCCGAACCCGGATACCCGCTTGCCCGCACTCACCGACATCCCCTCCGACTCCCTGATAGAGCGTTTGGCCCCGCTCGCGCCCGTTCCCGGCCGGCCCGATCTGGTCGCCTACCAGGCGCCGGACGTCTTTTCGGTATGGCAGGCCTGGGAAAAGGAGAGCGGCAGGAAGCAGGACATCCCCTATTGGTCCACGGTGTGGCCGGCCGCCTTGCTGACGGCGGAGTTCCTGGCTCGGGAACCGGCGATCGCGGCGGGAAGGACGGTCCTCGACTTCGGATGCGGGTGCGGCATCGCCGGCATCGCGGCCCTGAAAGCCGGCGCCTCCGAGGCCATCGCCAACGACATCGATCCCGTCGCCCTGTGGATGGCGGGACGCAACGCCGCCGCCAACGGCGTGCGCCTCGGGATCGAAACCGGGAACCTGCTGGAAAGCGCTCCCTCGCCGGAATGGGACGTCCTCCTCGTCGCGGACCTGTTCTACGAAAAGTCCGTGGCGGAAACCATGCTGCGCTGGCTGGGCCGGGCCAGGGAAAACGGCTCCCAGGTTTTCATCGCCGATGCCTCGCGCCCGTTCTCCCCGCGCACGGGGGTGAAGGTCCTGAAGGAAGAGAAATACCCCACCGATGCGGATCTGGAAGGATCTTCCGAAAGGACCGTCCGCCTGCTGGCCTATCTTCCCTAGGCGGAACTTCGAGGTTACCTTTTTCCCCTGGAAACCGTCTCAGCGGAAGCGGATACGGGGCGGTCCCGCCCCCAGGAGGTTACATGCCCGTTACCGATACCATGGAATCCACCCCGGCCGCGGGAACCCTTCACCCTTCCCAAGGCCCGTTCTCGCCCCTGGACCCGTCCAAATGGGCCAAGGAAACCTTCGCCCTGGGGGCCCGCTTGCAGATCAACGGCGGGAACGGGCATGACGGCCCCTCTGCCCCGGCGTCGGGCGCCGCGGCGCCGGGCGCCGCCGCCCTCGTGGGGACCGCCACCTTCGCGGTCTATTCCAAACACGCCACCCGCATGCTGCTGGAAATCCACGGCCAGGCCCTGGGCGGCGCGGTCCTGCACGATTATTGGATGGCCAAGGGGAAGGACGATGTCTGGCGCGCCAAGCTCCACGCCGTTCCCGCGGGCACCCTGTACGGGTACCGTTGCTGGGGCCCCAATTGGGACACGGCGGAGGGCTGGACGCGCGGCAACAGCATCGCCGGCTTCAAGGCGGACGTGGATGCCGCCGGCAACCGGTTCAACCCCAACAAATTGCTGCTCGATCCGTACGCCCTGGAAGTCTCCCATGACCGCGAGACCCCGGAGATGAAGGAGACCTACGGCCACCACGCCGGCATGTACGGATCCGGGCCCGCTCCCTATACGGGAGTGGCCGATCGCCATCCGGCCGTGCCCAGGCGGGAATTCGACACCGGCCCCTGGGCTCCCAAAGCGATCCTGATCCACGACCACACCTCCTTCGGCCGGAAGCCGCGCGTGGCCCAGAAGAACGCGATCATCTACGAGGCCCATGTCAAAGGCCTCACCCGCCATCCCTCCTCCGCGAAACTCGCCGAAATCCTGGCGGGCATCCCGGGATTCGAGAACGTCGCCGGCGTGCCGGATTCCCTGCGCGGCACCTATGCCGGCGCGGGGCACATGGCGCCTTACCTCAAGGCGCTGGGCTATACGACGATCGAATTGCTGCCCGTGCATGAATTCGCCAACGACATCACGCCGGAGGAATTCCCGGGCTGGGACCGCCGCTACGACGAGCCGCCCCACGGGAATTATTGGGGCTACATGACCTACGGGTTCTTCGCCCCGGACCTGCGCTATGCGCATGACAAGACCCCGGGCGGGCCCACCCGGGAGTTCAAGCGCATGGTGAAGGCTTTCCATGAGCATGGCCTGGAAGTGTACCTGGACGTGGTCTACAACCATACCGGCGAGGGCGGCCTCTGGGACGGGACGGGCGACACCGCGGAGCTTCTCTGCCTGCGCGGATTCGACAACTCCGAGTATTACGCCCTGACGGGCGGCAACCGGTTCTATTGGGAAAGCACCGGCTGCGGCAACAACCTGAACGCCGCCAAAGAGCCGGTGCAGCGGTTGGTGAAGGATTCGCTCCGGCATTGGTCCCTGGAAATGGGCGTGGACGGATTCCGCTTCGATCTGGCCACCGTGCTGGGGCGCAGCGGAGGCGGTTTCGGCTTCGATGCAGGGTCCGGATTGCTGAAGGACATCGCCGGCATCGCGGAAAAGGAGAAGATCGAGATCATCGCGGAAGCCTGGGACCTGGGAGGGTACCACGTAGGGGACTTCCCCAAGGGATGGGCGGAGTGGAACGGCATCTACCGGGACGCCGCGCGGCGCTTCCTCAAGGGGGACGGCAACTCCCGGGCCTTCGTGCAGGCCATGAACGGCGACTACGCCCATTTCCACGATCAGGGCGGCCCCCACAAGTCCGTGAACTTCCTGACCGCCCACGACGGGTTCACCCTCATGGACCTGGTCAGTTACAACGGCAAGAACAACGGCGGGACCTGGCCCTTCGGCCCCACCGACGGCGGCAGCGACGACAACCTGTCCTGGGATTCGGGCGGGGACCAGGCCCTGCGCCGCCAGCGGCTGCGCAACTTCCTGGCCGTCCAGTTCTTCTCCCGCGGCGTGCCCATGACCTGCGCGGGGGACGAATTCGCGCGCACCCAGAACGGCAACAACAACCCCTACAAGCTGGACAGCATCGGCATGTGGCTGAACTACGGGATGATCGCCACCCCCGCCCCCAACCTGCTGCCCACGGGCGGCACGGGCTCCTACCACGACAATTACGGCCGGGACGCGGGGACCTCGGGCAAGAACGGGCTCTTCCTCTTCGCGCATTTCGTCATCGGATTGCGCAAGGCGCATCCCTGCCTGCGCCAGGATCGCTTCGCGGATTTCCGGATGGATTCCGGGAACGACGTGACCCATTGGTTCAAGGGCCGGGACGGCGAGGCGAACGTCGAGGACGGGGACGGCCGCA
This sequence comes from Fibrobacteria bacterium, assembly GCA_035275285.1. GTDB lineage: Bacteria > Fibrobacterota > Fibrobacteria > UBA11236 > UBA11236 > Chersky-265. Next base: position 1,779 of record DATENA010000020.1, on the reverse strand, counting down.
TCCATTGGCGCATCGACGGCAGCGCCGTGGGCGACACCGATTTCCTGTTGTGCGTGAACATGCACCACGAAGGCGCGGAATTCCCCATACCGGCCCCCCATGCGGGCAAGACATGGCGGCGCATCCTCGACACCGCCGCCTGGGCGGAGGCCCAAGGCAATTTCTGGGCCCCGGACAAGGCCGAGGCGGTGGCCGGGGGGTATTTCGTCCATCCCCGGGCCCTGGCCGTTCTGCAGGAAACGGACTGATCCGTCAGCGGATGCGCTTGTAAAGCAAAAAGGAGCGGGCGGGCAGCTCGATGGATTGGTCCGCCCGGGCCAGCGCGGGCGGCTGCGAACCCGGCCCTCCCCAGCGCTTGTCCGCCGAGTTCATCGCCAGTTCCCATTCCCCTTCGCGCACCTGGGCCCGCATCCGGATCGGGCCGTCCGTGAAATTCAGCATGCAGAAAACCTCGCCGGTCTCCACGTCGCCCGTGCCCCGGCTGCGGCGCACCAGGAAGAACGCCGGCCCGTGGCTGGTCATTTCCATGCCGGCCCGATCGAGGCGGCGGAGCGAAGGCAGGGTTTTCCGCAAGGCGATCATCTCGCGGTAGAATTCGAAGGTGACGCGATGCCGGCCCGTCCCCGCCCGGCCCCAATCCAGCTTCGACCGGCGGAAGGTCTCCGGCGCCATGGGATCGGGCACGTCCTGGCCCATGTGCAGGAACGCGAACTCCTCTTTGCGGCCCTCGCGCACGGCCTGGGCCAGGGCCGGATCCTGGTAATCCGCGAAGAACAGGAAGGGATTGGTCTCCGCGTATTCCTCTCCCATGAACAGCAGCGGGATGTACGGGGAAACGAACAGGGCCCCGGCCGCGAGCTTATAGGATTCGAAGTCGACGATTTCGTTGAAGCGCTCGCCCAAGGGGCGGTTGCCCACCTGGTCATGGTTCTGGATGAAAGCGATGAATTGCCGGGGGGGCCGCAACGCGGAAGAGGCGCCGAACCGCCGCCCGCGGGAGGGGCAATACTCGCCGGCATAGACGAACCCTTCCCGGTTGGCCTGCACGAATTGGTCCGGGGCCCCGAAATCGGCGCGGTATCCGGACTTCTCCCCCCGCAGCATGGCGTCCACGCAATGCTGGAAATCGTCCAGCCATTGCGCCTGCATGCCGTACCCGCCCCCGTCCCGGCCGACCAGCACGCCGGGATCGTTCAGATCGCTCTCCGCGATGAGATGGCGCTGCCTGCCGCGGCGGGAGGAGAATTCCGTCACGCGCTCCTCCAGCTCGGCCAGGAAGTGCTGGGCGGACATGTCGTAGATCTGGTGGATGGCGTCCAGGCGGAGCGCGTCGACGTGGAATTCGCGGAACCAGTACAGCGCGTTCTCGATGAAATAATCGCGCACCTGATCGCTCCAGGGTCCGTCGAAATTGACGGCGCTGCCCCAAGGGGTCCGGTAGCGGTCCGTGAAATACGGGCCGAACTCCTGGAGATAGGTCCCTTCCGGGCCCAGGTGGTTGTAGACCACGTCCAGCGCCACGGCGAACCCCTGGGCGTGGCAGGCGTCCACCAGGCGTTTCAGGCCGTCCGGCCCCCCGTAGGAATCCTGCACCGCGAAGGGATGGGCGCCGTCGTAGCCCCAATTGCGGGCGCCGGGGAACTGGTTGACGGGCATGATCTCCAGGGCGTTGACGCCCAGCTCCTTCAGGTGGGGTAGCTTGGAAGCTACGGCCTCCAGGGTGCCTTCCGGGGTGAAGGTCCCCGGATGGAGTTCGTACAGGATGTATTCGTCGAGGGA